>NZ_JAESJQ010000027.1:1653-4908 GCF_017891615.1 Staphylococcus sp. GDY8P198P
TTGTACATTGAAAACTAGATAAGTAAGTAAAATTTATGATTTTACCAAGCAAAACCGAGTGAATAAGAGTTTTAAATAAGCTTGAATTCAAAAAGAAATAATCGCTAGTGTTCGAAAGAACACTCACAGATTAATAACATTTTGGGTTTTCAACCGACGGTTGTCGAGTTGAAAGCAAATAGATTAAGTTATTAAGGGCGCACGGTGGATGCCTTGGCACTAGAAGCCGATGAAGGACGTTACTAACGACGATATGCTTTGGGGAGCTGTAAGTAAGCTGTGATCCAAAGATTTCCGAATGGGGAAACCCAATACGAGTTATGTCGTATTATCGATACGTAAATACATAGCGTATCGAAGGTAGACGCGGAGAACTGAAACATCTTAGTACCCGCAGGAAGAGAAAGAAAAATCGATTCCCTGAGTAGCGGCGAGCGAAACGGGAATAGCCCAAACCAACGAGCTTGCTTGTTGGGGTTGTAGGACACTCTATACGGAGTTACAAAGGAATAGATTAGACGAAGCATCTGGAAAGATGCATCAAAGAAGGTAATAATCCTGTAGTCGAAAATCTGTTCTCTCTTGAGTGGATCCTGAGTACGACGGAACACGAGAAATTCCGTCGGAATCCGGGAGGACCATCTCCCAAGGCTAAATACTCTCTAGTGACCGATAGTGAACCAGTACCGTGAGGGAAAGGTGAAAAGTACCCCGGAAGGGGAGTGAAAGAGAACTTGAAACCGTGTGCTTACAAGTAGTCAGAGCCCGTTAATGGGTGATGGCGTGCCTTTTGTAGAATGAACCGGCGAGTTACGATTTGATGCAAGGTTAAGCAGTGAATGTGGAGCCGTAGCGAAAGCGAGTCTGAATAGGGCGTTGAGTATTTGGTCGTAGACCCGAAACCAGGTGATCTACCCTTGACCAGGTTGAAGTTCAGGTAACACTGAATGGAGGACCGAACCGACTTACGTTGAAAAGTGAGCGGATGAGTTGAGGGTAGCGGAGAAATTCCAATCGAACCTGGAGATAGCTGGTTCTCTCCGAAATAGCTTTAGGGCTAGCCTCAAGTGATGATTATTGGAGGTAGAGCACTGTTTGGACGAGGGGCCCTTATCGGGTTACCGAATTCAGACAAACTCCGAATGCCAATCAATTTAACTTGGGAGTCAGAACGCGGGTGATAAGGTCCGTGTTCGAAAGGGAAACAGCCCAGACCACCAGCTAAGGTCCCAAAATATATGTTAAGTGGAAAAGGATGTGGCGTTGCCCAGACAACTAGTATGTTGGCTTAGAAGCAGCCATCATTTAAAGAGTGCGTAATAGCTCACTAGTCGAGTGACACTGCGCCGAAAATGTACCGGGGCTAAACATATTACCGAAGCTGTGGATTGTCCGTAGGACAATGGTAGGAGAGCGTTCTAAGGGCGTTGAAGCATGATCGTAAGGACATGTGGAGCGCTTAGAAGTGAGAATGCCGGTGTGAGTAGCGAAAGACGGGTGAGAATCCCGTCCACCGATTGACTAAGGTTTCCAGAGGAAGGCTCGTCCGCTCTGGGTTAGTCGGGTCCTAAGCTGAGGCCGATAGGCGTAGGCGATGGATAACAGGTTGATATTCCTGTACCACCATGAATCGTTTTAAGCGATGGGGGGACGCAGTAGGATAGGCGAAGCGTACGATTGGATTGTACGTCCAAGCAGTAAGACTGAGTGTTAGGCAAATCCGGCACTCTTAAGGTCAAGCTGTGATGGGGAGAGGAAATTGTTTCCTCGAGTCGTTGATTTCACACTGCCGAGAAAAGCCTCTAGCTAGATTTATGGTGCCCGTACCGCAAACCGACACAGGTAGTCAAGATGAGAATTCTAAGGTGAGCGAGCGAACTCTCGTTAAGGAACTCGGCAAAATGACCCCGTAACTTCGGGAGAAGGGGTGCTCTTTAGGGTTCACGCCCAGGAGAGCCGCAGTGAATAGGCCCAAGCGACTGTTTATCAAAAACACAGGTCTCTGCTAAACCGTAAGGTGATGTATAGGGGCTGACGCCTGCCCGGTGCTGGAAGGTTAAGAGGAGTGGTTAGCTTCTGCGAAGCTACGAATCGAAGCCCCAGTAAACGGCGGCCGTAACTATAACGGTCCTAAGGTAGCGAAATTCCTTGTCGGGTAAGTTCCGACCCGCACGAAAGGCGTAACGATTTGGGCACTGTCTCAACGAGAGACTCGGTGAAATCATAGTACCTGTGAAGATGCAGGTTACCCGCGACAGGACGGAAAGACCCCGTGGAGCTTTACTGTAGTCTGATATTGAAATTCGGTACAGCTTGTACAGGATAGGTAGGAGCCTTAGATACGTGAGCGCTAGCTTACGTGGAGGCGTTGGTGGGATACTACCCTCGCTGTATTGGATTTCTAACCCGCACCATTAATCATGGTGGGAGACAGTGTCAGATGGACAGTTTGACTGGGGCGGTCGCCTCCTAAAGAGTAACGGAGGCGCTCAAAGGTTTCCTCAGAATGGTTGGAAATCATTCATAGAGTGTAAAGGCACAAGGAAGCTTGACTGCGAGACTTACAAGTCGAGCAGGGTCGAAAGACGGACTTAGTGATCCGGTGGTTCCGCATGGAAGGGCCATCGCTCAACGGATAAAAGCTACCCCGGGGATAACAGGCTTATCTCCCCCAAGAGTTCACATCGACGGGGAGGTTTGGCACCTCGATGTCGGCTCATCGCATCCTGGGGCTGTAGTCGGTCCCAAGGGTTGGGCTGTTCGCCCATTAAAGCGGTACGCGAGCTGGGTTCAGAACGTCGTGAGACAGTTCGGTCCCTATCCGTCGTGGGCGTAGGAAATTTGAGAGGAGCTGTCCTTAGTACGAGAGGACCGGGATGGACATACCTCTGGTGTACCAGTTGTCGTGCCAACGGCATCGCTGGGTAGCTATGTATGGACGGGATAAGTGCTGAAAGCATCTAAGCATGAAGCCCCCCTCAAGATGAGATTTCCCAACTTCGGTTATAAGATCCCTCAAAGATGATGAGGTTAATAGGTTCGAGGTGGAAGCATAGCGATATGTGGAGCTGACGAATACTAATCGATCGAAGACTTAATCAAATTTAAAAGTTTTGTTGGTTGAACTAAATTTTACTTACTATCTAGTTTTGAATGAATAATAATAATACATGATATTGTCTGGTGACTATAGCAATGAGGTCACACCTGTTCACATGCAGAACACATAAGTTAAGCTCCTAAGCGCCGATGGTA
>NZ_JAESJQ010000028.1:0-11016 GCF_017891615.1 Staphylococcus sp. GDY8P198P
ATGGTTATTTTCTGTACACTACAAAATAAAAAAGTCAAATGGTATATACCCCCATACCGTATATGTTATACTCAAATTGTCTTATTACTATCTTTAAAAATATAAAATTAGGAGGTTTAATTTTGTCGAATAACAAAAAACACCAAAATCATGAGCATCATAGTCATCAAGAACATGAAAATCACACTAGTCATGGTAATCATGAGCATCATAGTCATCAAGAACATGAAAATCACACTAGTCATGGTAATCATGAACATCACCATCATGGAAATTTTAAAAGTAAATTCTTTATTTCTTTGATTTTTGCGATACCGATTATTATTTTATCGCCCATGATGGGAGTTAAATTACCGTTTCAAATTTCATTTACAGGGTCAGATTGGATTGTATTAATTCTTGCTACAATTTTATTCTTTTACGGAGGAAAGCCATTTTTATCAGGGGCTAAAGATGAAATTTCAACTAAAAAACCTGGAATGATGACGCTTGTTGCTCTAGGTATTTCAGTAGCTTATATTTATAGTTTATACGCCTTTTATATGAATAACTTCAGTGGTTCATCCACACATACAATGGACTTTTTCTGGGAATTAGCGACTTTAATTTTAATCATGTTATTAGGTCATTGGATTGAAATGAACGCAGTAGGTAATGCAGGCAATGCACTGAAGAAAATGGCAGAACTTTTACCTAATACTGCAGTGAAGCTGATTGATAACAATCAACGAGAAGAAGTTAAAATATCAGATATTCATATTGACGATATTGTGGAAGTCAGAGCAGGCGAAAGTATACCCACAGACGGAATCATTGTTCAAGGAGAAACATCAATTGACGAATCATTAGTTACTGGCGAATCAAAAAAAGTTCATAAAACTCATAATGATGATGTTATTGGAGGTTCAATTAATGGTTCAGGTACAGTACAAGTTAAAGTGACTGCTACGGGTGAAAATGGCTACCTATCTCAAGTTATGGGTCTTGTTAACCAAGCTCAAAACGATAAGTCAAAAGCTGAACTCCTCTCTGATAAAGTCGCAGGTTATTTGTTTTACTTTGCAGTAAGTATTGGCCTGATTTCATTTATTGTATGGATGCTTATTCAAAACAACGTCGATTTCGCACTTGAACGGCTAGTAACCGTATTAGTCATTGCTTGTCCACATGCATTAGGCTTGGCAATACCTTTAGTTACAGCACGTTCTACCTCTATAGGCGCACATAATGGTTTAATCATTAAAAACAGAGAATCTGTAGAAATCGCACAACACATTGATTACATCATGATGGATAAAACTGGGACACTAACTGAAGGTAACTTTTCAGTGAATCACTATGAAAGTTTTACAGACGAGTTAAATAATGAAGA
Source organism: Staphylococcus sp. GDY8P198P (assembly GCF_017891615.1). NCBI lineage: Bacteria > Bacillati > Bacillota > Bacilli > Caryophanales > Staphylococcaceae > Staphylococcus > Staphylococcus sp. GDY8P198P. The sequence continues at coordinate 1,373 of NZ_JAESJQ010000028.1, forward strand.
AATATTGAGTCTATTTGCTTCATTAGAAAGTAATTCTAATCATCCACTTGCCACTGGTATTGTTGATTTTGCTAAAGGCAAAAATATTTCATATGCTACTCCTCAAGAAGTTAATAATATTCCAGGTGTAGGCTTAGAAGGCACAGTTGATAATAAAAAACTCAAAATAGTGAATGTTTCTTATCTCGATAAAAGCAATTTTGATTATAATAAAGAACAATTTACGAATCTCGCTCAACAAGGGAATTCTATTAGTTATCTAATTCATGACCGACAAGTTATTGGTATTATCGCACAAGGCGACAAAATTAAAGAAAGTTCAAAACAAATGGTTTCGGATTTATTATCGAGAAACATTACGCCAGTCATGCTTACAGGCGATAATAAAGAAGTGGCACAAACAGTGGCTGAAGAATTAGGTATTAGTGATGTCCACGCGCAATTGATGCCCGAAGATAAAGAAAGTATTATCCAAGATTATCAAAGCAATGGTAGCAAAATCATGATGGTTGGTGATGGTATCAATGATGCGCCAAGCCTTATTAGAGCAGATATTGGTATGGCAATTGGCGCAGGGACAGATGTAGCTGTTGAATCGGGGGATGTCATACTCGTTAAAAGTAATCCTTCTGATATTATCAATTTTTTGTCCCTTTCAAAAAATACGATGAAAAAAATGGTTCAAAATTTATGGTGGGGCGCAGGATATAACGTGATTGCAGTTCCTCTTGCAGCTGGTATATTAGCTTCTATTGGTTTAATATTATCACCTGCTGTGGGTGCAATACTTATGTCTTTAAGTACGATCATCGTAGCAATTAATGCATTTACATTAAAATTAAAATAAAAGAGGTAAATATAATGTATAAAAAAATGTTCACAATTTTAATTACGTTATTTTCTATAATGTTTATGGTTCCTAATGATACTTTTGCAGAAGGTAAGCACAACATGATGGACATGAAAGAAAATGATCAAAAGCGAAATGATATGATGGATATGAAAAATCATGACGAAAGAAAAAATTTGAATTCTTCACAAGGAAAAAATGAAATAACATTTCCCAAAGTTTTAGAGCCTAAAAAAGATAACAATGGTTATAAAAGTTATACATTAAAAGCGCAGAAAGGAAAGACAGAATTTTACAAAGGTAATTTCTCTAACACTTTAGGATACAATGGAAATTTACTTGGGCCAACTTTAAAATTAAAAAAAGGAGATAAGGTTAAAATTAAGTTAGTCAACAACTTAGATGAAAATACAACATTTCATTGGCATGGGTTAGAAATAGATGGAAAAGTGGATGGAGGCCCTTCTCAAGTTATAAAACCAGGAAAAGAAAAAACAATAAAATTTGAGGTTAAACAAGAGGCTTCTACATTATGGTATCATCCCCATCCCTCCCCAAATACAGCTAAACAAGTTTATAATGGTTTATCAGGGTTATTATATATAGAGGATGACAAAAAGAATAATTATCCTAGCAATTATGGGAAAAATGATTTGCCTATAATAATCCAAGATAAAACATTTGTATCTAAAAAATTAAATTATACAAAAACGAAAGATGAAGATGGTACTCAAGGTGATACAGTCCTTGTGAATGGGAAAGTAGATCCTAAATTAACAACAAAAGAAGGAAAAATACGTTTGAGACTTTTAAATGGCTCCAATGCTCGGGATTTAAATCTTAAGCTAAGTAATAATCAAAGTTTTGAATACATTGCTTCAGAAGGCGGCCATTTAGAAAAGACTAAAAAGTTAAAAGAAATTAATTTAGCTCCTTCAGCAAGAAAAGAAATAGTAATAGATTTATCTAAAATGAAAGAAGAAAAAGTCAATCTTGTTGATAATGATGAAACAGTAATTTTACCAATTATTAACAAAGAAAAAAGTACTAACAAAGACACTACTCCAAAAGTAGATAAAAAAATCAAATTAGAAGGTATGGACGATAATGTTACTATTAATGGCAAAAAATTCGATCCTAACAGAATAGATTTCACACAAAAGGTAAACCGGAAAGAAACTTGGGAAATTGAAAACGTCAAAGATAAAATGGGTGGTATGAAGCACCCATTCCATATCCACGGAACGCAATTTAAAGTTTTATCAGTGGATGGGAAGAAACCTCCAGAAGATATGAGAGGTAAAAAAGACGTTATATCTCTGGAACCTGGACAAAAAGCCAAAATAGAAGTGGTTTTTAAAAATACTGGGACATACATGTTCCATTGTCACATACTTGAGCATGAAGATAATGGAATGATGGGACAAATAAAAGTAACAAAATAATTAATAAGGAGTTTTAAAATATGTATAAAAAATTAGGATTTATTATATTAGCATCAGGATTAGTATTATCAGCTTGCTCAACGGGTAGTAAAGAAGAAAATAATGGTTCTAAAGATCAAAAAGAAGAAGAACACATGGAACATAAAAGTGAAAGCAAGGCTCCAGATGATATGAAGCGTACAGACGATAGTAAATTTAAAAAAGGGGATGAAGTTACTATTACAGCAGGACATATGCCCGGTATGAAAAATGCGGAAGCTACTGTAAAAGGTGCTTATGAGACTTATGCTTATGTCGTAAGCTATACACCCACAAATGGGGATGAAAAGGTCAGTAATCATAAATGGGTTGTTAATGAAGAAGTTGCCGATGCCCCTGAAAATGGCTTTAAGAAAGGTGATACAGTTAAATTAGAAGCTGACCATATGCCAGGTATGAAGGGGGCAGAAGCAAAAATAGATGATGTAAATAAGACAACTGTTTATGTAGTTGATTATAGATCAACTGAAAATGACAAAATGGTTAAAAATCATAAATGGATGACAAGTAACGAACTAAAATCGAGATAAATTAAATTATCCTTTTAGTTCTTTAAAGTATTTAGTTAGTGATTGATAAATGCAATGAGAATCCCCTTTGTTAAATAGACAAGTAAACAAATAAAATTTATGGCCACTCTCATATCCACAATAATGAGAGTGGCCATTTGTTTAGAAAAATTAAATGATTTTAATGAAAATGAGGGGATCTTTTATAATTTATCAATGGAATTTCGAAAAATATAAAATGGAATAGTGAATGTATTGAGCTTTATCATTTATCAAGAAAAGTTATTCTAAATTAGCAGGTAAAGTCACAAATAGCATTTTACAAGTATTTTTTATTGTTCGATTAGGGTAAACCCTAAATAACAGAATTTAGTAACTTGCAAAAGTTGCATTAATAATTTATAGTTAATACATCAAAAAAAATTGATGTATTGTTTTAGTATTTTATAAAGGAGTTCGATTTTATGAGAATAAATCATGCAGGTACATTATCTGTTGATTATTTTGTTAGCTACTTAAATCTAATTATGATATCAAGAGAAGTTTCTTTAAAAGAAGCTATATCATATATGAAAAATGAGTTCTTTAAAGGTGAACCTGACATGTATGGTAAAATAACAAAAACTCATTTTAATCAAGCAATACAAGAACTCAAACAAAAATAGAAATATCTATATATAAGAGAGGTGATTATTTAATGGAAATTATTCAGTCCAGTCCTAATAGAACTGAGGAAGAACAATTAGACTTTTATGAACAGATGTTTAATGCGCTAGCTGATAAAATCAGACTTAAAATTCTACATTCAATACGTCAAAGTGATTCAAAATCTTTATGTGTTTGTGATCTAGAAGAATTATTAGCATTAAAACAATCTAAACTTTCCTATCATTTAAAAAAATTAGTAGATGCAAATATTCTTATTGCTGAAAAGCATGGCACATGGAATCATTATAAAATTAATGAGCAACAAATACAGGTGGTTTTAAAAGAAGATACTTGCTGTAAGATACTTTAAGTATCTTCTTTTTAACATAGAATTAATCAATTTTTTTTGATTATTATATCAAGAAAAGTTGATTAAATAAATTCGGAGGCGTTATACTAATGGTAGATTCAATTATGGAATTCATAAAAACATTTCTGATGTTATTTTTTGAATTATTATTACTATTTATAGTAGTGAGTTTTATAGTAAGTCTGATTCAACAAGTTGTTTCAGAAGAAAAAATTAAAAAGCTTTTGAGCAAACCTAATAAAGCCGTCAATTATATATTAGGTATGATATTTGGTGCTGTTACACCATTTTGCTCTTGTTCAACTATTCCAATACTTGCAGGTCTATTAAATTCCAAAGTTCCTTTTGGTCCAGCAATGAGTTTCTTAATTGCTTCACCGTTAATGAATCCATTAATGATATTTATGTTATGGGCATTATTAGGGTGGAAAGTAGCTGTTGTTTATTTTGTAGTACTAGCAATTTTCAGTATTTTAACAGGTTTAGTGTTTTCAAAAATGAATTTAGCTGAAAGTTATAAAGGGGTCAATGTTAAAGGTGATGGCTTTTTTGCTAATAAATCAGGATCTCGTTTTAAACAAGCATTAAACGATGCGTGGGCATTTTTATACCCAATGTTACCTTATCTATTTATTGGTGTATTTATTGGCGCCTTTATATACGGATTCATACCTGAAGAATTTATAACTAAGTATGCAAGTGGTGATGGTTTTATATCGGTCTTTATTGCTTCTGTTATCGGTATCCCTATGTATATCAGACCAGAAACAGTGTTACCTATAGCCGAAGCATTAGTATCAAAAGGTATGTCGCTAGGAACAGTAGTAGCATTAATAATTGGTGGTGCTGGCGCAAGTATTCCAGAAGTCGTATTGCTATCTAAGTTATTCAAGAAAAAATTTGTAATATCATTCGTTATCGCAATTTTAGTTGTAGCCATTGCTACAGGACTAATTGTTAATATGATTATTTAAATTTAAGGGGGATAAATTAATGAATCCAGAAACGTCAGTAATTAATAGATATGGAAATGCTGCAAAAAATCATGAAGAAAATTTATGTTGTCCAGTAGAGTATGATACGAAATACTTAAAAATCATACCCGATGAAATCATAGAAAAAGATTATGGCTGTGGCGATTCTTTAGGTAAGATTCAAGAAGGAGATACCGTTTTGGATTTAGGTTCTGGCGGAGGAAAAGTTCCTTATATAGTTTCTCAAATTGTCGGTGAAACAGGTAAAGTTATTGGCGTAGATATGAATGATGATATGTTAAATCTTGCTAAAAAATATCAAAATCAAATGATTGAAAAAATTGGTTATGACAATGTAAGTTTTTATAAAGGAAAGATTCAAAATTTAAAATTAGATTTAGAAGTATTAGATAAATATTTACAAGAGCACCCTGCTAGAGATTTAGGTACTTATCAATCTATCAATCAATATATTAATTACTTAGAAAACGAAATGACTATGATAAAAGATAATAGCATAGACGTGGTTATATCTAACTGTGTTCTAAACTTAGTTTCAACTGAAGAAAAAGAGGAACTTTTCAAGGAAATTTATCGTGTTTTAAAAGAGGGTGGAAAAGCCGTTATCTCAGATATTGTTTCTAGCGTAGAAGTACCAGAACAATTGAGACAAGATGAAGACTTGTGGAGTGGTTGTTATTCAGGCGCTATTGAAGAAAAATCTTTTATTGAAGCTTTCGAAAATGTAGGATTTTACGGTGTAGAAATAGATAAACGTGAAAGTACATGGACTACTATAGAAGGTATTGATTTTAGAAGCATGACGATTATAGCTCATAAAGGTAAAGAAGGTCCTTGTATTGATAAAGGACAATCTGTTATATATAAAGGTCCATTTAAACATATTGAAGATGATGATGATCATATATTTGAGCGTGGAGAAAGAACTTTTGTATGTGAAAAAACATTTAATATATTAAAACAGTCGCCTTATAAAGATGTTTTTGAATTTATCAATGAAAATGAAGAAGCTATTGATATAGAAGAATGTTGCGACACATCATGTGGTTGCTAAATAACAATTAAAGGAGGTGTTAAAATGGAAAAAAACGCATTTAAAAAAGCTATTTCTAAATTAAAACCTAAAGAGCAAGCTTGTTGTTCCGTTGAAATTGAAGAAAATAAAGAGAGTAAAAAAGAGAATACAAGTAAAGATCAACAGAATAATAAAGGCTGTTGTTAATGGCGTATCATTAACAATTAAATTAGGGAGCATAACAGTATGCTTCCTTTTTTTAATGGAGGTGCTGAAATGATTCAAAATTTAGCTGACTTTACAGAAGAAGAACGTAAAAAAGCTATGGAAAGATATCGTGTCCTTGAACCTTATTTAAAAAACTTAAAATCAGTTAGAACAGTTAGCAAATCAGCAAAAATACCAAAGCGTACGCTTTATAATTGGATTAATAGATACAAAAATGATGGATTAGCTGGCCTTACAGATAAAACGAGAAAAGATAAACATCGAATAAAGATAGATGGAGATATTATCAATTTTGTTCAGAACGAGTATTTCAGTAACAGAGGAATTTCTATAGCTTCTATATATCGCAAAACAAAGCAGTGGTGTAACAATAAGAGGGTTCCTGAACCTAGTTATTACCAAGTTTATAATATTATTAAGCGAATACCTGAAAACTTAAAAGCTTATTCAAATATGAACTCAAAAAAGTATGCTGAAAAATACGATGGTATATTTTTACGTGAGTGCCAACGTCCCAATGAAATTTGGCAAGCTGATCATACTATGTTGGATATAGAAGTATTAAATGAAAAGAATGAAATTGAAAGACCTTGGTTAACAATTGTTTTAGATGATTATAGCAGAGCAATTGCAGGTTTCAGAATAGAGTTTGGATCACCAGACACTGAAAGAACAGCACTTGTTCTAAGACAAGCAATATGGAAAAAAGGAAATTCAAATTGGCCAATTTGTGGCATACCAGAAAAATTCTATACTGATCATGGCAAAGATTATACCTCAGAACATATGCAACAAGTATCAGCTAACCTCAAAATAGAACTGATATATTCCAAAATAGGTATACCAAAAGGCAGAGGAAAAATAGAACGTTTTTTTCAAACAGTTAATTTAATGTTTCTTCAATTACTTCCTGGTTATACAAAAAATAAAAAGTCAAGAAAACATCTTACTTTGGAAGAGCTTAATAATAAGTTTGAGCACTTTATAATAAACGAATATCATTATCGTAAACATGGAACAACAAAAGAAAAACCGATGCAGAAATGGAATCAACCAGACTTTCTCCCACAATTACCTGAATCTAGAGAATTATTAGATTTACTATTATTAACTACAAGCAAACCTAGAAAAATACACAAAGATGGTATCTATTTTAAAGGACTAAGGTATTTTTCTACTAACCTCATTGCTTATATAACAGAAGAAGTTTTTATAAGATATGATCCTCAAGATATTTCAGAAATTCGAGTCTATTTAAACAATCAATTTTTAAGTATTGCATATTGCAGTGATTTAGAAAACCAAAGTATAAGTATAAAAGAAATCGAAAGACTAAGAGCAAATAAAAAAAGAGAGTTAGGAAAAAGTATTACTCGTACACGTCACCTCGTTCAAAATCTTAATCGTCCCAAACTATCAAATGAAGAATTAAGTAATAACGCAAAACAAGTTAAAAAGTCAAAACTAAAGAGGTATAAAAATGACTAATAAAACTTTTGTTGAAACAAAGCAGTACCGTCGATTTGAAGAATTTTGTGATAATTGCGCTAAGTATAAATATATGGGGGTTTGTTACGGAAATCCCGGTGTAGGTAAAACATTTTCTGCACAATATTATGCAAATTGGGACTATGTAAACCCAATCATTACTAATTATCAAAAAGCTGATGATAAAGGAAGTAATGTACATGATGATCAATTTCTAAATTGCAAAACCATTTTTTATACTGCCCCTCCTGTTAGACCTTCAAGAATTTATAAAGAATTATTAAACTTGGCTAGTGAATTAACATTAGGGAAAATTGGATATCGATCATTAAAAAGACAAGAGGAATTTAACGGATTAGAAGAACTTGTTAGATTACAACCAAGTAATTATGAAATTGATTTAATTATTATTGATGAAGTTGATAGACTAAATTATAAAACACTAGAGATTATTAGAGATATTTATGATCAACTTGATATTGGTGTTGTTTTAATCGGTATGCCAGGTATAGAAAAACGATTGTCAAGGTATCCTCAATTATATTCCCGTATTGGTTTTAGTCATCAATTTGAAAAATTAAGCAACGATGAATTAAAACACGTTTTAGAATATAGGTGGGAGGAGCTTTCCTTACCTTTAAGTTATGAGGATTTTGAAGATTATGAATCTATTAATACGGTAATAAAAATTACGAATGGTAATTTTAGATTAGTACAAAGATTATTTTCTCAAATTATACGAATTATGGAGATTAACGAATTGAATAAAATAAATGTTGAAGTGATAGAAACTGCTAGAGATGGCTTACTAATAGGAGAAAATGAGTAATTTGAAAGGGCTGTAGTATATGAGAAAAATAGGATATGCACGTGTACCTTATACTGACCAAAATTTAGATGTTGAGATAACTCATTTGTTAATCAATGGATGTGATTTAGTTTTTTCTGAGAAAGTAAATATTTATAGTAAAAACCAAATAGAACTTAAAAGTTGTTTAGAAGAATTAAAAGAGAATGATATTTTAGTTATAAATGACTTAAAAACTTTGGGATTAACGCCAAAACAGTTTATGGACTTCATAGATAACGAAATAATATCGAAAAACCTCCATTTAGAAGTACTTAATCTGAATATAAATACTCAAAATGAATATGGGCAATACTTTATTAGAGTATTCCAAATGTTGCTAGAATCCGAAAAAGTTCTAGTGCAAGAGAGAACGTCAAATGGTTTGAAAGCCGCTAGAGAAAAAGGTCGAAAAGGAGGACGACCTCAAAAAGTTGAAAAAAGCCAAAGGTATTATATTAAACAACTATATGATAGTGATAAATATACAGGTGAAGAAATTGCTCAAATGACGGGATTAAGTAGGAGTTCCATTTATAGAATAATTAAAGAAATGTTATAAAAGAAAGCAGGTAAACAGTTATATAATTGTCTACCTGCTTTGCGCCATTTAAAGCACAAAATTTGTGCCATATAACTCCAAAACTGACACACTTGAGGAATATGGTTGTGAACGTATCTTTAGCGAGAAAGCGAGCGGTCGCAAAACGAAAAGAACAGAACTTGATAAGTGTTTAGATTATTTACGCGAAGGAGATATCCTAGTTATCTATAAACTAGATCGTCTTGGACGTACAACAAAACAGTTAATTGAGCTATCGCAATGGTTGGATGATAATAGCATTGATTTACATATTATAGATATGAACGTATCGACTAAAGATGCGATCGGCAAGATGTTCTTTACCATGATGAGTGCATTCGCTGAACTTGAAGCTAACTTATTAAGTGAACGAACAAAAAAAGGATTAGAAGCAGCACGAGCAAGAGGGCGAAAAGGCGGCAGACCTTCATTGCCTGACCATAAGAAAAGAGAAATTAAATTTCTATACGATGAACAAAAACTTACAGGCGAAGAGATTGCTAAACAAACAGGAGTGAGTCGTTCTACTGTATATAGAATAATAAAAATGAAGTAGTAAAAACAAATAATCACAGGAAGAAAACTAATGAAAGGAGAATCTCTAATTTGAAGATTCTCCTTTCATTA
>NZ_JAESJQ010000029.1:0-2008 GCF_017891615.1 Staphylococcus sp. GDY8P198P
CAGGAGTCTGGACTTGACTCACTTCCTTTATTATTTTTCATTTTTTTAAACTATTTAATACTAATGTCTTTTATAATAGCTTTTCATATATTATATAATCAATCTTTATAAGTCCTTTTATAAATTTCTTTTCTACCATTTTCGATAAATTCCTGTTTAATATTTTTAATTCCATAAACAATAGTTTCAATAGGATAATATTCTTCAACTATATCTTGATATTCTTTTGCTTTCTCAATATCTATATTTCCATACATTCTTAATATATCTTCTCCAAAATTTGTTCCTATTTCTTCTTCACTATCTTCAAGTAAGTATATAAAATCACAATATTCATCTATAATTCCAGAATCTCCAAAATCAATTATTCCAGTTAATCTATTATTGCCATCTAACAATAGATGATTACAACTAAAATCATTATGGCATAAACACTTTTTACCCTCAAAAACTGTTGTTGCATTTAGTCTTTCCATAAAACTTTCTATATAATCTTTTTCTATATCAGTTAAATCATTATAAATAGTTTCACGCAACAATATATACTCTTCTAATACATTTTGTTTATTATCAATAGTACATTCACTAATATCTGTATAATCTAAACCGTGCATTTGTCTTAAAAAACTGGCAATATCTCGTTTTAACAAATTTTGTTCTTCTTCTGACATAGTAGAATAAATTTCTGGTGTTAAAAAAGTTCCTTTAATTTCTTTATAACCTAGTATAGATAATTCATCACTAATATACGAATATTCAATATTAGGAATTTTTACATTAGTTTCTAAATTTGTATTTAAAAAATTATATATTGCTTTTTCTTTTGCATAACCTTTTTTCTTATTAGTACTAAATTTTGTTTTAAAAATGTATTCATTATTAACTAAATATGCCACACTATCATAACCACTACCGATTATTTCAATACTATCTACTTTGAAATTATCAAAGTAATGCTCAATTAAATATTTCATTGCCTTAACATTTGTGGCATTATCATCATATCTATATTCCATTAAATAACAATCTTCTTTTTTGCCCTCGTGTAATTCATGTTCTGGCAAATCTTCAATAATTCTAAAACCAGATTTTTGGTATGCCCTTATTGCTCTTGGATTATTTTTATGAGGGTCTAAAATAACTGCATTAGCATTTCTTTCTTTTTTCAAAAATTCAAAAATCAATTTAATATATCTTGTACCAATTCCTTTACTCCAATAATTTGGCTCTCCTATAAATTGATCCATACCATAGACTATCTCATCAGTTTTTGGATAATGATAATCAGTATATAACTCATCATACATTTTATATATTTGTCCATATCCAATAGGAACATTGTTATATTCAATAATTACTCTAAAAACTTCATCTTCCCAAGGCTCTGTATAATGTTTTTTTAATGATTCTAATGTATATTTTTTATCTCTACCACCATAAAATTCTAATACTCTTTCATCAGTTAACCATTTTAACATCAAAGGAAAATCATCATCTATTAAAGTTCTTATACATATTTCATTTTCAACTATATTCATTTATTTATCACCTTTTTCATAATCATATACATATACTATTTCATCTTTATAATCATTTTTACCACCTAATTTTTCATATACATGGCAAGCTCTAGGATTACCTTTATCAGTTATTAAAAACATTTCAGAACAACCAATCTCTTTAGAATATTCCTTAATAAAAGATAATAATTTTGAACCATAACCTTTGTCTTGATAGTTAGGTAACATTCCTATTGAGTGTAAATAAAACATTGTTTTTCCATCAGGTCTTAAAAGTGTATAGCAATATGCAAATCCTATAATTTTATTATTTTCTTTAGCTATAAACCCAAATGAACTGGTATCATTAAGAAATCCTTTTAAATTATCAATATCAAAAACCATATTATCATCAATTAAAACTTCTTCCATAAACTCAGTCAAGTCCAGACTGCTGTGTAAAATGCTATACAAGGTTTTTACCATGTCTACTTATCAAAATTGATGTA
>NZ_JAESJQ010000003.1:0-95957 GCF_017891615.1 Staphylococcus sp. GDY8P198P
TTAATAGGTTCGATGTGGAAGCATAGCTATTTGTGGATCTGACGATTACTAATCGATCGAAGACTTATTCAAATTTAAAAGTTTTGTTGGTTGAACTAAATTTTACTTTCTATCTAGTTTTGATTGTATAATAATTATACATGATATTGTCTGGTGACTATAGCAAGGAGGTCACACCTGTTCCCATGCCGAACACAGAAGTTAAGCTCCTTAGCGCCGATGGTAGTCGGACTTACGTTCCGCAAGAGTAGGACGTTGCCAGGCAATATTTCATTATTCCACAGTAGCTCAGTGGTAGAGCTATCGGCTGTTAACCGATCGGTCGTAGGTTCGAGTCCTACCTGTGGAGCCATATGGCCCCGTGGTCAAGCGGTTAAGACACCGCCCTTTCACGGCGGTAACACGGGTTCGAGTCCCGTCGGGGTCATTTTATACATATTGGAGGATTAGCTCAGCTGGGAGAGCATCTGCCTTACAAGCAGGGGGTCGGCGGTTCGAACCCGTCATCCTCCACCATTGCTAATTTAATAATGCGGAGGGGTAGCGAAGTGGCTAAACGCGGCGGACTGTAAATCCGCTCCTTCGGGTTCGGCAGTTCGAATCTGCCCCCCTCCACCATTAATGGGCTATAGCCAAGCGGTAAGGCAACGGACTTTGACTCCGTCACGCGCTGGTTCGAATCCAGCTAGCCCAGCCATTAGAGCCATTAGCTCAGTTGGTAGAGCATCTGACTTTTAATCAGAGGGTCAGAGGTTCGAATCCTCTATGGCTCACTTTTTAAGCATTCCTTTGGGAATGCTTTTTTGTTTTTTTATAAATGAAAAATTTTTTGATATTTAGTATATACATTTTTTTGTTTAAAACTATAAAATTACATTGCTATATTTAGTTATTTTGAATTAAAAATCGTTTTTTTGTTTCTTTATGTAATTTGCTTAAAATCTTACAATTGAGGGCGCTTGTATTAACTTGAAAGTCATATCACTTTAGATTATCCTAATATCAAACGCAAACAAAGGGGTTTTTTTATGGATAAATTAGTAGAGATTATTGGTGCACCTTCGACTTATGGCCAAAAAAAATTAGGGGTAGATTTTGGTCCAGATGCAATTCGATATGCAGGTATTGTAGAACGAATACAAAATATTGGAATTGATGTTAAAGATTCAGGTAACATTAATGTTCCTGCAATGCGTTTAGAGAAGTTTAACTCAGTTCAAAAAGGCTTACGTAATTTAGATGAAATAGTAGAAGTATCTAATCAACTCAGTGAAACAGTAGGGCAAAGTGTTGATAATGGCAATTTTCCACTTATTTTAGGTGGAGACCATTCCATAGCAATAGGCTCTATTTCGGGTATCAGTAAACACTATGAGAATTTAGGTGTCATTTGGTATGATGCTCACGGTGATTTAAATATACCTGAGGAATCACCTTCTGGTAATATACATGGAATGCCACTACGGGTATTAGCCGGAGAAGGTGATTCACGTTTAGTGAATATCTCTAATTTTGCACCTAAAGTTAAACCAGAAAATATCGTGCTTATAGGCATGAGAGATTTAGATAAGGGAGAACGTCAATACATTAAAGAAAATAATATTAAAACATATACAATGGCAGATATTGATAAACTAGGCATTAAACAAGTGATGGAACAAACTTTAGATTATTTGAAATCTAAAACAGATGGCATTCATTTATCATTAGATGTAGATGCTTTAGATCCAGCTGAAACACCAGGAACTGGTACACGAGTGCTGGGAGGCTTAACATATAGGGAAAGTCATTTTGCACTTGAATTATTACATAAGTCAAATTTAATCACTTCAATGGATTTAGTAGAAGTCAATCCATTGATAGATATGAATAATCACACAGCAGAACAGGCAGTTTCTTTAGTAGGTAGTTTCTTTGGTGAAACATTATTATAAAAAACAAGGAATAATATGGCATTATTTCCATATTATTCCTTTTTATATTCCTTTTAATTTTATGATAAAAATTTAATACTTAATATGACAGTTAGTGTTATGATTGGTATAATATATATCATGGGAACAGATAACCGGAGGAGATGTTATGGATTTATCCAACTTTTTTGATGATTGGAGTACAGTCAAAATAATTGCTAGTGTACTCGATTTGCTCATTGTATGGTATGTACTTTATCTTCTCATTACAGTATTTAAAGGTACAAAAGCGATTCAATTACTGAAAGGTATTGTTGTAATTGTAATCGGCCAACAAGTGAGTAAAATGTTAAATTTAACAGCGACATCTCGTTTGTTTGATTTAGTAATACAATGGGGTGTTTTAGCTTTAATTGTTATATTTCAACCGGAGATTAGACGCGCTTTAGAACAACTGGGTAGAGGAAGTCTATTTAAACGCTATTCCACAAGTTTGAATAGTGATGAGGACAAACTTATTTCGTCTGTTTCTAAGGCAGTACAGTATATGGCTAAACGTCGTATTGGTGCATTAATCGTATTTGAAAAAGAAACAGGATTACAAGATTATATTGAAACAGGTATAGCAATGAATTCTGAAATTTCTCAAGAATTATTGACTAATGTGTTTATACCTAATACACCTTTACATGATGGTGCTATGATCATTCAAGCGAACAAAATTGCAAGTGCTGCCAGTTATTTGCCACTATCAGACAGTGCTAAAATAGCTAAAAGTTTAGGAACAAGACATAGAGCAGCTGTAGGTATTTCAGAAGTTTCAGATGCATTTACAGTAGTAGTATCTGAAGAAACTGGATCTATTTCAGTCACATTTGATGGAAAATTGAGAAAAGATATATCAAATGAAGCATTTGAAGAATTATTGGCTGAACATTGGTTTGGCACACACTTTCAAGAGAAAGGTGTGAATTAATATGTTAGAAAGTAAATGGGGCTTAAGATTAATAGCATTAGTTTTAGCACTAGTATTTTTCTTATCTGTCAATAACATGTTTGGTAATATCTTTAATGCTGACCAATTAGGACATAAATCTACGGAAACACTTCAAGATGTACCAGTGCAAGTTAATTATGATAGTAAATCGTTATATGCTAGCGATGTGCCGAGTAAGGTAGATATTGAAATATCTGGCCCACAATCTCAAGTATTAAAAGCTGAAAACGGTGAAAATATTAAGGCAGTACTTGATCTGAGTGGTGAGAAAGCTGGAAAGCATACCACACAATTCAAAGTCAATGGTTTAAATAAAAACATTGATTATACAGTTAAGCCAAAAGAAACAACAGTTAATCTTGAAGAAAAAGTTACTAAAAAACTTAAGGTAGAACCTGACGTGAGTGATAACAATTTAAATGCTAATTATAAAGTTAGTGATCAAAGTGTATCACCTGAAACAGTTAAAGTGACTGGTGGTAGCAAACAAATTGATAAAATTGCATATTTAAAAGCTACGTTTAAGGATAAAGATAAAATTAGCAAAGATACTACGGATATTGCACGTATCACTGCTTTTGACAGAAACCTTAATAAAATTAAAGTATTAATTGAACCGAATGAAGTTAATTTGAGTGTAAAAGTAGAAGATTATAGCAAGAAAGTAAAAGTTAAAACTAAAGCAATAGGTGCTTTACCTAAAGGTAAAGAAATAGATGATATAAAATTAGATGAAAAAGAAGTGGAAATTTTCGGTAATAGAAACGACATTCAAGATATTGACGAAATTACTGCAGAAATCGATTTAGATGGTGTTACAGAATCAACTGAAAAAAATGTAGAATTTAAATTACCAGATGACGTTTCAAAAATTAATCCAAAAGAAACAACAGCAAAAATTAATATTAAATAGTTTTTTATAAAGGAGATATAAATCATGGCAAAATATTTTGGTACAGACGGCGTAAGGGGCGTTGCAAATAAAGAATTAACGCCAGAACTTGCGTTTAAATTAGGGCGTTTTGGGGGTTACGTGTTAGCCCATAATGAAGGTGAAAAGCACCCTAAAGTACTCGTTGGTAGAGATACTCGTGTTTCTGGTGAAATGCTTGAATCTGCATTAATTGCTGGATTGATTTCAATCGGTGCAGAAGTGATGCGTTTAGGTGTTATATCAACACCTGGCGTAGCGTATTTAACTAAAGAGATGGAAGCTGAACTAGGTGTTATGATTTCTGCATCTCACAATCCTGTTCCAGATAATGGTATTAAATTTTTTGGCTCTGATGGTTTCAAACTTTCTGACGATCAAGAAAGAGAAATTGAACAATTATTAGATCAAGAAAACCCAGAATTACCACGTCCAGTAGGGGATGACATCGTGCATTATTCTGATTATTTTGAAGGTGCACAGAAGTACATAAGTTATTTAAAATCTACTATTGATGTTAACTTAGATGGCATGAAAATCGCTTTAGATGGCGCCCATGGTTCTACTTCATCACTAGCACCGTTTTTATTTGGAGATTTAGAGGCCGATACAGTTACAGTTGGTTGTAATCCTAATGGTTATAATATTAATGATAATGTAGGATCAACACATCCAGAAACGCTGTCTGAAAAAGTAGTTGAGGAAGAATGCGACTTTGGTTTAGCTTTTGATGGCGATGGCGATAGATTAATTGCCGTTGATGAAAATGGGGACATCGTAGACGGAGATCAAATTATGTTCATCATTGGTCAAGCAATGAGCAAGAATCAAGAATTAAATAATAATATGATAGTCTCAACAGTCATGAGTAATCTAGGGTTCTACAAAGCCTTAGAAGATGAAGGCATTCAATCTAATAAAACAAAAGTTGGAGATCGTTACGTAGTTGAAGAAATGCGTAGAGGTAATTATAATTTAGGCGGAGAACAATCTGGTCATATCGTGTTAATGGATTATAACACTACTGGTGATGGTTTATTAACAGGCGTGCATTTAGCAAGTATTATTAAAATGACTGGTAAAAGCTTAAGTCAACTTGCAAAACAAATGAAAAAATATCCTCAATCTTTAGTCAATGTACGTGTGACTGATAAATATCGCGTGGAAGAAAATGTAGATGTTCAGGAAGTCATGACTAGAGTAGAAGTTGATATGAACGGAGAAGGACGTATTTTAGTTAGACCTTCAGGAACAGAACCTTTAGTAAGAGTTATGGTTGAAGCAGCAACTGATGAAGCAGCGCAACGATATGCTCAAACAATTGCTGATGTAGTTAAAGACAAAATGGGTCTAAATGAATAAGCTTTTTATTTATTATAAACTGTCAATACAAGTACTAATGGTAGCGTTAGTACATGTATTGACAGTTTTTTTATTAGTAAAGTATCAAAAACATAGGATAGTTCATAAAATTATATTTTAAATTTATATAAAATAAGTTGTATGCTTAGTAGAATACTATATAAAAAAACTACAAGATTGAGTTACAATCATAACTTATCTCTAACAAGCACAGTCTAAGCTATAAAAAATTAACCATAAAAAAGGCTAATCCGTATTTAAACGGATCAGCCTTTGACTTAGAAATATTGTATTGTTCAATACTGTAACTAAATATATTATCTTTTAATCATTTAATACTATAAGACGTTGTATTCTTTGCTAATTTCAGATGCTAATTGATCATCAATTTTAGCGTAATCTTTTAAGAATGTTTCAACACCATATTCATTAATATAATTGTTTTTTTCTACTGTTTCTTGATCATTCATGTCATCATATTTTAACAGTAATGCAGCTGCCTTAATTAACGCCTGATGTTTCAAATTATTTTGATAAAGATAATTTAATGGTTTAATAATTCTGTCTTGCGGTCCGATTTTACGGATCGTACCTCGACCTACACGAGTCACTTCATCTGAAAGGTGCGGATTTTTAAAGCGTTCAATAATTTTATCAACATATTGTGCTTGTTCAGTTGTTGAAAAATCAAATTGGTTGGTAATGTACTGACTTGTTTCTTTCAAGACTTCTTCTAGATCATGTTTGATCATTTTATCATTAATTGCATCTAAGATCGTCGGTTGATTATTATATCTACCAGCATAAGCTAAGTATGCATGGCCAGTGTTTACCGTCAATAATTTTCTTTCAATATATGGTGTCAAATTTGATACGTATTTAATATGGTTTAATTCTGGACCATACCATGCATCTTTTTCTACAACCCATTCATAGAAAGGTTCCACGATAACATCTAGAATATTTTCGTTTGTTTGCAGAGGGACAATTCTATCAACTGCTGAGTTAACAAAATGAATATGTTCATCTAATGGTCCAGTGATATCTAGAATTGCCTCTTTCAATGTATTCGTGGCCATAATGGCATTTTCACAAGCAACAATATTTACTGGTGTTTCTTTTTCTTTTAAATAAGGCGCAAACGTTTTAGCAATAATCGGTAAAATATTGACACCGACTGCAGTAGTAATTAAATCTGCTTCTAATACGGCTTCTTTTAATTTAGCAGAAGGTTGCCCTGAATTGATTGCGTCTACATTGTGTACGCGAGTTGTTGTGTTTGCTTCGTCTGCTAATATGACGTCATATTCTTGTTTAGAATCTAAAGCATCAATAATTTCAGCATTGACATCTGCAAATGTAACTTTAATATCATTATCAGCTAAAATATAACCAATAAAACCACGACCAATGTTACCTGCACCAAAATGTAATGCTTTCATTATGCGTCAGCCTCCTCAAATACTTGCTTAATTTCTTCAGCTGATGAAGCATTGATAATGCGTTCAACATTTTCTTCTTCACTAAATGTGATGGCAATTTTTGATAATAAATCTAGATGCTCACCATCTTTACCTGCGATACCAACAACAACTTTAACTTCTTCTCCATCCCAATCAACACCTTCAGGAATTTGAATTAAAGTTAAGCCTGATTTTAAAACACTTGTTTTAGCTTCATCTGTACCGTGGGGAATAGCTAATCCATTTCCCATAAATGTTGTTACAACTTGCTCGCGATCTTTCATAGCTTGAATATAGTCTTCTGTAACTGCACCACTTGATACAAGTGCTTGTCCTGCTTTTTCAATTGCTTCGTTTTGATCTTTCACTGTTTGATTAATAAAAATATTGTCATTGCTAAATAATTCACTCATATCATTCACTCCATGTTTAATTGATTTTGTAATGCTTTCAGATAACTTTGTTTAAGTAAATCTGTTAATTGTTCCGGTTGTTTCATAAATTGGTCGATATCATCGAGATACTCACCAATTTTTCCAGATAATTCACTAATAAATTGTGCCATGATATCATCTGGAGGTATGAACATATTTAATAAATATGTTACAGAAACTTTGTCATTTTGATTACTATTAAGCATAAGTGGCTTTTCTAAAATAGTGACTAAGATAAATGGCTTCTTAATTAAATCACTTTTTAAGTGTGGCATAGCAATGGGATAAGGGTCTAAAACAAAACCTTGTTCATCCATGCGTTGCTTAATAAGTTCAGCGAATGACTGCTTATCTTCAATAATTTGATGTTTAAATAATTGTTCAGTTAAATACGTAATCCAATCTTGAGTATGTGCATAATCAAGATAAATTGAATCAATGACTTCTAGTCCTTTACGGATATATTCTAATTGATATTCAGGATTTGCAAAAGTTGTACCAGTGCCATCAAATATTTGTGTTTGTGGTTTGTCTTGTTGCATGTTTAGAAAAGCAGCTACATGATTGATATCTGCATCTGGTAACAATGGATTAACTGTGAGGTAAGGTAAGCTTATATCTAAATTAACCGTTGAAATAATTGCATCATATTGTTGAATATCAATGGAATTAAGATCACCCACAGACGCTTGTGCTGTTTGTTGAATTTCACTAAATGTTTGTTGTAACCGAGTAGCGAGTAAACGGCTTGTACCTATGCCGCTACTACAAACGACAAGTACATTATAAAAAGGTGTCGCTTGTTTTTGAATTGCACCGCCGAAATGTAATACGATAAACGCAATTTCACTTTCTGGAAATTTAAAATTCGGCCACGTTTTTATTAACCCCTGATGCACACTTTCAAATAGCCGTGGATATTTATGTTTAATCATTTCAGTTAAAGGATTATAGGTTTCAATATTAGCATTTAATCGATTGATTGCTGGTATAATATGCAGCTTTAACCCCTCACTGAGTGTTCTCCAGTCTTTAAATGTTTGCTGGGAAACCTCTGAAACCATATGAATAAGTTTTTCGATGCGTTGATCATCTTTGTTATTCTTAAATACTTCAGTAGTTTCTTTGCGTTTGGCTCCGCGTAAATGAATCGTGATGAAGGTTACTTCCGCTTGGTTGAACTGAACACCGTAGATGTGCTCTAAATGTAATGCTAAAGCTGAAGCCACTTGGTGTTCAAAGGTGTCTTTGACACTGTTATAAATATCGTCATTTAAAGCTACATATTCGCCTTTAAGCATTCGATCAATGCTGAGTACAATGTGTACTGTTAAGGTTAAATAGCTTGATTCTGTAAGAGAATAGGGCAGTTGTCCCAAATGATCCATAAGAATTCTCTCAACTTGGAAAATTTTATCTAAATCAACCATTGGTAACTGGGATTGATTAATGGATTGATACACAAAGTGATTTTCTATTACAGAGTAAACGCTCGTACTATTTAAATTATTTACCATTAATTGGCTTAATAATTCTCTTTTTTTTGATTCAGCACCATAAAGGTGGATACCTTCACCACGTTTTTTTTGAAGTGTTAATTGATACTGGTCTAGTTCATCATCTAATTCATCTAGTAATTTAGCTAGTGTTTGAGTAGAAACACCAATTTCATGTGCTAAACTGTATTGTTTGATTGGTTCTTTAGCTTGGATAAGTGCATATAAAATAATTACTTTTTGTTCTTCTTGAGACAAATCAATCGTGACTTGTTGAATTAATTCATTTTTTAATGAATGGACCGCAGATGAATTACCAGATAACTGTAATCCTTTTTTCGTAACGCGTTCCAATTCAATGTTAAAACTTGCTAAAAAGGGTTCAATAGATTTCAATTCTCTATGAATAGTACGAGAGGATACAGCTAAATGTTGAGCAATGTCGTAAATAGTGACATATTGACCGTGATACTTAATTAACATTTCGATAATTTCTTTTTCACGTGTACTCAAAAACATAGCCATACCCTCCAATTTATATCTTTTTAGTGAGTGATTAGTTTTCTTCTTTTTTAAGGTTTTCTAGTAATTCATCATATCTAGGGGAATTTAAGAAATTCTCTACTGAAATATGAATTGCATTTGGAACTTGTTTGATTGCTCTGTCTGTTAATTTTTTCTGAGTAATGACAAGTTGAGCATCGCTAGGTAATTGGTTAATCGCTGTATTTGTTACTTCAACGTCTTGTATGCTAGCTTTTTTGAATTTGTTACGTAACATACTTGCGCCCATAGCACTTGATCCCATGCCTGCATCACAAGCGAAGATAACGTGACTTACTTTACTGTAGTCATGTGCATCTACATTCTCAGTATCATAGTTATCTAGTAAATCATCTTCTGTTTGACTATCGCTATTTTTGTCAGTTGCATCAGTAGCAGTTGTTGAAGTGTTATCATCACTATTCCCTGTTAACTTAGAAGATACACTTGATTTTTTACCTTTTGATGCTTCCATTTTCTCTGTTGCAGCTTCTAAATCTTCTTCTGTTTCTTTTGTGAATTTTAAAATAATTGATGAAACAATAAATGATACGATTGCTGCTAATAATACGCCTATAATCATGTGTAAGAACTCACCTTTAGGTGCGTTTAACATATATACGATAAATGAACCAGGTGAAGCTGGACTCTTGAATCCAAAGTCTAATAATGAATAAGTAGCAACACCAGTCATACCACCTAGTATTACTGCGACGAACAATAACGGTCTCATTAATACATAAGGGAAGTAAATTTCATGTATACCACCTAAGAAGTGGATAATCCCAGCACCATATGAAGTAGCTTTAGCTGTGCCTTTACCAAAAATCATATAAGCAACTAATACACCTAAACCTGGACCAGGGTTTGATTCAATTGTGTATAAAATAGATTGTCCCGCAGATGCAGCTTGATCTGCACCCAGTGGTGTAAATACACCGTGGTTAATAGCGTTGTTTAAAAATACGATTTTAGCAGGTTCTACAATAATACTTACCAATGGAAGTAGATGCGCATGTACCAATGCTTCAACAGCAACGGATAAAATATGCATGATAAATTCCATAATTGGTGCTAATATTTTAAAACCTATGATTGTCATTATAAAACCTAAAATACCAGCGGAGAAATTATTGAATAACATTTCGAAACCTTGTGGGGTTCTTGGTTGAATGAATTCATCAGTTTTTTTCATTAACCAACCAACAAGTGGTCCCATAATCATTGCGCCTAGTAACATCGGTGTTTCTGGTAATGCTACAATCACACCCATTGTTGCTACAGCAGCAATAATACCGCCACGCATCTCGTGAATTAAACGACCACCACTATAAGCAATCAATAATGGTATTAAATAAGTAATCATTGGTCCAGCCAATTCACCTAAATCTTTATTTGGCCACCAACCGCCGTCTATAAATATTGCCGCGATAAAGCCCCAAGCAATGAATGCACCAATATTAGGCATAATCATGCTACTTAAAAACGAACCAAAAGCTTGAACTTTACGACCAATCCCTTTATTATCTTGAGCATCTGTTTGTGACATAATTTGCACCTCTTTTTCTCTGTATTTAACTATTATTGTAGGTGTGTTTACATAAATAAACAACAAATAGTAATCTCAAATTTGTCACAGTGTTTTTGACAAGTTTATGACTATTAATATATGGAAAGTTTTGAATATTAAATAATAAAACAATTTTACAATTATTTTAAGGATGAAGTTAATAAAAAATTTGCATTTGGTTGCAAAAGCATTGTACAATTAGTGGTATTGAAGGAAAGGAGGACAGTTTGACATAAATATATCAATTAAAGCGCCTGTGCAAGTGAAAAGGTTAAATATTTAGCATTTAAGATTTAAAACAGAAATCTTAATAGATATGAAATCGAAGCTTGTAGACGAGGAGGATAGTTATCGAACCATCGGCGGATGCTATCCCGGATGTGGCTCATTCGTAAACTTATTAAGGAAAACATTAGGGCAACCTGGTGCACAAAGTTAATAAGATAGCCAAATTAAATAAAAATTAAGATTAAAGGTGAATGGGATTTCTGTGCCTTTTTTTAAAATTTCTTACGATAAAATGAATGTTAAGAAATTTATTTAAATTGGCCTCATATATTGAACAGGTTCCTGTACGCCGAACGTTCAATACCCTTCACCATTATATTGGAGGAGTATGTATATGTGTGGAATAGTTGGATATATCGGGCATGATAATGCCAAAGAATTATTATTAAAAGGATTAGAAAAATTAGAATATAGAGGATACGATTCTGCTGGTGTTGCTGTTGTTAACGATGATGGCACAAATGTATTTAAATCAAAAGGACGTATTGCGGAGCTAAGAAAAGTTGCAGATAGTAAAGATATAGATGGAAACGTAGGTATTGGTCACACGCGTTGGGCAACACATGGTGTGCCAAATTATGAAAATTCACATCCACACCAATCCGCAACTGAACGTTTTACTTTAGTTCATAATGGTGTAATCGAAAATTATGAAGAGTTAAAAAATGAATATTTATCAGATGTAAAATTTTTATCTGAAACGGATACAGAAGTTATTGTTCAATTAGTTGAATATTTCTCAAATACTGGACTTTCTACAGAAGCAGCATTTACAAAAGTGGTATCGTTATTAGAAGGTTCTTACGCATTAGGCCTTATTGATAGTCATGATCGTGACACTATGTATGTTGCAAAAAACAAATCACCGTTATTGATTGGTGTAGGTGATGATTTTAATGTTATCGCTTCAGATGCGCTTGCAATGTTACAAGTTACAAACCAATACAAAGAAATTCATGATCATGAAATTGTCATTGTTAAACGTGACGAAGTAATTATTAAAGACCAAGAAGGTAAAGTACAAGATAGAGAAGCTTATACTGCACAAATTGATGCTGCTGATGCTGAAAAAGGTGTTTATGATCATTACATGTTGAAAGAAATTCATGAACAACCTGCAGTAATGCGTCGTATTATTCAAGAATATCAAGATGCTGATGGCAATTTAAAAATGGATGCAGATATTATAAAAGATGTAGCCGATGCAGACAGAATTTATATCATTGCGGCAGGTACAAGTTATCATGCAGGTTTAGTTGGTAAAGAATATTTGGAAAAATGGGCAGGCGTTCCTACAGAAGTGCATGTTGCTTCAGAATTTGTATATAATATGCCATTGCTTTCAGAAAAACCATTATTTATTTATATTTCACAATCAGGTGAAACAGCGGATAGTCGTGCTGTATTAGTAGAAACTAAAAAACTAGGGCATAAATCATTAACAATTACAAACGTGCCTGGTTCTACATTATCACGTGAAGCGGATCATACTTTATTATTACATGCTGGTCCTGAAATAGCGGTTGCATCTACAAAAGCATATACAGCACAAATTGCAGTACTTTCAATTTTGTCACAAATTGTAGCGAAAGAACACGGTAAAGAAGCCGATTTTGAGTTACTACGCGAACTTGCAAAAGTGACTACTGCTATTGAAACAATTGTGGATGATGCAGATGTAATGAAACAAATTGCTACAGATTTCTTAGAAACAACAAGAAACGCATTCTTTATTGGTCGTACAATTGACTATAATGTTAGTTTAGAGGGCGCATTGAAGCTTAAAGAAATTTCTTACATTCAAGCAGAAGGTTTTGCAGGTGGCGAACTTAAACACGGTACAATCGCACTTATTGAAGAGGGTACGCCAGTGATTGCTTTAGCAACACAAGAAAATGTAAACCTTTCAATTCGTGGTAATGTGAAAGAAGTGGCAGCACGTGGTGCAAACCCTTGTATAATTTCTATGGATGGATTAAATAAAGATGGTGACACATATGTTATCCCTCATGTCCATGAGTTATTAACACCATTAGTTGCTGTTGTAGCAATGCAGTTAATTTCATATTATGCTGCACTACACAGAGATTTAGATGTGGATAAACCACGTAACTTAGCTAAATCTGTAACAGTAGAATAAATTAATATATAAGATTGAGCTGAGACATTTTGATGTCTCAGCTTTTATTTGTGGAAATTTTATAGTTTAATGAAGTTATGTTGAACAATTGAGATGATGCATCCAATGAGAATGAAATGATACTTAGAAGGAGAATACAATATATGGATAGTGAACCTAATTATTTAAATGGCGCCCATTGTGAAACTACAGCGACTGGCACATTATTAAAACATATTGGTATAGAGTTATCCGAACCGATGTTATTTGGTATCGGAGAAGGACTTGGATATATTTATTGGGATATGAAAAATATGGATTTCCCATTTCTTGGCGGTCGTATTAAACCAGATTATTTAACAAATAATATCGTAAAAAATTTGAATTTAGAAATTTTCTTAGAAGAAACTACATCCATAAAAAAGGCTTGGCAAAACATCAAAAAGACACTTGATGCTGGTCACCCAGTTGGTTTGAAATTAGACAGTTATTATTTAGATTATTTTTCGGATAAAGTGCATTTTGCAGGGCACTATGTAGCTATGTATGATTATGATGATGCTTATGCCTATTTGATTGATACAAAACAGCAAGGCAACATTGTTAAAACAAAATTAGAACACTTAGCGCAAGCAAGAAATGCTAAAGGGCCTATGTCATCTAAAAACCTCTCTTATACAATAAAACAAAACCATCCCTTACCTGATATGAAAACAATCATATTAAATGCTATACATAATAATGCTCAAGATTATTTAAATCCTCCTATTAAAAATATAGGATATAAAGGGATAAAGAAAACAAGCGACAAAATACAAACATGGTTTGAAAGAAGTTCGAACATTCAATATGATTTATTACTGACTGCTAATTTAATGGAAAATGGTGGGACTGGAGGGGCATTGTTTAGAAAAATGTATCTTTTCTTTCTTGAAGAAGCTCAATTATTAATCAAAGATAGTGCTTTAGAACAATCATATCACTTATTCTCTGAAATAGTTATTATGTGGGAAGAGGTGATAAAGTTAATTAAATGTGCGGGAGAAACTCAAGATAGAGCATATTTAAAGCAAGCTTCTGACATATTAGTTGATTTATCAGTCAAAGAATACGACGCGATGAAACGATTGCTCGAAGTTAAAAAATGATAACGTTTATGATATTTTTTAACGTATAGTAAAAGTGAAATATTTTCAAAAATATAAAAAATTTAATATGCTATGTACAAGCTTACAATTTATAAATAAAGAAAGGTCTTATAAAATAATGGCAAAACCTAAAATTTATACCATGGCTTTTGGAGATGTTTATCCTCATTTAGTGAAAAAAGTCGAAAAAAAAGGTAGAACAAAAAATGAGGTAGATACTGTCATTAAATGGATGACTGACTATAGTCAGTCGCAAATAGATAAAATGATTGAAGATGGCACAGACTATGAAGCATTTATTCAACAAGCACCAAGGTTAAATCCACATAGAACTAAAGTGACTGGTGTTATATGTGGTATTCGTGTTGAAAATATGGAAGACTCAGTAATGAAAGAAATTAGATATTAGACAAAATGGTTGATGAATTGGCTAAAGGGAAGACATTGGAAAAGATATTTAGACAAAATCAAAAATAAATGACAATTTTAAAAAGGGGGATATATATATGCTAATTGATTTGAACAATATAGCAAGAAGAAAAGATGGAAAAGAAATTGTTCAAGGAGTGAGTTGGCAAATCAATGAGGGAGAAAAATGGATGCTTTATGGTTTAAATGGCGCAGGTAAGACTACACTATTAAATATTTTAAATGCATATGAGCCAAACACATCTGGTGAAATGACTTTATTTGGTATGGAGCCTGGTAAAAAAGGGTATTCTGCTGAAAATGTACGCCAACAAATTGGATTTGTATCTAGTAGTTTAATGGATCGATTTCAGGATGGTGAAATTGTTATAGATGTTGTAATTAGTGGGATATTTAAGTCAATCGGTCTGTTTCAAGATGTACAACAACAATACATAGATTTGGCTAAACAATATTTAAAACAAATGGGAATCGCTCAATTTGAAAATCAATATTATGGTTATCTTTCTACTGGAGAACGTCAAAAAGTGTTGATAGCAAGAGCGTTGATGGGGAACCCTAAACTTTTAATTTTAGATGAACCAGCTTCAGGTTTAGATTTTATTGCAAGAGAAGATTTATTAAGTGCGCTGACACAATTGTATAAGCAAAATCCTAAATTAGCAGTGATTTATGTAACGCATTTTGTAGAAGAAATTACACAAGATATTGATTATGGGTTTTTATTGAAAAATGGGCAACCTTTTAAACAAGGTCAAATATCTGAAATTCTTAATAGTACAACATTGAGCGATTTCTTTAAAAGAAATGTCAACATAGCATGTAACAATGGGCGATACACATTGTTTTTAAAAGATGGAGACATTGCAGAAACATAGATAAAGTGCCATAATTTAATATGATAACATATGATGGAGGATTTTAATTACATGAAAAATGTTAAAGCAATATTTTTAGATATGGATGGTACAATTTTACATAAAGATAATCGTGTAGATAAAGAAACGACAGAGATTATTCAAACATTAAGAAATCATGGTTATAAAGTATTTTTAGCTACTGGTAGAGCACATGATGAGATTCATTACCTTGTACCAGAAAATTTTAAAGTGGATGGTATTATTAGTTCTAACGGTACTAATGGTGTCGTTCACAATGAAACTATTTTTAAACATAGTTTAACATTTGATACGGTAAATGAAATTGTGAAAAGAGCAAAAGCACAAGCAATTTATTATGAAGTTTTTCCTTTTGACGGTAATCGAATTATTCTTAATGAAGATCAAGCGTGGGCAGAAGCAATGTTTAAACAATCAACACCACCTGAAAACGTAGGATACAGTGAATGGACATCCAGAAGAGAATCTATCGTTGAAAAAGTAAGTTGGAAAACAAGTATCCCTGACACGTCATTTTCAAAAATTTATTTATTTTCGCCAGATTATGATAAGATTACTCAATTTCGAAACCAGTTAATCGATGACCAAACGACACTTCAAATCAGTGTATCTAATTCATCGCGCTTTAACGCAGAAACAATGGCTTTTGGCATTGATAAGGGAACTGGAATTAAAGAAATGATAGACTACTTTGGCATTAAACAAGAAGAAACGTTAGTCATTGGTGACAGTGATAACGACAGAGCGATGTTTGCGTTTGGCAATTATACTGTGGCGATGAAGAATGCTCGACCAGAAATTCAAGCTTTAGCAGATGATGTCACTTCATTCACAAATGAAGAAAATGGTGCTGCATTATACTTGAAAAAGCATTTATTATAATCTGTATGCATAGATGAATTGATTAAAAAGACACTTCTCTCGGTTAATAATGGTTATTAAATGAGATGAAGTGTCTTTTTTGATACTGAAAATTTACTAATTACATTCTGTAACGATAAGAAAATCGTTTGAGTATAAGCATAAAAAATTAAGTAGTATCATAATTACAATTTAAAAAGGACTAATCCACTTATTGCGGATTAGTCCTTTTGCAATTTATATTCCAATATATTATTTATCTTTATTATTCATTTGATCTTTGATGTCTGTAGTTTTTTCTTTTGTGTTATCTGTAAACTGATCGGTATTTTGATTAACTTTATCAGTAGATTTCTCAGTTGTGTGGTTAACTTCATCAGTAGCTTTCTCAGTTGTGTGATTAACTTCATCAGTAGCTTTCTCAGTTGTGTGATTAACACTATTAGTTACTTTAGATGTTTGATCAGATTGCTTAGAAGCTTTTGATTTTTTGACTTCTGATTTATCAATGTTCTCGCCATTTTTATTGTAGTATTGAATAATTGCTAATAAGTTTGTGTAATAAACAATCAATCTAATTATTATAACAATTACTGACACAATATAGATAATAGTCATAGCTAATGTTTGTGAAATACCACCGGTACTAATTGAAACTAACTGACTCACCGGATTTGCTAAGATTATAACAGGTAAATTTAATAGTAATATACCTAGATAAAATTTAAACCAAGTTTTATTTCCGTTTTTAATAGCTTTAAAGCCACGTTTTACAGAAGACCAAGCACCTCTATTAGGTTCTTTAACAAAGGCTAGTGTAAAGTTGATGATTAGGATTGTAAAGAACCAATAGACAAATGACAATATAAATACTTGTAAAGTAGCTGCAATAATTTGGAATGTTAATGACAATCCAAGTGCATGATCAGAACTGCTTAACGGTCCTTGTAATGCAGTGAATAATTGTACAATTCCTAATTGCAATAGCTTACTTATTAAAAGATTAAGTAATAATATAATAATAATACTTAATAATGTGATTAAAGATAATTTTAATGATTTAGCATATTTACCCTTTTTAAATATTGAAAATAAATCTTTGAATTTAACCTTGTCTTTATTAATTGCATTGTCTATAGTGTATATAGTTCCAGCAATAAGTTGATATCCTGCAAATATAAAAACCACTAATGGAATTAATATTGCTAGTATCAATGTAATTAATGAACTTCCAATAGGTTGTTGCATTGCCATTGACATTAAAAATTTATATATTGCTGGTTGAACTGGTATAAAAGTTAGTACAGTCAAAGCAAACAATATGATAAAACTTACAATTGTGAATAGTAAAATTTTAGCATTTTGCGGTTTTGCATTTTGTAATGCTAGTTTATGAAATTTAAACAAATTTTAAGCACTCCTTTTTAGTGATAAGCATATGCTATCAAAAAATTAGAGATTTTAAAATTAATAGGTAACAAAATGGCTATAAAATGTTAAAATGACCAAATGAGAAAATGTTGAAAGGAGATATCATCATGAAATTTGCAATTCTTACTGATGTACATGGCAATTTTGATGCGTTAGATACAGTATTGGATGATATTGATAGAAGAAAAGATATAAATAAAATATATAACTTAGGCGATAATATTGGTGTAGGCCATGAAACAAATAAAGTTCTTGATGAAATATTCGAAAGAGATGATATGGAAATTATTGCAGGTAATCATGATGAAGCGGTGATGTCAATTGTTAACGATACGCCTTATCCTGAAGACTTAAAAGATAAATTTTATGAACACCACCAATGGATTGAAAGTCACTTAGACGAAGATTATTACGATAAATTAAATGCTTTACCTCGTGTTATTGAAAAAACAATGAATCATAAAAAAGTCATGTTCATCCATTACGAAATTCCAAACGATAAATTGAATACGCCGATTGATGGCCAGCCATTTAGTCCTATTGTTGAACCTACTGAAGAAAATATAAAATCACTTTTTGAAGATAAAGAGGCTGATTTAATTATTTTCGGTCATAATCATACAGTTCATTTGTTTGATGATAAATCTAAGGTTTATTTTAATCCTGGTTCTGTTGGATTAAATAACGGCGCATACGCGGTATATGGTATTGTTACTATCGAAGAAAATGAATTTTCATTTGAACGAGTTAAAGTTCCTTATGATAATGAAGAATTTATAAGAGGTTTTAAAGAAAAACAAGTGCCAGCTAAAGAACTGATATTTGATAAGTTTTTATAATGTGTAAAATGTTTCGGATTTGTTATATATTTTAATAGTGATTAAAATCATAAAAGTGACTAGATTGAATGATACTGCTTGTTTCAAGCTTTAAAATCTAGTCACTTTTTACTTTTTTAACTCACGTTATTTTTCTGTATAAATTGCTGAACATAAGGTATTGCTGTCATGATTATGATATTCTGTTTCAAATTGTATCGTCATATGTTGAATATTTAAATGTGTTAAGCGATGTTCAAGTTGGTTTAAAAGTTGTTCGCCTTCTTCGATTGTCATGTCATTAGGTACTACTGCATGGCAACTTAAAGCATTTATTTCATTAGAAATAGTCCATATATGACAATCGTGTACATTTTTTATTTGCACTTCACTTGTAATAGCGTTAATGATTTCATCCATATCGACATCACTTGGTGTACCTTCCATCAAAATATTAATAGATGATTTCGTTATGCCCCAACTACTTTTAATAATAAGTAGGGAGACGATAATGCTTGCAATTGGGTCTGCAATAGTCCAATTAAATGACCAAATAAGAATAGCTGCTACAATTGCTCCGACAGAACCTAATAAGTCTCCAATTACATGGAGAAAAGCGCCACGCATGTTTATATTATGATCTGTATCTCCACCTTTAAACATAAAAGAAGCAACAACGATATTAACAATGAGGCCAATTACACTGATGATAAACATTTCTGTAGATTTTACCGCTATTGGATTAAAGAAACGATCGATTGCTTCTATGATGATAAAAATGCCGATAACAAATAATGTCACACCATTAAATAATGCTGCTAATATTTCGAAGCGTTTGTAGCCAAAAGTCTTAGATTGAGTAGCATGTTTTTCAGAATAAATAAAAGCTAATAATGCTACACCTAATGAAACAGAATCGCTAAACATGTGTAAACCATCTGATAATAATGCTAAGCTATGTGCTAAAAAACCTCCGATGATTTCAACTATCATAAATATACCAATAATTAAAAAGCTAATAAGTAAGATTTTTTTATTATTGGTGTGTACATGACCATGTGTATGGTTGTGTGTGTGATTGTGTTCGTGATGTTGTGACATATAAGTTCACACCTTTCATTATAGTTTATGATTTGCATGATGAATTGCTTGTTTCAATAAATCAGTCACATGTGTATCATCAATTGAATATATCATTGATTGGCCTTCGCGGTTAGATTTGATTAGGTGGGCTTGTTTTAATATGCGTAACTGATGCGACACATTAGATTGCCCCATATTTAAAGTATGCGCAATATGACCTACACTGCTAGAATTTTGTGATAATAAATGCATGATGCGTATACGATTCCTCTCACTTAACGCTTTGAAAATATCAGTTACATGCTCTAAAGTTTCGGTATTTATTGGCGTATTCATAAATTTAACCCTCCTATCATATGAAGATATTAATATATATTCATATATTAATGTTATTGTGCTAATATGTCAATTGAAAATGCATATTTGTTTTAAATTCTTATAAAAGTGGTAGACTTTTAATATGAACTCGATAAGGAGGTACCAATATGAGTATTTTAGTTATTGGCGCAAATGGTGGCGTTGGTCATCACTTAATAGAACAGTTAAAAGAAAAAGAGGTAGATTTTACCGCTGGAGTTAGAAAAGAATCACAAGTTGAACAACTGAAAGAACAGAATATCAAAGCAACTTTAATTGATGTTGAGTCAGATGATGTTCAAACTTTAACTGAAAAATTTAAAGGCTTTGACCGTGTAGTATTTTCCGTTGGTTCAGGAGGTAGTACAGGTGCCGATAAAACAATTATTGTAGACTTAGATGGTGCTGTTAAAGCTATTAAAGCAAGTGAGGTAAATAATGCGAAACAATTTGTGATGGTGTCAACATATGATTCTAGAAGAGAAGCATTTGACGCAAGTGGAGATTTGAAACCATATACAATTGCCAAACATTATGCTGATGAATACTTAAAACAAGCATCAGTACCTTATACGATTGTACATCCAGGTGCTTTATTAAATGATGATGGTACAAACAAAATTGAAGTAGGTGCCTTTTTTGAAGGCAGAGGTTCAATTCCACGAGAAGATGTTGCTTCAGTCCTCAATGAAGTTGTCACAAGTGACGACTATTTAAATACTGAATTCCAAATTATTAGTGGAGATGTAGAAA
This sequence comes from Staphylococcus sp. GDY8P198P, assembly GCF_017891615.1. Classification (NCBI taxonomy): domain Bacteria; kingdom Bacillati; phylum Bacillota; class Bacilli; order Caryophanales; family Staphylococcaceae; genus Staphylococcus; species Staphylococcus sp. GDY8P198P. The sequence goes on from NZ_JAESJQ010000003.1 coordinate 20,896, forward strand.
TATCACAAGCTTTAGATAGCTTTAAAAATAAATAATCGATAGTTACAAATGTGGGCCAATTTACAAATTAATGTAATTTGGTCCATTTTTAATTGAAATATCTATTATTTTAATAAATTTTATGATGAAAATTTGATACAATAATAGATATCGTTTGGAGGTAACTATGAAGATTTCAAACACTAAAATTTATGAACAAGTTGCAGATACTTTATTGGAAAGCATCAAATCTGGAAATTATCAAGTTGGAGATAAAATACCATCTATACAAAAACTCAGTAAAGAATATGGTGTGAGTGTGGCTTCGGTAAGAGAAGCTTTAAATGCATTAAGAACGATAGGTGTATTGGAAATAAAACAAGGTTATGGAACATTTGTAAAGCAAATTGAACCGACTTTTTTTGAATTAGGAGATAAATTTAATTCGTTAGTTCAGATAAAAGAATTATTAGAGTTACGAGAGATTGTTGAAAGTGCAACCGTCAAAATGGCTGCATGTCACCGTACAGAAGAGAACTTAGTTGATTTGGAAAAGGCTTTGAATCGAATGGGGGAAGCAATAACAGATGGTACATCAGGAGAAAGAGCTGATTTAGAATTTCATCTATTAATCGCAAAAGCTGGTAACAATTCTTTGTTAGTTGAATTACTTAATAATATATCTGAACTTATGCAAGATTCTATGAAAGAAACAAGAAAAATATTTATTTATAGTAAACAAAAAACAATGAATAAATTATTAGAGGAACATGTAGTCATTTATAATGCAATTGCTAACAAAGATGATGTAGAAGCTGTTAAAGCCATGGAGACACATTTATTAGAAGTTAAAGAAACAATTTTAGCTAACTTCAAAAAAAATAGATTTTAGAACGTAAGATACTTATAATCTTCAAATTTAGTTTAATGCTTTCCAAGTTCTTAAAGTATATGCACATATAATTAAATTTCAAGGAATAAAAAGCCCAAACTACAATAGTTTGGGCTTTTTTGCAAATTTTATATTTTGAACAGTGATCATCTGGTCAAAATAATCATAATTTATTACCTTATATGTAAAAGAATATGAGTCCTTTGAAGACTCTAGTGTCATTATAATGTTAAAAATGTTGCGAAGGCAAGTCTTTATTTTAAAAAATTTATGACAATTGAATAATTTTATTGTCAAATTTAGTTGAATGGAATGGGGTAGCATTAATTTAACTATACGTCTATTAAACGTATTGATATAATAATTAATGATTTGAATATGACCAAACGTTGAAGTGACAGTTTATAAAGCATTAAGATATGTGATACAATTTCAATAGTTCTGTAAAATTAATTTTAAAATGTAATATAAATAGTATAATTTTATCTTTTTCTAAATTGTATATATCAGATTAAACAATATAAAAACTAAGTTTGGAGGTGTGGTGAATGCCATTATTTTTAAAACCAGTATTACATGAGAAAATTTGGGGTGGCACAAAGTTGAAATCACTCGGTTATGATTTGCCCGCTGAAAATATTGGAGAAGCATGGGGGATTTCAGCACACCCAAATGGAAGATGTGAAGTGTTGAATGGACCATACAAAGTACAAACATTAGATATGGTATGGAAAAATCATCGGGAATTGTTTGGTGATTTTCCGAGTCAAGAGTTTCCGTTAATGACAAAAATTGTAGATGCTAAGGAATCATTATCGATTCATGTGCATCCTGATGACGCCTACGCTTATGAAAACGAAAACGGACAATATGGTAAGTCAGAATGTTGGTATATTATAGATGCTGAAGAGGGCGCAGAAATCATATATGGTGTGAACGTAGATTGTAAAGATACTGCAGTTGATCAAATCGATGAAACAGACTATGAAAATTTATTTAATAAAGTTAAAGTCAAACCAGGTGAATTTTATTTTATACCAGCAGGCACGATTCATTCTATAGGGGCTGGTGTACTTGTGTATGAAACAATGCAATCTTCTGATGTCACATATAGAGTTTATGATTTTGATAGAGAAGAGGCAGCACATGATCCCAGAGGATTGAATCAAGCAAAAGCGAAAGAAGTCATCGAAGTTACTCAAGAAAATATTAATATAGCAACAGACACCGAAATTGTTGAAAATCATAAACGTATCCAACTTGTTTCAAATGATTTTTTTACAATGGTTAAGTGGGAAATATCTGGTACATTAAATTATATGAAACCTAGAGAATTTGTTTTAGTTTCCGTATTAAAAGGTTCTGGACAAGTCATTGTTGATGGTGACATTTATGATGTAACACAAGGTCAAAATTTCATACTAACTTCAGACGATTTAGATACAATTTTTGAAGGGAATTATGAATTAATTATAAGTTATTTATAGATAAAAAAACGGAGTGTTTCAAAATGTATAAGTATTTATATGTATCATTAATTTGCGGTTTATTAGCTGGTGCGGGAATATTTTTAAAAATACCTATTTTTCCTTCATTTTTCTTACCAGTTATCATTGGTGCAATTGGTATCATTGCTGCATTAATTACGATACCTAACAAAGAAATAAATGGATTATTAAAACTTGGTGGTGTACTCATTAATTTAATGCCAATTTTGGGTGCATTGACGATGGTTCAATAGTCAATAAATTTAGTATCTTTACTTTTGAAGTAAAAGGTACTTTTTTTATATGTAAAAAATCATTTGCGTCATTAACTAAATCAAATTTATTTTTAACGGAATGGATATTAGTGATTATAATTAAAAGATTATAAAATATTCTTTAGCGATAAATTATTTATGGTAAAATAGAATTTAAATTGGAGGTGGGCTAAATGTCGAAATCTCGAGGTATACTGATGACATTTATTATTGCACTTATTGCAACGATTATGGGAAGTAAATTTCCAATAATAGGAAGTGCAATATTTGCAATTGTTATAGGTATTCTTTTAAATAATTTTATTGAAATCCCAAAAAAATATCGTGCCGGTATCCAATTTAGTAGTAAAAAAATATTGCATTATAGTATTATTGTTCTTGGTTTTACATTGAGTTTTCAATCTATTGGTTCAATTGGTTGGAAATCTTTACCAATTATAATCATAACTTTATTAGCAGCATTTATAATCGTGTTTATATTGATGAAAATATTTAAAATTAATGAAAATCTTAGTATTTTGATTGGTGTCGGTACTTCTATCTGTGGTGGCTCTGCAATTGCTGCTACAAGCCCAGTCATCAAAGCTAAAGAAAATGAAGTAGCTTTCGCAATTTCAACTATATTTTTATTCAATTTAATAGCAGTTTTTATATTCCCACCACTTGGTCATTTAATGAACATGGGCCAAACTGCTTTTGGCTATTTTGGGGGTACGGCAATTAACGATACATCTAGTGTTATTGCTGCCACATCTAATTACGGAAGTAAGGCTTTAGAAACTGGTGCTATCGTAAAACTGACACGTACATTAATGATTATTCCAGTAGTATTATTTTTTACATATAGAACGATACTTAAAGAAAAATCAAAACAAACAGGCACATCGGTTAAACAAATATTTCCATGGTTTATTGTTTGGTTTGTTGTAGCTTCACTGATTAGTACAATTTTTAATTTTTCACCTACAGTTATTCATATATTCCAACAAATATCATTATTCTTAATAACGATGGCAATGGCAGGTATAGGATTAAATGTAGATTTCAAACAGTTTAAACAGGCTGGTGCAAAGCCGATTTTATTAGGTTTAGTGACTTGGATAGTAGTAATAATAACAAGTTTAATATCAATGAAATTGATTAATTTATTATAATCATTGTTTGAGAACTGATTTTTAAATATAATGAGAAAATAGAATTTTTTATATGAGATAAGGAGTATCTAAATGGCAGAGGAAACAAGTTATTTTTGGTTGAATTGCGGATATAATCGCTGGAATCATAACGAACCATTAGTGGGTCAAACAACATTATTTGAATCAGGTGCACAATTTAATCCGTCACAAGGTTTCCGATCTTTTAAACAAGCTAAAGTAGGAGATAAAGTTGTATTTTATCAAGTACAGATGGATACTGGTTTACTAGGATTTGGTGAAATCACTAGTGTACAAACAGGTGCACAAAATAAAATTCGCGTGCATTTTCAGTTATTAGAACAATTGAAACCATTAACTGCTGATTACTTAAAAAGAAGTGAACAATTAGAATTTCGAATTACTAATATGAAAGAAACATTGTTTAATCAAATTACAAAAGATGAATTTGACTTAATCGTGAGTTTAGGTAAAGGCGAAACGAAAATACCTAGATATTTCTTTATATCAGAGGAACAAGAATTCGAACCCAATTCTTATAATACCTTGTTTACACACACATATAATGGCATTAAACGAAATGGATACCATTTTTATAAACAGCTTGAAATTGGTGATCAACTCGTTTTTTATAATAAATATAGAGAACAATCAGTGATTGGTGTAGGTGAAGTAAGTCAACATTTACATGAAAAATCTCCAATCCCTGGTCGCACAAACAGTACTGCGATAGAAGTTTATTTTGAAAAAGAAATCGAACCTGTAACATTGAGTACTTTAAATAAACACCCCAAATTGAAAAATTTATATTATTTACAAGAAAATGCAAAACAAGCTATTGCGAGCATGTCACGCACACAGTTTGATGCAATTCTTGAAATGAGCGAAAATGATGGCATGAAATCTCAATTTGAAGCGGTTAAAAGTCAAGGTGTTATCGATAAAACAGATGATGAGGATATAAAACCATTTATTCTGTTAGTAGTTGATAAAGGTGAAGGTTTAAAAGCTGCAGAAAACTTGTTACAAAAGACGAATGCTAATCCAGTAATTACAGCAGGTCATCCAGATTTTACAGAAGACATGCTTTATGGTAAGTATTTACCAAATGAGGCTGGTGCTTTGTATTATAGAGAGGGCTTCATTACTAATCTTATGCCAAGAAATGATAAAAGTTATCTAGTCATAGATAATTTTAATCGTATAGACCCAGACATTTTTCAAACATATATTAACGTTTTAGAAGGTTATGAAATGACACTGCCAAGATATAATAGGGACGGTAGCATGGTGAAGTGGTCCAGAAAAAAAGACTCATTTTATCATTTTAATCCGAATTGGCATATCGTTGGTATCACGTACGATAGCATAAATGATATAAAGCAAAAATATACTGAACAATTTTTAAAGTACACAAGAATTGTTAAGGTTAATCAAGATTAAAATTACGAAAAAGCGTCTGGGGCATCATTGATGTGCCCCAGACGCTTATATATTGTCAGAAGATGACTGAACTTCAGCTCAGGTTATCATTTTATACATTTTCAATGCTGGTCATCCTTGCCGGAGTGGGACGACGAAATCTTTTTAATAAAATTAGATTTCTGTCTCATCCTTTTTTGTATATAAATGTAATATTTAGTGATACATAATAAGATAATTCATATCATGATTTATTTTTATCATTTTAGGATATAATATAACTGTGAATAAATAATTTATATTTTATGATAACTAATCATAAAAAGGAGATGAACGTATGCCAATAATTTATTACGATGGTAATTGTGTATACTGTTATAATTACGCAATTTGGCTTATACAAAATGGGTTGTCTAGTCGTTACCAATTTGCAAAACTTCAAGGTGCTACAGCTCAAAATATGTTTGCCAATTATCCTGAAACACAGCAACACGATAGTGTTATTTTGCAAGAAGGAGATCAATTTAAATATAAGTCGGATGCAATAGCATCACTGATTTCATCCTTAACAAATTATAAATGGATTGGTTTATTATTATATTTAACGCCTAAATTTCTGAGAGATTTTGGTTATCAACTTTTTGCAGATAATAGAAATAGAATGTGGAAAACACATTGGCACAAACCTAATGATTATGAACGATCATTTTTTATTGATTGATTGAATAGATGGAGGAAAAGAATATGGGGAACATAATTGTGATTGGTAGCGCATCAATCGATTTAGTGGTGAAAACAGATATTTTACCTAAAGTAGGAGAAACTGTAATGGGAGAATCATTTTTTACAAATCCTGGAGGTAAAGGTGCTAACCAAGCTGTTGCGGCTGCGCGTTTAAGCAATCATGTTTATATGATTGGAGCTGTAGGCGATGATGATAATGGCCAGCAAATACTTTCAAATCTTAACAACAACAATGTAAATACAGCGTATATGGATGTTATTGAAAATGAAGCGTCTGGAACTGCCCATATAACGTTATTTGATGATGATAATCGTATTATTGTAGTGCCGGCAGCAAATAATTATGTAACGCCAGATAAAGTAATTCCAAAACTTGAATTTTTTGAAGCTGGCGATATTATTGTAATGCAACATGAAATACCGGCAGAGACCATAAAAGAAGTAGTGGACTTTGCACAAAAACATGAAATGAGAGTAATGTTAAATCCTGCACCATTTCGTGCATTAGACAAAGAAATAATTGAAAAAGTTAATTGGTTGACACCAAATGAATCAGAAAGTGAATTATTATTTGAAAATAAGGTTGATAAAGCTTTAATGATGTATCCTGAAAAATTAATTGTAACTAAAGGCGCTTCGGGGGCATTGTTTTACAGTGATTCTCAACAACTTGTAAAAGGGTATAAAAAACAAGTAGTTGATACTACAGGCGCCGGAGATACATTTAATGGGGCATTAGCAGTTGCACTAATTGAAAATAGGTCATTAGAAGAAGCGGTTAATTTTGCCAATTTAGCTGCTAGTTTTTCAGTTACAGGATTAGGCGCTCAAGGTGCAATGCCATACAGAAAAGAACTAGATTAAAGCGTATGATTCAGGGTATAATGTAAGTAGATAATTAAGCTACATTCTAAATTATAATAATTATAATTTAGAAGAGGGAATCACTTTACAGATTATAATTATTATAATATAATAATTATTGTAATAGAAAATCGATTGTCGCTTAATTAGGACAACAATTAAAAGGAGAGATTTTTGATATGTCAAAAAATAATGAAGAAGTTGTAAAAGTATTAAATCAGCAAGTAGCAAACTGGACAGTTGCATTCACCAAATTACACAATTTTCATTGGTATGTAAAAGGGCCAAATTTCTTCTCACTACACACAAAATTTGAAGAATTATATGATGAAGCAAGTCAATATATAGATGATTTAGCAGAACGTATTTTAGCAGTAGGCGGTAATCCAGTAGGAACATTGAAAGAAAGTTTAGAGTTATCAATTATAGATGAAGCTGGCAAAGGCTATACAGCTGAACAAATGGTTGAAGCATTATCAGTAGATTTTGATAATATTTCTAAACAATTAGGAGAAGCGATTGAAGTAGCTTCTAAAGCTGAAGATGATGTAACAGAAGATATGTTTATCGGTATGCAAACAAATATTGACAAACATAATTGGATGTTAAAATCTTATTTAGGAAAATAAAAATATAGATAGACAAACAGCTTTATCACAAAAAAGCTAGATACTTCATACATGAGCATTATAAAATTTTGTGTTCAGTAATTTTAGTAAAATTGTGCAAAAACAGCTTGGGATTATAATTTTTAATCCCAAGCTGTTTTATTTTGTGAGTAAGCTAAACATGTTCAAATATTATTCAGCAATTTCTAACGCAATTTCCATCATTTGAGTAAATGAGTTTTGACGTTCTTCTGCAGTTGTTGCTTCGTCACGTAAAATATGATCACTTACTGTGAAGACACCTAATGCTTTTTTATTAGCATAAGTTGCATTTAAGTATAAAGCAGCTGATTCCATTTCAATACCTAAGATGCCCATACGTTGCCATTTTTCGTTAAATGTTGGATCAGCATTATAAAATGTATCTGAAGAAAGAATATTACCAACATGTGTAGTAGCACCAATTTCGTCTGCTTTTTGTTTCGCTTTTAACATTAAGTCAAAATCAGCTAAAGGTGCATAATGTCCAGGAATATTATATTGCTCTACATAACTAGAGTTCGTAGAAGCACCTTGAGCAATTATGATGTCATATAAGTTAACATTTTCTTGCAAAGCGCCACATGAACCAATTCGTATGATTGTGTCGACATTGAAAAAATTATATAGTTCATATGAATAAATACCAATACTTGGAATACCCATACCAGAACCCATTACAGAAACTTCTTTTCCTTTGTAAGTACCTGTATAACCAAACATGTTTCTAACTTCATTAAATTGTTTTACATCTTCCAAATAATTATCAGCAATATATTTTGCTCTTAAGGGATCGCCAGGCATTAAAACAGTTTTAGCAATTTTAACTCCATTAGGTTGAATATGTGGTGTAGATTTTGTCATAGACTTCTTCTCCTTTAAATTCTTTTATCAAAATAAAGATAACATTTGTTTATTATTTTTGCGAATTTTTGTAATATAGAGGTAAAGCACTTGTTGTGATGTTATTAATTTTTTAGAATAGTAATGACTTTCAAGAATGAGAATAATTTCATACAGATAATATTTTAGGAGGAATTAGAATGAATTATGCAAAATATATAGATCACACTTTACTAAAACCGGAGTCTACAAGAGACCAAGTCGATAAAATTCTTGATGAGGCAATTGAGTACCATTTTAAATCAGTATGTATTAACCCAACGCATGTAAAATACGCAGCAGATAAATTACAAGACACTGACGTGTTAGTATGTACAGTAATTGGTTTCCCATTAGGTGCTACAAATACTGAAGTGAAAGTGTTTGAAGTTGAAGATGCTATTAAAAATGGCGCATCAGAAGTAGATATGGTTATCAATATTGGTGCCTTAAAAGATGAACGTTATGACGAAGTTCAAAAAGATATTGAAGGTGTTGTAGCAGCAGCAAACGGTAAGACAGTGAAAGTAATTATTGAAACTTGCCTTTTAACTGATGATGAAAAAGTAAAAGCTTGTGAGTTAAGCAAAGCAGCAGGCGCAGACTTTGTGAAAACATCAACTGGATTTGCCGGTGGTGGAGCTACACCTGAGGATGTTAAGTTAATGAAAGATACAGTCGGAGATGCTTTAGAAGTTAAGGCTTCAGGTGGTGTCAGAAACTTAGAAGATTTCAACAAAATGCTAGAAGCTGGTGCGACTCGAATTGGCGCTAGTGCAGGTGTACAAATCATCCAAGGATTAGAAAGTAATTCAGATTATTAATCACTATCTTTAAGTTTAAAATGAGACATATAAAGACATAAATGTCTAATAGGGGGAGGCCAACTCAAATGAGAATGGTAGATATTATTGAAAAGAAACGTGATGGTCAAGCTTTAACAAATGAAGAAATAGAATTCTTTATTAATGCTTATACCAGCGGTGAAATACCAGATTATCAAGCGTCGAGTTTAGCGATGGCAATTTTTTTCCAGGATATGAATGACCAAGAAAGAGCAGCACTTACAATGGCAATGGTTAATTCAGGTGACGTGATTGATTTATCAGCGATTAATGGGATTAAAGTTGATAAACATTCTACAGGTGGTGTTGGTGATACAACTACACTAGTATTAGCTCCATTAGTAGCTTCTGTTGGTGTTCCTGTGGCTAAGATGAGTGGTAGAGGATTAGGTCATACTGGCGGCACAATTGATAAATTAGAATCAGTTGAAGGGTTTCACGTTGAAATTAGTGAAGATAAATTTGTTGAACTTGTAAATGAAGCAAAAGTAGCTGTAATAGGACAAACTGGGAATTTAACACCGGCAGACAAAAAGCTTTATGGCTTACGTGATGTGACTGGAACAGTTAATTCAATACCACTGATTGCATCTTCTATTATGAGTAAAAAAATTGCTGCTGGCGCTGATGCTATTGTATTGGATGTAAAAACTGGTAACGGTGCCTTTATGAAAACAATCGAAGATGCTGAAGCACTCGCACATGCGATGGTTAGTATTGGTAATAATGTTGGCCGAAACACGATGGCGATTATTTCAGACATGAGTCAACCATTAGGTAATGCAATAGGTAATGCCTTAGAAGTTAAAGAGGCGATCGAAACATTGAAAGGTCAAGGTCCAAAAGATTTAACTGAGCTAGTTATGACTTTAGGTTCGCAAATGGTAGTTGTTGGCGGTAAAGCTAAAGATTTAGATGAGGCTCAAACATTATTAGAAAAAGCAATTCAAGATGGTTCAGCGCTAGAAAGTTTCCGTACATTTTTAGAAAATCAAGATGGTGATGGTTCTGTCGTTGATGATGTCAATAAACTACCACAAGCACGCTATCAAATTGATTTGCTTTCGCAAAAAACAGGTACTGTAACTGAAATTATAGCCAATGAAATCGGTGTTGCATCTATGATGTTAGGTGCAGGAAGACAAACTAAAGAAGACGATATTGATTTAAGTGTAGGTATTGTCTTGCACAAAAAAGTAGGAGATTCAGTTGATGAAGGCGAAGCTTTATTAACGATTCATAGTAACCGTGAGCAAATTGATGATGTTAAGGAAAAATTAAATCAAAGTATTGCGATTAGTTCACAAGGTGAAGTTCCTACGTTGATTCATAAAATAATTACTGAATAGGAGATGGAATGATGACGATACCATTTAAGAGGGTGCATTTAATTGTCATGGATTCAGTGGGTATAGGCGAAGGACCTGACGCAAAAGCCTTTAATGATGAAGGCAGTCACACTTTGAAGCATACGCTAGAAGATTTTGATAAATCATTACCTAATTTACAAAGCTTAGGTCTAGGTAATATTGCCGCTTTACCTAATATTGAAAAAGTGTCTAAACCTGCCGCGTTTTATACTAAGATGAGTGAAGCTTCTGTAGGCAAGGATACAATGACCGGTCATTGGGAAATTATGGGATTAAATATTATGCAACCTTTTAAAGTTTATCCTGATGGCTTTCCACAAGAACTGATTAGTGAAATTGAAACAATGACAGGTCGTAAAGTAGTTGCAAATAGACCTGCTTCCGGCACACAAATTATTGATGAGTGGGGCGAACATCAGATGAAAACTGGGGACCTGATCGTCTATACATCAGCAGATCCAGTGCTTCAAATTGCGGCACATGAAGATATTATTCCACTTGAAGAATTGTATGATATTTGTGAAAAAGTAAGAGAATTAACAAAAGATCCAAAATATTTAATTGGTCGAATTATTGCGCGACCATATGTCGGTGAACCAGGTGCTTTTACAAGAACTTCTAATCGACATGATTATGCGTTAAAACCATTTGGACGAACAGTGATGAATGAGTTGAAAGATAATCAATTTGATGTGATTGCTTTAGGGAAAATCAATGACATTTACGATGGTGAAGGTGTCACTGAAGCAATTCGAACTAAAAATAATATGGATGGTATGGATAAACTAATAGAAACTGTACAACGTGACTTTAAAGGTTTAAGTTTCTTGAATTTAGTGGATTTTGATGCACTGTATGGACATCGACGTGATAAAGACGGTTACGCTGAGGCGTTAAAAGATTTTGACGAGCGTTTACCAGAACTTATCAAACATCTAAAGGATGATGACTTAGTCATTATTACTGCAGATCACGGCAATGATCCTACAGCACCAGGAACTGATCATACAAGAGAATATATCCCAGTCCTTATGTTTAGTCCTAAAATAAATGATTATCATGAGTTATCTATGGATGATACCTTTAGTTCTATAGGTGCTACTATAGCGGATAATTTTGGCGTTAAATTACCAGAATTTGGTCGAAGCTATTTGAAAGAAATGGGTGTCGATAAGTGAAACGACTATTAAGCCTAATATTAGGTTGCGGCTTCATGACCATCGGTGTCTTACATTTTAAACATGAGTCGCGCTTTAGAAAAATTGTGCCTGATTATTTACCGTTTAGAAAATCGGCTGTTATCATTTCTGGATTTGTTGAAATGATTTTTGGAATACTTTTAATAGTGAATAGACCAAGCCTATGCCTAAAGAAAATGATTAATATATTTTTATTAGCTGTATTACCAGCAAATATTTATATGGCTAGAAAAAAATTGCCACTAGGTGACAAACAACTACCAGAAAGTTTGTTATACAGTAGAATCCCACTACAATTTGTCCTGATAAAAGTTGTGAACAAATTATAAAATAAACAATCAATCGTTGTGTGACTGGTTTATAAATTATAAAACGATAAGTGTTTGAAATGTTACAGTAAAAGCGTAAACGTCAATTTCTATTGAGCTAAATTAGAAATTGGCGTTTACGCTGTTTTATATATCATGGTTACGATAAAAACTTGAAAGTGCTAGAATTATACGAAAATATCATTTTTTACAAATTACAATAATTATAGCGATGTTGAAACATATGAATCATCGGTGGAATAATATAAGTGGGAGATCGCATCTTCATTCCTTACCACAATAGATTTCTGACGAGCATGTATGTTTAAAGTTGGAAACATTAAAAAGGCTGAGACGAATTAATTGTCTCAGCCTTTTATCTTAACCTTTTTTAATAAATTCGATTTTTGATATCTTACTTTATAATGGTAATTAGATATTATTTATCCTCACCATAAATATCATGCCATTGATCTCTTTTATCTAAAAATGTCTGTGCAATTTCTTTTGCACCTTCTAATGAATGGCTAGCAGCCCAACCACATTGTACCTCATTACACGCAGGAACTTCTGTAGCAGATAATACATCTTGAAGTGTTTTTTCAATGATATTTAACACATCGTCATAATCACTGTGATTTATAAAAGATACATAAAATCCAGTTTGACAACCCATTGGACTGATATCAACCACTTTATCTGAATGATTTCTAATATTTTCAGCCATTAAGTGTTCTAATGAATGTAAACCAGGCATTTCCATATGTTCTTTATTGGGCTGTTTGAAACGAATGTCATATTTATGGATAACATCCCCATTAGCACCTTCCATTTTACCTGCAAGTCGAACAAATGGTGCTACTACTTTGGTATGATCTAAATTAAAACTTTCAACGTTCATTTTTGGCATACGATGTCCTCCTAAAATAATAATTATCATAATTGTAACAATACGTAGTGGTATTTACAATTTCTATAAATTTTAGAAAACAGAAGGAATTATCATTTTTTTAAATTTCAGAAAAATAATGACAGAATTAATCAAAACGGATAGAATAAGTAATAATCAAAATGTATTTTGCACGTTTAGTATTGAACATGCATTTTTATAAGTTTAATAATAATACGTGTAAAATGTTGTAGTACAAGGGAGTTGTATTGAAAATGACACATGAACAAAACATATTAGATTATATAGAAAATGAAAAATTATCATACATAGAGATGAGCCACCTCATCCATCAAAGACCTGAATTAGGCAATGAAGAAATATTTGCTTCAAGAACGTTAATTGAAGATTTGGAAAAGCATGATTTTGAAGTTGAAACCAACATTGCTGGTTATGCTACGGGTTTCATTGCGCGTTATGATTCAGACATCGATGGTCCAACCATTGGATTTTTAGCAGAATATGATGCCTTACCAGGTCTAGGACATGCCTGTGGTCATAATATTATAGGTACGGCAAGTACATTTGCTGGTATAGCTTTGAAGCAAGTGATTGAACAAACAGGCGGAAAAGTAGTAATACTTGGTTGTCCAGCCGAAGAGGGCGGTGTCAATGGTAGCGCAAAAGCTGCTTACGTTAAAGAAGGTATTGTAGATGAAATGGATGTTGCTTTAATGGTTCATCCAGGTAATGAAACTTATAAAACTATTAATACATTAGCGGTAGATGTTTTAGATATTAAATTTTATGGTAAAAGTACGCATGCTTCTGAAAATGCTGAAGAAGCAAGAAATGCTTTAGATGCAATGATTGCGTATTTTAATGGTGTAGCTCAGTTAAGACAATATATCAAAAAAAGTCAAAAGGTTCATGGTGTTATATTAGATGGCGGAAAAGCTGCTAATATTATTCCAGACTATACTCATGCGCGTTTTTATACACGTGCAACATCACGTAAAGAATTAGATATATTAACTGATAGAGTAGGGCAAATTGCAAAAGGTGCTGCAATTCAAACAGGTTGCGACTTTGAATTTGGCCCTATACAAAATGGTGTCAATGAATTTATTAAGACGCCTAAATTAGATGATTTATTTGCAAAATATGCGACGAAAATGGGAGAATCGGTCATAGATGATGATTTTGGTTTTGGTTCGACAGATACGGGTAATGTAAGTCACGTTGTGCCAACGATTCATCCCCATATTAAAATAGGTTCTAGGAATTTAGTGGGGCACACGCATCGTTTTCGTGAAGCAGCAGGAAGTGCTCATGGAGATCAAGCTTTAATAAGAGGTGCTAAAGTCCTTGCATTAATGGGATTGGAATTAATAGAAAATCAAGCAGAATTAAATGAAATAATTGAACAGCACCACTATATAAAGGGGAACAAAAAATGAAAAAACTAAGTACTCAACGCCCTAAATTAACACTTAGTGATTTATACAATGATGATGTCGTATATAGTTCTAGACCATCTTATATATCAAATCCATGGTTAGAACCGGAAGAACATCAATCTAATTTCTTGACTGGTAGAGAATTGATTATTGCTGATCAAATGCCTGTTATTGTTCATAAAGCAAGCGCTACAAAGAAATTAGAAATATTATTGGAAATGATTGGCAAGCCAATGCCCACAAATATTTATACTTTTGACAACCAAGCTTCTTACGAACAAATAATAAGGAAACTCGCTAAACAAGATAATAAACGTATTTATTTTCAATATATTCATAGTGAGTCTATTTTAGAAAAAGAATATTACGCTATGGATAAAGATATCTTTGTTGCTTTAAATAATAAAGCACGTATTCCAGAATGGACTAATCAAAAATATTTACCTGCACGTGAAGTGGTAAAAATAGAAGATTTCGAAGATGCGATTGCAGATTGGGAATTCCCTTTTGTCTTGAAGCCAGGTGATGATTTACCAACTGCAGGTGGTTACGGTGTGATGATTTGTTATGACGAAGCTGATTTAATTAAAGCAAAATCCCGTATTGAACAAGCAAGAGCAGAAACTGACACAATTATTATTGAACAAAAAATTCAAGAAATTGCTAATTATTGTGTGCAATTTGCATGTAAAAAGGACGGGGAAATTCACTATATTGGAACATCAGAGCAAATTACAGACAAATATGGCCATTATAGTGGCAATCAAAATGTACAAGATGTACCTGAATCAGTCATCCAAGCTGGCAAAGAAATTATGGAAATAGGCGTGGCCAAAGGTTATTTTGGAATCGCAGGTTTTGATTTACTATTAGATAAACATGGTGATATATTTGCGATTGATTTGAATTTTAGACAAAATGGATCGACAAGTATGCTTTTATTAGATCCATTAATGCAATCTGGATATCAAAAGTTTTATAGTTATATTGCACCTAACGATAATGAGCATTTCTTTCAGACAATTATAAAATATGTAAACATGGGTTGCTTATTTCCACTATCATATTATGATGGCGATTGGTATAAAAATGAAAACGTGCCTTCGAGATTTGCATGTATTTGGCATGGACAATCACAAGAACATATAGAAAAGTTAGAACAGCAATTTTTAGAAGAATTAAAAATATAATCAGAAATATAGTGAAAATTTCATTTAATTAAGATTTGATAACTTAAGTTTATTGTATAGATATATTAAAATTTTAATATTTATTGTATGACGTTAATTGACTATAGTAATATACTCATTTATATTTTAAATATAGTTAAATATTTTAATGAATTGAAGGTGTAATTATGTCTTATAAAGCAAGTTCATTTTTTCAAGATATTCTAGTAAATGAATATTTTTATATAGCAACAAAGTCAAAACAATTAATTAGACATGAAATTTTAGGAAAGGACGTCATTTGTGTTTGGACACAAAAAGAAACAGCTGAAACTTTCTTAAATAAACATGACACCGATTATGATAAGCTTAAAAAAATCGATATTGATCGTTTTGTAACTTATGAAATGGATGATATGTTTGAACAAGGTGAAGAAGTGTTGATGAATGCGTCATCTCAGACAGATGGTGATTTAGTTAATATTATTGATTTTACAAATGAATTAATGTCAGATTTAGATGAAATTCGTCTCAAAGAATTTATAATAGATGTGGCGAAAGAAGACGCTGTGTTCGGTTTAACAAATAAAAATGAAAAACAATTTATCATGATTAGTGATGAAGAACATCAAAAACCACATATTATGCCGGTGTGGAGTATTAGAAATAGAGCAGAAAAAGTAAGAAATGAAGACTTTGAAGAATGCGATATCATTGAAATAGAAGGTGAAGTCTTCGCAGAATGGTTAGATATTTTAAGAGATGATGATAAAGCAGTAGCAATCGATTTGAAATCAGGTGTTGTAGGCACTGTAGTCTCAGCTCAAAAAGTATTAGATCAATTACCGTTTTAATGTAAATGAATATATGAACTAATGGAAGTAGTTATTTTGAAGAAATAGTCACCATCAAATGAAATAACTGTTTCCATTTTTTACCATGACATAAGTATAGAAACTTCAATTCTTTATACTTATGTCATGGTAATTTTTATTGTAGATGTATTGCACCTAATGCGCCGGAAAAGGCACCGTGTTCAATATAAAATGGTTTGAAACCACGTAATATCGTATAATCTTTAACAACTTCTTTCAGTAAATGATTATTATGGAAAGAAGAACCAATATAAGCTACGTTTTCAGTACCATATTCTCTCGCTACTGTGATAGCCATCGTAGTAATGACTTCCCCCACGACACCAATCAATGAAGCTAATTTGTCAGAATCTGAAAAATCTTTGTCTAAATTATGCAGTACATGCCCAAAATTAGCAGCAGTTAAATCACCTGAAATCGGAGGTTCACTATCTTTATAGATATGTTTTACTTTCAAATCAATAAATTCTCGCTCACCTTTTTGGGCAGTATCTGTTAATTGTTTGTAGTCTTTTAATCCAGTTAATAAATAACCAAGGCCTTGTATCATACCACCACCTGCTCCAACACCGCCAACACGTTGTTGCTTTTCGCCATTTGAATAATGCAGTGATGTTCCGGTACCAACATTAGTAAAAATGTAATTATCTAAATGATGACCTTGTTCTTCTAACAAGAGTTCTAAACCTTTTGCAGCAGCATCAAACTCTACAAAGATACGTGATTCACATTTTAACTTATTTTGAATTGTTCCAGCTTGACCACCTGTTAAGCTAATACTTTCACATGATTGTTGTCCTAACCAATCAATGACTTCATTAATTTCAGTAGTTAATTTTGTTGTATATTGTCGATTGCCATTATCCTCCTGAACAATTTTTATAAGTGTTCCGCCGGCATCAATGCCTATTTTCATCTGTGTACCTCCTAAAAAATTTACATTATAACTTATATTATAATAAAATGAGGGAAAATCAACTATAGAAAATTTGAAAGGGATGGTTTTAATGAATTTAAGCCCGTTTATTAAAGTAGATGATGTAGAACAGGCTCTTACATTTTATAAAAATGCGTTTGGTGGTAACGAAAAAATATTAAATGAAACAAACGGGAAAACCTTACATGCGGAGCTTCATGTTAATGAAACAGTTGTATTACATATTTCCAGTACATATGGTCGTGAATGGAGCAATGACAATACGAACATTATTTTAACTTTCGATGATTTGGCTACTCAAAAACAAGTGTATGATAAATTAAGTGAAGCAGGAGACCCTCATATGCCTCTGTCTAAAACATTTTTTAATGCGATGCATGGACAAGTGAAAGATCAGTTTGAAGTCAATTGGCTCATGAATTGTTTCTTAGACTAATAAGATAAAATGTTCAAATTTCGATTATATTAATGTAAAAGTGGTATTAATAACTAATAAAAGCTAATCACAATAGGGGATAAAATATGTTTATTAAAGAATCATTTGAAAATATTACAATTCAAGTTTTTGAAGAAAAATATAAATCAGCTTTATATCATTTTAAATTGAGCGAGCGTCAACAGATATATTCTTCTTTGCCCAAAGACGTGCTTGATGATGCGTTAAAGGACGAAGACAGAGTGGCTAACATCGCCTTAAATGATGAAGGCGAAGTAGTCGGTTTCTTTGTATTACATCAATATTATCAACATGAAGGTTACGATACACCTAAACAGGTTATATATGTTCGTTCTTTATCTGTAAATGAAGACTTTCAAGGGTTTGGATATGGTACAAAAATGATGATGTATTTGCCACAATATGTCCAAAAGCTATTTCCAAATTTTAATCATTTATACTTAGTCGTAGACGCAGAAAATAAAGGTGCATGGAATGTATATGAACGTGCAGGTTTTATGCATGCTGCTACGAAAGAAGAAGGGCCTATCGGTAAAGAACGTCTCTATTATTTAGATTTAGATTCTAAACATGTGTCTTCTTTAAAATTAACAGCAAATGGAGATACGTCATCTTATGATGTTTATATCATTGATATGATGAAAGATGATGATAAAGTAGGTTTTATAGCAATTGAGCAACACGGGCAACGTATGAATATCAATTCAATTGAAGTTGATAAATCAGAGAGACATAATGGTATAGCAGAAAGTGCGTTAAGACAATTACCTACATATATTCGAAAGCATTTTGAAGGTATCAAACTTATAACGATTACACTTTATGGGGAAAATAATGAATTAAAACCATTATGTATAAATAGTAATTTTGTTGAAATTGAAACAGCTGAAGATTTTTCTGTATTTGAAAAATATATAAATTATTAATAGTGTTTGCGAAATCAGGGATTGTCATTTATAATTTACTTTTGTTATTATTACTTAAGATGAATAGTACTGATTTGGATAAATGCATAAATGCCTCTGAAAGGAAGAATAAATAATGAGAATTCAAGATTACACTAAAGAAATGGTTGACGAGAAATCATTTATTGATATGGCCTATACATTATTACTTGAAAAAGGCGATACAATGAACTTATATGATATTATTGATGAATTTAAAGCATTAGGTCATTACGAAGACCACGAAATTGAGAATAGAATTGTTCAATTCTATACAGACTTAAATACAGATGGTCGTTTCCTAAATGTTGGAGAAAATATATGGGGCTTACGTGATTGGTATTCAGTAGCTGATATTGAAGAAAAAATAGCACCAACTATCCAAAAATTCGACATTTTAGACGACGACGATGAAGAAGATAAGACATTAAAATTACTTGGTGAAGATGAAGCTGACGACGATGATGACATCCCAGCAGTTACTGATGACCAAGAGACAATCGAAGAACCTGATGAAGAAGAAGTGGACGAAGAAATTCCTGAAAATGAAATCGTTATTGATGAAGATGATGACGAAGATGAAGATTTAGAAGAAGATGAAGAAGAATATGATGAAGAGGACGAAGATAAAGAAAATTAATCAATAATCTATCAATATTCATTTGACTTTTTCTGCGAAAATGATAAAATTTTATTCGGGCTCCTTTAATTAGGACGACGTGTATAAATATTATACGCTCCCCCTTGCAAATGCTGTGAGAGGGAGCGATTTTTTTATTTGAATTACTATACAAATTTTATAAAATTTTAATTTATGACGTTATTTATAGTGAATATAATGATATTTAAAAATTATAAAGCTTTGACGTTTAGATAAATTATAACCATTTCAATGATTAATGAAACATGCCATAAATTTTTGTTGGTATTGTGAGAATGACTGTTTTAATAATAGGAGGCAGAAAATGACAAAGTTTATTTTTGTAACTGGTGGAGTTGTATCTTCATTAGGTAAAGGTATCACAGCAGCATCTTTAGGACGTTTATTAAAAGATAGAGGGTTAAAAGTTACAATACAAAAATTTGATCCATATTTAAATGTTGATCCAGGTACAATGAGTCCATACCAACATGGTGAAGTATTTGTTACTGATGATGGTGCGGAAACAGATTTAGACTTAGGACATTATGAAAGATTTATTGATATTAATTTAAATAAATATTCAAATGTTACAGCTGGTAAAGTCTATTCACATGTTTTGAAAAAAGAACGTCGTGGTGATTATCTTGGTGGTACGGTCCAAGTAATCCCTCATATTACAAATGAAATTAAAGAACGTTTACTATTAGCGGGAGAAAGTACAAATGCTGATGTAGTTATTACTGAAATTGGTGGTACTACTGGTGATATTGAATCATTACCATTTATTGAAGCGATTAGACAAATTCGTAGTGATTTAGGTCGTGAAAATGTCATGTACGTACATTGTACACTTTTACCATTTATAAAAGCTGCCGGTGAAATGAAAACAAAACCAACGCAACACAGTGTTAAAGAACTACGTGGTTTAGGTATTCAACCTGACTTAATCGTAGTACGTACAGAATATGAACTAACACAAGATTTAAAAGATAAAATTGCTTTATTCTGTGATATTAACAAAGAAAGTGTAATTGAATGTCGTGATGCAGATTCACTCTATGAAATCCCTTTACAATTAAGTAAACAGGACATGGATGATATCGTAATTAGACGCTTAGAACTTAACGCTAAATACGATACTCAATTAGATGAATGGCAATATTTATTGGATACAGTCAATAGTTTAGATGGCAAAATAACTATTGGTTTAGTTGGTAAATATGTCAGTCTTCAAGATGCATATTTATCGGTTGTTGAATCATTAAAACATGCAGGTTATCCATTTAAAAAAGATATTGAAGTTAAATGGATAGATTCTAGTGAAGTAACTGATGAAAATGTACATGATATACTTAATGATGTTGATGGCATTTTAGTTCCTGGTGGATTTGGATTCAGAGCAAGTGAAGGAAAAATTTCTGCTATCAAATACGCGAGAGAAAATAATGTACCATATTTCGGTATTTGCTTAGGTATGCAACTTGCTACAGTAGAGTTTGCTAGAAATGTACTTGGCTTTGAAAATGCACACTCTGCAGAACTAGATCCTTCAACACCACATCCGATTATTGACCTATTGCCTGAACAAAAAGATATTGAAGATTTAGGTGGTACGTTAAGATTAGGTCTATATCCATGCCATATAAAAGAAGGAACTTTAGCGCATAAAATTTATGGCGAAGTTGATATAGAAGAAAGACATCGTCACCGTTATGAGTTCAATAATGAATATAGAGATCAATTAGAAGAAAAAGGCATGATATTCTCTGGAACTAGTCCAGATGGTAGATTAATCGAAATGGTAGAAATTCCGGAAAATGATTTCTTTGTCGCATGTCAATTCCATCCAGAATTCCTATCTAGACCTAATAGACCGCAACCTATATTCAAAGCGTTTATAGAAGCATCATTGAAACACCAACAGATTAAGTAAATATAGTTGTAAAAAGGCTGAAACGATAACATACGTTTCAGCCTTTTTTTAAATCAGATTGTCTATTAAATTTGATGAAATGCTAAAGATTTAAATCTCTAACCATTTCAACCATTTGTGTATATATATCATAATAAATATAATTAAATGCAATAGGATGTGGTATAACAATTTTATCGTAATCTTCCGTATAGACAATAGGTCTAGGCGTACTTAAATTAATAAAATGAAATAAATGATCCTGAAAGTTTTCTGTCTTTGGCTTATTACAAATTAAGACAAAATCTACATCGTTTGCAATTAATGCGTTAACGTCTTTTTCTACATCCTCAGTATAATAAGGAGAAAA
This sequence comes from Staphylococcus sp. GDY8P198P, assembly GCF_017891615.1. Lineage (NCBI taxonomy): Bacteria > Bacillati > Bacillota > Bacilli > Caryophanales > Staphylococcaceae > Staphylococcus > Staphylococcus sp. GDY8P198P. The sequence continues at coordinate 42,620 of NZ_JAESJQ010000003.1, forward strand.
GAGAAACACTCTATCTGTTGTATCAATATCTTCAAATGTATTGAGTGAGCGTAGCGCTATACTAGACTCTAATTTTTCATTACTGTTTAATATATAACTTTCAAAAAAATTCAAATCTCCATAACCTTTAACAAATACATTACCTTCACCGCCAATTGCTTGAATTAAGCATTGAGCCGCCATTTGAATATCTAAAGCTTGTGCTTCTATTCGATTAAAAACACCATTTAATTGTGTGTTCAAAATTTTAGACATATATGTACCTCCGTTCTATTCACTCAACTTATTGTAAATAATGGTAGTAAATATTGCAATTTTATATAAAAACATGAAAATTAAAGACTGATTTAAAAGTAATAAATTGAAAAAATAAATTAAAAACGCTTACAATTGAATAGAAGAATGCAAATTGTTTGGGATTTTGATATAATTAAATTGTAAAAATATGTGCTTAATGCACTAAGGAGGAACTTTCATGCCTTTAGTTTCAATGAAAGAAATGTTAATCGATGCAAAAGAAAATGGTTATGCGGTTGGTCAATACAACTTAAATAACTTAGAATTTACACAAGCGATATTAGAAGCTTCACAAGAAGAAAATGCTCCAGTTATTTTAGGAGTTTCTGAAGGTGCAGCACGTTATATGGGTGGATTCTATACAGTAGTTAAAATGGTAGAAGGATTAATGCACGATAAAGAAATTACGATTCCAGTTGCAATCCACTTAGATCATGGTTCAAGTTTTGATAAATGTAAAGAAGCTATTGATGCTGGATTCACTTCAGTTATGATTGATGCTTCTCATGAATCATTTGAAGATAACATAGCAATTACATCAAAAGTAGTTGAATACGCTCACGAACATGGTGTATCAGTAGAAGCAGAATTAGGTACAGTTGGTGGACAAGAAGACGATGTTGTTGCTGAAGGTGTTATTTATGCAGATCCTAAAGAGTGTCAAGAGCTTGTTGAAAAAACAGGTATAGATACATTAGCACCAGCATTAGGTTCAGTTCATGGACCGTATAAAGGTGAACCAAAATTAGGATTTAAAGAAATGGAAGAGATTGGTGCTTCAACAGGTTTACCATTAGTATTACATGGTGGAACTGGTATCCCAACTAAAGACATTCAAAAAGCGATTCCGTTTGGAACTGCAAAAATCAATGTTAATACAGAAAACCAAATTGCTTCTGCTAAAGCAGTACGTGAAGCTTTAGACAATGATCAAGAAATGTATGATCCTCGTAAATATTTAGGACCAGCACGTGAAGCAATTAAAACAACAGTAATTAGTAAAATTAAAGAGTTTGGTACATCAAATAGAGCTAAATAATCGGCTTATAATAAAAAGGTTAGTATTATATAACAATCTTGATGAATAAACTGAGAAGGCTGCGACAATTTTTAATGTCGCAGTCTTATTTTTTTATGTTATAATCTATGAGCATTAAAATTAAGTAAATTGAAAAAATTAATATAATTTTTAAACAGAAATAAGACAAGTAGGATTTGAATCCTATTAAATCGGGAATGAATATATCATTATAGTATACATAAAAGTGAAGCAATACATAAATTTAAATTAAAAAGGTTTTGTTTCATTGGTGTGTTTTGCAAACTGTATTTTTTTACTTTATAATGCAAATAATGTAATTAAATTGAAATACTGATTGAAAGGCAAAGGAGATCAAGCGAATGGCTCAAGAAGTAATAAAAATTAGAGGCGGTCAAACACTAAAAGGTGAAGTTAATAATCATGGTGCAAAAAATAGTGCTGTAGCAATTATTCCAGCGACAATATTAGCGGAAGATAAAGTTACAATAGAAGGGTTGCCACAAATCTCAGATGTTGAAACGCTTGTGAGTTTATTAGGTGATTTGAACATTAAGGCAAACTTAGAAGGTATGACCCTTGAAGTTGATCCAAATGAAATTGAAAATGCGCCGTTACCTAATAACAAAGTAGAATCATTACGTGCATCATACTATATGATGGGAGCAATGTTAGGTAGATTTAAAAAATGCGTGATTGGTTTACCAGGCGGTTGTCCATTAGGTCCACGACCAATTGATCAACATATCAAAGGTTTTAAAGCATTAGGTGCGCATATTGATGAATCCAGTGAAACATCTATGAAAATTGAAGCTGATCGTTTAATAGGAGCTAACATATTTTTAGATATTGTTAGTGTGGGTGCTACAATTAACATTATGTTGGCAGCAGTTCGAGCTGAAGGGCAAACTGTAATTGAAAACGCAGCGAAAGAACCTGAAGTTGTTGATGTAGCAAACTTTTTAACAAGTTTAGGTGCTAATATTAAAGGTGCTGGTACGAGTACTATTAAAATAAAAGGTGTTGAGCATCTTCATGGATCACATCATCAGGTGATTCCAGATAGAATCGAAGCAGGAACTTATATGTGTATTGCAGCAGCTTGTGGTGAAGATATTGTAATTAATAATATTATTCCTACTCATGTTGAGCCATTAACTGTTAAGTTGAAAGAGCTTGGTGTAGACATTAATGTCAGCGATGATAGTGCAACAATTAAGAGGAGTGCACCATATGCTAGTGTAGATATCAAAACATTAGTATATCCTGGTTTCGCCACAGATTTACAACAACCTATCACGCCGTTATTATTTATGGCTGATGGCGTATCTTTTGTGACTGAAACAATTTATCCTGCTAGATTCAAGCACGTAGAAGAACTTAAAAAAATGGGTGCTCATATTACATCAGATAATGGTACTGCTACTATCAAACCATCAAAATTAACTGGTGCAGAAGTATACGCGAGTGACTTACGTGCAGGTGCTTGTCTTATTGTAGCTGGTTTATTGGCTGAAGGTGTTACTACAATTTACAATGTAAAGCATATTTATCGTGGTTATACTAACATTGTTAAAACACTAAAATCACTTGGTGCAGACATTTGGACTGAAAAAATATAAAACATGTGGTATAATAATTATACTGAATGAATAAAACATAATTATAGTTTATGCAGTGGGAAATATAATTGATATGAGGTGATGACCATGGAGGTTTGCCCTTATCTAGAAGAGACCTTTAAAATAGTAGGCAGAAGTTGGAACGGTCTTATCATTAATTACTTGTCTAGATGCACAGAAAAATCTGCTCATTTTTCTGATATGAAGCGTGATTTGAAAACAATTACGCCTCGTGCGCTTAGCATAAAATTAACAGATCTAAATGAATGGGGGCTTGTAGAGAAAAAGATTATTTCTACTAGTCCTATGAACATTTTATACCAACTTACAGATAAAGGTGATGCCTTGGCAACGGCATTGGTTCCTATGGAAAAATGGGCCCAAGAATATATTGAGTTAGAAAGCTAAAGATTTTAGCTTTTTAATTTGATATTCTACGTAATATTTATTTACAGATAAATGTTATTTCGAGGTTATTTTTAACATACTTATGTTAGCTATAAAGAAATCTTTGTTTAAAGATTTCTTTATAGCTTTTTTATTTATTGTTGAGCCATCTTTTTGCAATAATTTAAAATGACTTAGGTGATTGACATATCGTATTATGCTTAATAATTATAATTTTTAGGCTATCACTGTTATTTCATGTCGTCGTATAGATAGTTAATGCTCTTACAACAATGTGCAATTATCATGCGTGAAAGCCTGTAATAACAACGTTTGAAAAGATTTGATATGAGCAGATATGTTTTAAAATTAAAAATCTAGGTTAGAATAAAAATATGAACACAAATTAAGGAGTGAATAATAGATGAGAAACTTCACTAAACAATATATCAACGGACAATGGGTAGAAAGTTCAAGCGGAGAAACACTTGATGTTATCAACCCAGCAACAGAAGAAGTAGCAGGTAAAATTGCTAAAGGTAATAAAGAAGATGTTGATAAAGCGGTAGAAGCGGCAGATAATGTATATTTAGAATTTAGACACAGTTCTGTAGAAGAAAGAAAAGAACTCTTAGATAAAATCGTTCAAGAATATAAAAATAGAAAAGATGATATCGTTGACGCAATAACCGATGAATTAGGAGCTCCTTTAAAAGTATCTGAAAATGTCCATTACCAAATGGGATTAGATCATTTTGAAGCAGCACGAGACGCATTAGATAATTTTGAATTTGAAGAAAGACGCGGTGACGATTTAGTCGTCAAAGAAGCGATTGGTGTTGCAGGATTAATTACACCATGGAATTTTCCAACTAACCAAACTTCATTAAAATTAGCTGCAGCCTTTGCAGCGGGAAGTCCGGTCGTGTTAAAACCATCAGAAGAAACACCATTTGCAGCAATTATTTTAGCAGAAATATTTGATAAAGTTGGCGTACCTAAAGGCGTGTTTAACTTAGTAAATGGCGACGGCCAAGGTGTGGGAAATCCGCTTAGCGAACATCCAAAAGTGAGAATGATGTCCTTTACTGGATCTGGTCCAACTGGTGCGAGTATTATGAAAAAAGCAGCTGAAGATTTCAAAAAAGTATCATTAGAATTAGGGGGTAAATCTCCATATATAATTTTAGATGATGCTGATATCGATGGCGCTGCAAGTGCAGCTACTGGCAAAGTCGTTAATAACACAGGCCAAGTTTGTACTGCAGGAACAAGAACATTAGTACCAGCAAGTATAAAAGAAGAATTCTTAACAGCTGTTAAAGAAAAATTTAGCCAAGTTAAAGTTGGTAATCCTCGTGAAGAAGGTACACAAGTAGGACCAATTATTAGCAAAAAACAATTTGATCAGGTTCAATCATATATTGATAAAGGTGTAGAAGAAGGTGCCGAATTATTATATGGTGGTCCTGGAAAACCTGAAAACTTAGAAAAAGGTTATTTTGCAAGACCAACTATTTTTAATAATGTTGAAAATGATATGACAATTGCACAAGAAGAAATTTTCGGTCCTGTAATGTCTGTAATTACGTATAATGATTTAGACGAAGCTATTGAAATTGCAAATGATACGAAATATGGCTTAGCTGGTTATGTATATGGACAAGATAAAGAAAAACTTCACAAAGTAGCACGTTCAATTGAGGCTGGAACAGTTGAAATTAATGAAGCTGGACGTAAACCAGATTTACCATTCGGTGGTTACAAACAATCAGGTTTAGGACGCGAATGGGGAGATTATGGTATAGAAGAATTCTTAGAAGTTAAATCTATTGCAGGATATTATAATTCATAATCTATTATAAAAACTAAGCGAGATGTTGTAACAAAACAAACTGAGACAAAAATCTCACGCTTAAAAGTGACTAATCCATAGGTCTATGGATTAGTCACTTTTTTAATCTTGCGATTTCGATCGTGCATGCTTGCCTGGGGATATGATTCGATCCTGTAGTCTCTCATTCATATCATTTCCCTGGGCGTCAGCACGTTTCCAAATCGCTATAAGTGATGTGTCATCATACAAAAACATCTCCGTATTATTTAAAGAAGTAACTATTTTATAACAATAGAAAACATGATTTATCATATACAATTAATGGAAAGTTGAATTTTTAAATTCACCAAATAATTCAACTGAACATGAGTATAAATGATGGATTAGTCACTTTTTTAATCTTGCGATTTCGATCGTGCATGCTTGCCTGGGGATATGATTCGAGTTTGTAGTCTCTCATTCATATCATTTCCCCGGGCGTCAGCACGTTTTTAAATCGCTATAAACTAAGACTTAACTTATATTATTCGTTGAAACTGAAATTTTAATTCCTAATATAAGTACATCGCAATATGTAAATAACAACTTCTGTATTGTTTCAATAGCAATTGATAATTACGCTTGAGCTAAAGATATTTATATCTTGGGGCTTATTATATTTAGAAAATTTGAAATATAAAGTAAAGTTTTACAATTTAATATACTGTTTTATTAACTAATTAGCTTTAAAGCAGTATTTATAAATTTCAATTATTGAAATACATTTTGTAATTAAATAAAATATTTGCTATAGTTATAAAAGTAAATAGCGTAGTTCATTATGTTATTTAAAACTTATTTATGAAATGGGTGCAAGATAATGCCTGAAAAAGTACGAACATCACCTCAGTACGAATCGTTCCACGAGTTATATAAAAATTACACTACTAAAGATCTCACTCAAAAAGCAAAATCACTGAAATTAACAAATTATAGTAAATTAAATAAAAAAGAGTTAGTTCTTGCAATTATGGAAGCGCAAATGGAAAAAGATGGAAACTATTATATGGAAGGTATCTTAGATGATATCCAACAAGATGGTTACGGCTTCTTAAGAACTGTCAATTATTCAAAAGGTGAAAAAGATATTTATATATCTGCTAGTCAAATACGTCGTTTTGAAATTAAACGAGGCGATAAAGTAACTGGTAAAGTAAGAAAACCAAAGGATAATGAAAAGTATTATGGTTTGCTACAAGTAGATTTTGTCAATGATGAGAATGCAGAAGAAGTTAAGAAAAGACCACATTTCCAAGCATTAACACCATTATACCCAGAAGAACGCATCAAGTTAGAAACAACAAAAGAAAACTATTCTACGCGTATTATGGATTTAATTACTCCAATCGGTTTAGGACAACGTGGTTTGATTGTTGCCCCGCCTAAAGCTGGGAAAACATCATTATTGAAAGAAATTGCAAATGCCATCGCAATCAATAAACCTGATGCAGAATTATTTGTGCTACTTGTGGGTGAAAGACCAGAAGAGGTTACTGATATAGAGCGTTCTGTTGAATCGGCAGAAGTTGTTCACTCAACATTTGATGAACCTCCACAGCATCATGTCAAAGTAGCAGAATTACTATTAGAACGTGCAAAGCGTTTAGTAGAAATAGGTAAAGATGTCATTATTTTAATGGATTCCATTACAAGACTTGCACGTGCATATAACTTGGTTATCCCGCCAAGTGGACGTACACTTTCAGGTGGTTTAGATCCAGCATCATTACACAAACCTAAGGCGTTCTTTGGTGCAGCAAGAAATATTGAAGCTGGTGGTAGTATGACGATATTAGCTACTGCGTTAGTGGATACTGGTTCTCGTATGGATGATATGATATATGAAGAATTTAAAGGAACAGGAAACATGGAATTACATCTTGATCGTAAACTAGCTGAACGTCGTGTATTTCCAGCTATTGATATTGGTCGAAGTTCTACACGTAAAGAGGAATTGCTAATATCACCAAAAGATTTAGAATCACTTTGGCAACTGCGTAACATGTTTACAGATTCACTTGATTTTACAGAAAGATTTGTAAGAAAATTAAAACGAACAAAAACGAATCAAGAATTCTTTGAACAATTACAGGAAGCTGCCAAGGAGAGTACTAAAACTGGAAAGCCAATTATTTAAAGCGGCTTATCATTTAAAAATGTGATTTAGGGTTGCGTTTTAGTTTTATAACAATTATAATTATCAAGTATTGGGTAAAAAAACTCACAAACAACTCTGTTCCAGATGGTTCAGGGCAAAGGAGCTGAAAAAAATGAAACAAAATATTCATCCTGAATACCACAAAGTTATCTTTTTAGATACAACTACAGATTTTAAATTCTTAAGTGGTTCAACAAAATCTTCATCAGAAACGATGGAATGGGAAGATGGAAATGAATACCCAGTTATTCGTTTAGATATTTCTTCTGATTCACATCCGTTTTACACAGGACGTCAAAAATTCGCTGCTGCGGATGGTCGTGTGGAACGTTTCAACAAGAAATTCGGATTCAAATCAAGCAACGAATAATTGTTGTAATAAGGCATTCTCATTTTATGAGAATGCTTTTTTATTTAACATGGATGATGGAAAGGTAAAACCAAAAGAGTGCCGATGTTTTAGTACATTAATTACATATTAAATTACAAATAACTTAAGAGAAATTGATATTTTAAGATGGAAAATATGATATAATAAACCGATTATGTTTTGAAAAAGGTGGAACGCATAATGAATGAAACTTATCATTCCGGCTGGATAGAATGTATAACTGGAAGCATGTTTAGTGGTAAATCTGAAGAATTAATTCGTCGCTTAAGACGTGGACTATATGCTAAACAAAAGGTGGTTGTATTTAAACCAGCAATAGATGACCGCTATCATAAAGATAAAATTGTTTCGCATAATGGCAATGCAATTGAGGCAATTAATATCTCAACAGCAGCTGAGATTTATAAACACGATTTATCAAATTTTGATATTATAGCAATCGATGAAGTTCAATTTTTTGAAAACAACATTGTTCATATTGTAGAAGAATTAGCTGAAAAGGGACATAGAGTGATTACTGCAGGTTTAGATATGGATTTCAGAGGTGAACCATTTGAACCGATACCTCATTTATTAGCAGTAAGTGAAGAAGTGACTAAACTACAAGCTGTTTGTGCAGTATGTGGCTCGTCATCAAGCCGTACACAACGGTTAATTGATGGCAATCCAGCAAAAATAGATGACCCTGTGATTCTCGTCGGCGCAAACGAAAGCTATGAACCTAGATGTAGGGCACATCATATCGTTGCACCAAGTAATCATGAGAAGGAGGAAATGTAGTGTTTGATCAATTAGACATTGTAGAAGAAAGATACGAACAATTAAACGAAATGTTAAGTGATCCTGAAGTCGTAAATAACCCAGATAATTTACGAAAATATTCAAAAGAACAGGCTGATTTGCAAAAAACAGTTGAAGTGTATCGCGAATATAAACAAGTTAAAGAAGATGTAACTGAAATAGATGAAATGTTACAGGAAACAAAAGATGAAGAAGAAGTTGAAATGCTCAAAGATGAAAAGCAAGAATTGAGCCAAAAAATTCCAGAATTAGAAGAAGAATTAAAATTCTTGTTAATTCCAAAAGATCCAAATGATGAAAAAGATGTAATTGTTGAAATTCGTGCAGCTGCTGGTGGAGATGAGGCTGCAATATTTGCTGGAGATTTATTTAGAATGTATTCTAGATACGCTGAAGCGCATAGTTATAAGACAGATATAGTAGAAGCTACTGAAAGTGACCATGGCGGATACAAAGAGATTAGTTTCTCTGTTTCAGGCACAGGCGCTTATAGTAAATTGAAATACGAAAATGGCGCACATCGTGTACAACGTGTACCAGCAACAGAGTCAGGTGGACGTATTCACACTTCTACAGCTACAGTTGCCGTATTACCAGAAGTTGAAGATGTTGAGATAGAAATTCGTAATGAAGATATTAAAATAGATACCTATCGTTCTAGTGGGGCAGGTGGGCAACACGTAAATACTACAGATTCAGCCGTTCGAATCACACACTTGCCAACGGGTGTTATTGCTACTTCATCAGAAAAATCTCAAATTCAAAACCGTGAAAAAGCAATGAAAGTGTTAAAGGCACGTTTGTTTGATATGAAATTACAAGAAGAACAACAAAAGTATGCAGCACAGCGTAAATCAGCTGTCGGTTCAGGTGATCGCTCAGAGAGAATTAGAACATACAATTACCCACAAAGTCGTGTAACGGATCATCGTATTGGATTGACATTGCAGAAATTAGAGCAAGTTATGGAAGGTAAGTTAGATGAGATTATTGATGCACTAACTTTAGCTGAACAAACAGATAAATTGAAAGAACTGAATGACGGTGAATTATAGAGAAAGATTGAAGATTGCACAAAGCAAATGTGAAGCAATAGGTATTGAAGTAACAAGAGCTGAATGGTTGATGCTTGATTTATTTCAATGGCAAAAAACAGATTATTTGTTGCATGCTGACGAAATTATGACAGAAGCACACAACGTGTTGTTTGATAATGCGGAAGCAAGGATGTTACAAGGTGAACCTATTCAATATATTGTAGGCACACAATCTTTTTATGGTGAAATATTTAAAGTGAATGAACACTGTTTAATTCCGAGACCTGAAACAGAAGAAGTATTACTGCATTTTTATAATTTGGTGAAGTCTGGAGATAAAGTTGTAGATATAGGCACAGGTAGTGGCAACATACCTATTTTACTTAAAAAAATGAATCAATACTTGGACGTTTTAGCTACAGATTTATATGATGCAGCTTTATCGGTGGCAAAAGACAATGCTCAGTATCATGATGTAGACATTACATTTTTACAAGGTGATGCCTTAAATCCTTTAATAGAGAAAAATATTAAAGTGAATGGATTAATTTCAAATCCACCATATATAGCTGATAGCGAAAAAACTTTAATGGAAGATACAGTATTGAGATATGAACCTACCAGTGCTTTATTTGCTGAAAATAATGGTTTTCAAGTTTATGATAAGATTTTAGAACAATTGCCAGATGTATTATTACCCAATGCAATAGTTGTGTTTGAAATTGGTTATAAACAAGGCCTTACTTTAAAGAAAAAAATTGAAGAAAAATATCCTGCTGTTTGTGTTCAAATAATAAAAGATATTAACAATAATGATAGAATTATTTCTTTCGAATGGTAACTTAAGAAGTTGTGTGCTGAACATGATAAGTCATGAAGGTGCATAACTTCTTATTTTGTTTTAAAATTGAAATTAAGATGAAAGGGTGTGTATAGATGGAAACAAAAATATGGGATTTGAGGAATCATCTGACAGACGATGTTAATATAGATACTTATAATGAAATAAAAAATGTTTTTGAAGCTGGTGGACTCATCGCTATACCAACTGAAACAGTATATGGTTTAGGTGGCGATGCAAGAAATGAACAGACTATAAAAAATATTTATGCAGCAAAAGGTAGACCTTCAGATAACCCTCTAATCGTTCATATACATAATGTTAAACAATTAGATGCATTTACAAAGCATATTACACAAGAAGTTAGGATGCTAATGAATCAATTTTGGCCTGGTCCAATTTCATTTATTTTACCACTGAAAAAAGGTTTTTTATGTGAAAGTGTAAGTGGTGGACTTTCATCCATAGCAGTTAGGATGCCGAGTCACCCGATTGGAAGGAAAATATTAGAGTTTGTAGATATACCGATTGCTGCGCCCAGTGCTAATTTAAGTGGTAGACCTTCTCCAACTAATTTTGAACACGTATATCGTGATTTAAACCAAAGAATTGATGGTATTGTCAATGGTGACCAAAGTGAAGAAGGTCTAGAAAGTACAGTGTTAGATTGTACACAATATCCGTTTAGGATAGCTCGTCCAGGGTCTATTACCAAATCTATGATTGAAAATGTGTTGCCTGGATCTATTTCAACAAAAGAGGATTTGAATCAAGAAAAGCCCATAGCTCCAGGAATGAAATATAAACATTATGCACCAGATACCCCAATAACAATTGTATACGCGGTTCATCAACAACTATCCTCAAGTAAAGATTGGCGTAATGTCGCTTTTATATTTCCAAAAGATAAACTGAAATATATTCCTGAAAATGCAACTTTCATTCCACTGTGTGAAAATGAAAGAGATATTAAAGGTGCAAATCATAATTTGTATCAAATATTGCATGATATAGATCAAAATGAAAATATTAAAGAGGCTTATATATTTGGATTTGAAAATCGTGATGATGCAGTTGCTATCATGAATCGTATGCAAAAGGCAGCAAATTATACCATTGTTAAAGGAGAAACTTTATGAAAATCGTTTTTGTCTGTACTGGAAATACTTGCAGAAGTCCGATGGCAGAAAGTATTGCAAAAGCTAAAATGCCAGATATTGAAGTTGCATCACGTGGCTTGTTTGCAATAGATGGTGCACCTACATCAGAATATACACACGCTATCGTAAAAGAAAAACAATTACCAATACCAGAAAATGCTCAAAAGTTCACTGAAATTGATATGAATGCGGATCTTATTTTGACCATGTCAACAAGCCATAAAGAAGCAATTAAACAAATGTATGGTAAAGGTACACATATATTCACTTTAGGTGAGTATGTATTGCATGGTGATGATGTCGCTGACCCGTTCGGAGGAACTAAATCAGATTATATTGAAATTTATAATGAATTAAATTCATTGATTGAAAAATTAAAAAATAAAATATTAGAGTAAATAAATATGTGAAATTAGTATGAGTAACTCATTAAATACGTTATAATAATAACGTGTAGCAAATTTGCTAGCAATTAAATTTGTCTGATTGGACTTATGTATTTTGGCTTACTTTATATCAAAATAAATAAGGGGTGTTAAACATGGAGGATTTAAAAGCGTTATTAGATGAATTAAAATCTAAATCTTTCTTTAAAGACGATGAGCTTTGCATTATAGGTTGTTCTACTTCAGAAGTGATTGGCGAACGCATAGGTAGTGTTGGATCAATGGAGGTAGCAAAAGATATATTTGAAGCATTAAAAGAGATTGAAACAGAAACAGGCGTTTCTTTTGTATTTCAAGGCTGTGAACATATCAATAGAGCAATTACTATTGAAAAAGCAAATTTCGATCCCCTAACGATGGAAGAAGTAACCGTTGTACCTGATGTCCATGCTGGAGGTAGTTTAGCTACATATGCATATCAACATATGGCTGACCCTATAGTCGTTGAAACAATTAACGTTCCAAAAGGTATTGATATTGGCCAAACATTAATCGGTATGCATATTAAACATGTAGCGATACCTGAGCGTACAAGCGTGAAGCAAATTGGCGAAGCAATTGTTACAATCGCTTCTTCAAGACCTAAGAAAATTGGTGGCGAAAGAGCAAAATATAACTAATACAGAAACGAGGGTTTACTAATGTCATTTATTAAAGATCAAGATAAAGAAATTTATGAAGTGATTCAAAACGAGTTCAACCGTCAAAATAACAATATAGAGTTAATCGCATCAGAAAACTTTGTGTCGGAAGCAGTTATGGAAGCTCAAGGTTCCGTATTAACTAACAAGTATGCTGAAGGTTATCCAAACAGAAGATATTACGGTGGTTGTGAATACGTAGATGTATCTGAAACATTAGCTATTGAAAGAGCTAAGCAATTGTTTGGTGCAGAACATGTTAACGTTCAACCACATTCTGGTTCACAAGCAAATATGGCTGTTTATCTCGTTGCATTAGAACACGGAGATACTGTATTAGGTATGAATTTAAGTCATGGTGGACACTTAACTCATGGTGCACCAGTAAACTTTAGTGGTCAATTTTATAACTTTGTCGAATATGGTGTCGACAAAGAGAGTGAACAAATAGACTATGACGAAGTTTTAAAAGTAGCAAAAGCGCATCAACCTAAATTAATTGTTGCTGGCGCATCTGCATACTCAAAAACAATAGACTTCAAACGTTTTAGAGAAATTGCTGATGAAGTTGGCGCTAAATTGATGGTGGATATGGCGCATATCGCCGGATTAGTAGCTGCGGGTCTACACCCAAGCCCAGTAGAATACGCTGATTTTGTAACTACGACAACACATAAAACATTACGCGGCCCTCGTGGTGGTATGATTTTATGTAAAGAAGCATACAAAAAGCAAATTGATAAAACAATCTTCCCAGGTATTCAAGGGGGCCCTTTAGAACATGTTATTGCTGCTAAAGCTGTAGCGTTTGGTGAAGCACTTCAAGATGATTTCAAAACATATCAACAACAAGTGATAAAAAATGCAAAAGCATTAGCTGATACATTAAATAAAGAAGGTTTTAGAGTAGTATCTGGTGGTACTGATAATCATTTAGTATGCGTAGATGTAAAAGGATCAGTCAATATTACTGGTAAAGTAGCAGAAGAAGCCTTGGACTCAATAGGTATTACTTGTAATAAAAATACAATTCCGTTTGATCAAGAAAAACCTTTTGTAACAAGTGGCTTAAGACTTGGTACGCCAGCAGCTACAACACGTGGTTTTGATGAAGCGGCATTTGAAGAAGTAGCCAAAATTATTAGCCTAGTGCTAAAAGATCCTGAAAATGAAACAACATTAAAAGAAGGACAAGAAAGAGTTAAAGCATTAACTACGAAACATCCTTTATATAATTAAATTGGAGGAAGTAATTATGGGCAACGTACATGTTTTTGATCACCCACTTATTCAACACAAATTAAGTTACATTAGAGATGTACATACAGGTACAAAAGAATTTAGAGAACTCGTAGATGAAGTTGGTATGTTGATGGCATACGAAGTAACTAGAAATCTAGAGTTACAAGATGTAGAAATTGAAACACCAGTCACTAAAATGATAGCTAAGAGACTAACAGGTAAAAAATTAGCATTTATTCCCATTTTAAGAGCGGGACTTGGTATGACACAAGGTATCTTAAATTTAGTGCCGGCAGCAAGAATAGGTCATGTTGGGTTATACAGAGATCCCGAAACACTAGAAGCAGTTGAGTATTTTGTAAAACTACCACAAGATATTGAAGAAAGAGAAATTGTAGTAGTTGATCCAATGCTAGCGACTGGTGCTTCCGCAATTGAAGCGATTAATTCACTTAAAAAACGTGGCGCTAAACACATCAGATTTATGTGTCTGATTGCAGCTCCAGAAGGTGTAGAAAAATTACAAGAAGCACATGAAGATGTTGATATTTATATCGCAGCATTAGATGAGAAATTAGATGACCATGCTTATATTACACCTGGTTTAGGTGACGCTGGTGACCGTTTATTCGGTACAAAATAGTTTAACCCAGGAGTGGAGTAGTATGAAAAAAGTTATGACTGTTTTTGGGACACGTCCTGAAGCGATAAAGATGGCACCGCTCGTTTTAGAGTTGGAGAAAGATTCTGAATTACAACCAATCGTTGTAGTGACTGCGCAACACAGAGAAATGTTAGATTCTGTCTTGAAGAGCTTTGACATAACACCTGATTATGATTTGAATATTATGAAACAGGGTCAATCATTGTCTGATATAACTTCTCGCATACTCATTCGATTAGAGGATGTGATAAAGGAAGCGCAACCAGATATGATACTTGTTCACGGAGATACTATGAGTACATTCGCCGGAAGCTTAGCAGCATTATATAATCAAGTCCCAATCGGACATGTCGAAGCTGGTTTACGAACTTGGAATAAATACGCTCCATTTCCTGAAGAAATGAATAGACAAATGGTAGGAGTAATGTCTGATTTAAACTTTGCTCCTACCAATAATGCTGCAAACAATTTGATCGCTGAAAACAAACCAGAAGACACGATCGTAGTGACAGGCAATACTGCGATTGATGCTATGAAAACGACAATTCATAATGGTTATCAATCAGAAATCATAGCTAAGCATAAAAACAAACGTATTATTCTCTTAACTGCGCATAGACGAGAAAATATTGGAGAACCTATGGCACATATTTTCAAAGCAGTACGTGATATTGTCGAAGCATACGAGGATGTTGTTGTCGTATATCCAATACATAAAAACCCTAAAGTACGCGAAATTGCAGATTATTATTTGTCAAACCACACGAGAATCGAGCTTGTAGAACCATTAGAAGTTGTTGATTTTCATAATTTTGCACACCAGTCTTATTTAATTTTAACTGATTCTGGTGGAGTACAAGAAGAAGCGCCTTCATTAGGCAAACCAGTGCTCGTACTAAGGGATGTAACAGAAAGGCCAGAAGGTGTGGCAGCGGGTACATTAAGAATTGTAGGTACAAATACAAAGGACATTTTTGCAGCAACCAAAGAGCTATTAGACAACAAAAATTTATATGAGACGATGAGCACAGCTCAAAATCCATATGGAGATGGCAATGCATCATATAGAATTTGTCAAAATATTAAATATTTTTTCGGTTTAATTGATAAAAAACCTTCTTCTTTCAAATAATTATGTATTTATGTGTCATTTTTGTGACATTCTTGTAAAAAATTGAATTACAATTTGAATAGAATTGACACGTAAAGTACCCTATATTATTATTAAAATTGTATGATTGGAATGGTTTTCATATATGAAAGATAAGGTGAAGCGAGGCACTGAAATGAAACGTTTCAACATCATTTTTAATCAGTACATACAATACTATTTATATTGTATTATTGTACTTGTAATTGTGTTTATTTTCACATACTCTGCATTTATATTAGGTCTTATAATTGGTATGATCGGATCGCTAATCAATACTTTTACTTTTGAATATTATTTGGCGAAAGCAAAAGAAAAGGATAACATACACATTTCAACGGGCAACATTTGGAGATATTTGATAGTGATATTAGCTTGTACGACATGGTATTTTTATAAGGACTATATAAACATTTTTGGAGTAGTTGTTGGTTTAATGATTTCTTATGTTTTAATTGTTTTCAAACCATTTTTACACAAGAAATAAAATTTATAATGAAAGAGGTGAGAAAGCATGGATCATAAAGACCCTCTAGTCAGTTGGAATGTGTTCGGTCTAGACATCGTGTTTAATCTATCATCGATTATGATGATGTTGATTACGGCGTTTATTGTTTTTGTAATAGCTATTATTTGTACACGTAACCTCAAGAAACGTCCAACAGGCAAACAAAACTTTATCGAGTGGGTTTTTGATTTCGTAAGAGGGATTATTGAAAGTAACATGGCTTGGTCAAAAGGTGGTCAGTTCCATTTCTTAGCCGTTACATTAATCTTTTTCATATTTGTTAGTAATATGCTTGGATTACCGTTCCAATTAATTTCGGGACACACCCTGTGGTGGAAATCTCCCACAGCCGATCCAACTGTGACACTAACATTATCAACTCTGATAATACTATTAACACATTATTATGGAGTTAAAATGGTTGGAACTAAAGGATATTTCCAAAATTATACAAAGCCAATATTCCTATTGCCCATCAATGTATTTGAAGAATTCACTTCAACATTGACGCTAGGATTACGACTTTACGGAAATATTTTTGCAGGTGAATTATTGCTAGGATTATTGGCAGGTTTAGTATTCGACTTCCCAGCATGGGGTTGGCTAATCGGATTACCTGGCCTAATTGTATGGCAAGGATTCTCAATTTTTATCGGTACGATTCAGGCATATATATTTGTAATGCTTTCGATGGTATATATGTCACACAAAGTACAAAAGAGTCATTAAATTAAAAAATAAAAAGAACAAATTAGGAGGATTTTTAAATGAATTTAATCGCAGCAGCAATCGCAATCGGCTTATCAGCACTTGGTGCAGGTATTGGTAATGGTCTTATCGTTTCAAGAACAGTAGAAGGTGTCGCTCGTCAACCAGAAGCACGTGGTCAATTAATGGGTATTATGTTCATCGGTATCGGTTTAGTTGAGGCGTTACCAATTATAGGTGTAGTTATCGCTTTCATGTCACTATAAGTAAACTAGTCTTTATGGCGAAGTCTTCTGGGCTCTCGCCGTTCGTTTTTATCAAAATACCTTATGATTATACTGGATGAAAGGAGTGTCTATGAAAGTGACTGCTACGACTAATATGTTCGTTCTAGGTGCGGCTAGTGGCGGCGGTGTACAATGGGGAACAATCATTGTTACGATTGCTACATTTGCCATTTTACTTTTACTATTGAAAAAGTTTGCTTGGGGCCCACTTAAAGAAGTGATGGACAAACGTGAACACGATATTAATAAAGATATCGACGATGCTGAACAAGCTAAATTAAATGCTCAAAAACTAGAAGCACAAAACAAACAAACACTAAAAGAAACACAAGAAGAGGTTCATAAAATTTTAGAAGAGTCTAAAATACAAGCCCGTAAACAGCACGAAGAAATCATTCACGAAGCCAACATTAGAGCCAATGGTATGATTGAAACAGCACAAAATGAAATAAACAGTGAAAAAGAACGTGCACTTGCGGATATTAACAATCAGGTTTCTGAACTTTCAGTACTTATTGCTTCAAAAGTACTTCAAAAAGAAATTTCAGAAAAAGATCAAAAAGAATTAGTTGAAAAGTACATTAAAGAGGCAGGCGATAAATAATGGCTAATGTAGCAAAAAAATATGCAAAAGCGTTATTTGATACTGCTAAAGAAAAAGCGTTACTCGATCAAATGTATGAAGAATTTTCAACAATTGACGAAGCAGTACAACCTGAAGTTGGAAAATTAAAAGAATTAGACACAGATCCGCAAAAAGATGTAACACAACGTCAACGTTTTGTTGCTATTATTTTTGGACATGCAAATCAATATTTACAGAATATGTTTATGGTGCTTGCAAGTAATCGCCACCTTACATATACTCATGAAATATTTTTAGCTTTTGAAACCTTATATAATGAATATCATAATCAAGACTTTGCAGTTATTGAATCAGTTTATAAACTATCTGAGGATGAAATAGCAAGTATTGATTCAATTATAAAATCACGTACAAAACTTTCAAAACTAATGATAACAAATGAAATAAATCCAGATCTTATCGGTGGTATCCGAGTTAAAGTCGGTACGAAAGTGATGGATGCAAGTATTAAAAATGATCTTGCCAAACTTGAAAAGCAATTTATTAGAGTGAAATAAAAATTGAAGGAGTGACATAGATGGCCATTAAAGCTGAAGAAATCAGTGCATTACTTCGCTCACAAATAGAAAATTATGAGTCAGAAATGGCTGTTACTGATGTAGGTACAGTTCTGCAAATTGGTGATGGTATCGCTTTAATCCACGGATTAAATGACGTTATGGCTGGTGAGCTTATTGAATTTAATAACGGCGTTCTAGGTTTAGCACAAAACTTAGAAGAATCCAATGTCGGTGTAGTAATTTTAGGCCCTTACGCGGATATAAAAGAGGGAGACGAAGTAAAACGAACTGGACGTATCATGGAAGTTCCAGTTGGTGAGGAGTTACTTGGTCGTGTCGTTAACCCATTAGGACAAGCAATTGATGGTCAAGGACCAATCAATACTACAAAAACACGTCCTGTAGAGAAGAAAGCAACTGGTGTAATGGATCGTAAATCTGTAGATGAACCATTACAAACAGGTATCAAAGCAATTGATGCACTTGTACCAATTGGTCGTGGGCAGCGTGAATTAATTATCGGTGACCGTCAAACAGGTAAAACAACGGTTGCCATTGATACAATTTTGAACCAAAGAGATCAAGATACAATTTGTATATACGTTGCTATCGGACAAAAAGACTCAACGGTTCGAGCAAATGTTGAAAAATTACGTCAAGAAGGTGCATTAGATTATACAATTGTTGTTTCTGCTTCAGCAGCAGATCCAGCACCTATGCTTTATATCTCGCCATATTCTGGTGTAGCAATGGCTGAAGAATTCATGTTTGCTGGCAAAGATGTTTTAATCGTTTATGATGATTTAACAAAACAAGCTGCAGCTTACCGTGAATTATCACTATTATTACGTAGACCTCCAGGTCGTGAAGCTTATCCTGGTGACGTATTCTACTTACATAGTAGATTATTAGAGAGAGCAGCTAAATTAAATGATGATTTAGGTGGCGGTTCAATCACAGCGTTACCTATTATTGAGACACAAGCAGGCGATATTGCTGCTTATGTTCCTACAAACGTAATTTCTATTACAGATGGACAAATATTCTTGCAATCTGACTTATTCTTCTCTGGTGTTAGACCAGCGATTAATGCAGGACAATCAGTATCACGTGTTGGTGGTTCTGCACAAATTAAAGCGATGAAAAAAGTTGCCGGAACTTTACGTCTAGATTTAGCATCATATCGTGAATTAGAATCATTCGCGCAATTTGGGTCTGATTTAGATGAATTTACTGCTAAAAAATTAGAACGTGGTAAACGTACAGTTGAAATATTAAAACAAGATAAAAACAAACCACTACCTGTAGAAAATCAAGTTTTAATTATTTATGCTTTAACAAAAGGACATTTAGATGATATCCCAGTAGTTGATATTACGCGTTTTGAAGACGAGTTGAATCAATGGGCTAAATCGAATGCATCTGATTTATTAAATGAAATCAAAACGACGGGTGCTTTACCTAATGATGAATCATTTGAATCAGCAATCAATGAATTCAAGAAGAGTTTTAGCAAATCAGAGGAAGCATAATAGTTAATGTAGATAAAAGGTGGTGAGATAATGGCATCTCTTAAAGAAATCGATACACGAATAAAATCAACAAAAAAGATGAAACAGATTACGAAAGCAATGAACATGGTTTCTAGTTCGAAATTGCGTCGTGCTGAAAAAAACACGAATCAATTCAGACCATATATGGCTAAAATGCAAGATGCAATTACAGCCGTTGCTGGTGCGGACAAAAATTCACATCATCCAATGTTACAACAGCGAGAAGTGAAGAAAAGTGGTTATATCGTAATTACTAGTGACCAAGGCCTTGCAGGTGCATACAATGCAAATGTATTGAAACATCTGATGAAAGATATTGAACGCAAACATAGTAGTAGTGATGAATATTCCATCTTAGTTTTAGGTCAAACAGGTGTTGATTTTCTTAAAAATAAAGGATATGAGATTCATGATTCTTTAACAGAAGTTCCTGATCAACCTTCATTTAAAGAGATACAAGCAATTGCTAAAAAAGCGATAGATTTGTATAACGACGAGATTGTGGATGAGGTAAAAATTTATTACAGTCACTTCGTAAGTGTTTTAGAAAACACACCTTCGATGAAAACTGTGCTTCCATTGTCTCCTGAAGATTCAAGCTTAGGACATGGTCAAATGTCTTCATATGAATTTGAACCAGACAAAGAAGCAATATTAAGTGTTATTTTACCTCAATATGTTGAAAGTTTAATATATGGAACGATTTTAGATGCAAAAGCAAGTGAACATGCTACACGTATGACGGCTATGAAAAATGCATCTGATAATGCGACAGATATCATTGATGATTTATCTATCGAGTATAACAGAGCGAGACAAGCAGCAATCACTCAACAAATTACTGAAATCGTTGGTGGCGCAGTTGCACTTGAATAATGATTAAAGGAGGAAAATAGCATGGGATTAGGCCGTGTAACACAAGTTATGGGTCCAGTAATTGATGTTCGCTTTGAGCACAATGAAGTTCCAGAAATTAATAATGCCTTAGTTCTCGATATAGAAAGAGAAGAAGGTAATGTTGAATTAACGTTAGAAGTTGCATTACAACTTGGCGATGACGTAGTACGAACAATCGCAATGGATTCAACTGATGGTGTTAAACGTGGTACAGAAGTTAGAGATAGCGGAAATAGTATTAGCGTACCAGTTGGTAATGAAACATTAGGTAGAGTATTTAATGTATTAGGTGATACGATAGATTTAGATGAAAACATAGATGACTCAGTGCGTCGTGATCCAATTCATAGAGAAGCACCTGCATTTGATCAGTTATCTACTAAAGTTGAAATTTTAGAAACAGGTATCAAAGTCATTGATTTATTAGCACCATATATTAAAGGTGGTAAAGTTGGATTATTCGGTGGTGCCGGTGTTGGTAAAACCGTATTAATTCAAGAATTAATCAATAATATCGCTCAAGAGCACGGCGGTATATCAGTATTTGCTGGTGTAGGTGAACGTACTCGTGAAGGTAATGACCTATATTTTGAAATGAGTGATAGTGGTGTTATTAAAAAGACAGCAATGGTATTTGGACAAATGAACGAACCACCTGGTGCGCGTATGCGAGTAGCACTTTCTGGTTTAACTATGGCTGAATATTTCCGTGATGAACAAGGACAAGATGTTCTATTATTCATAGATAACATCTTTAGATTTACACAAGCTGGTTCAGAAGTTTCTGCGTTATTAGGTCGTATGCCTTCAGCTGTTGGTTACCAGCCAACGTTAGCAACTGAAATGGGACAATTACAAGAACGTATTACTTCTACAACTAAAGGTTCTGTAACATCAATTCAAGCGGTATTCGTACCAGCCGATGATTATACTGACCCAGCACCAGCTGCAGTATTTGCCCACTTAGATTCAACTACAAACTTAGAACGTAAATTAACTGAAATGGGTATTTATCCTGCAGTTGATCCTTTAGCATCTACTTCTAGAGCGCTTGACCCATCAATTGTTGGCCAAGAACATTATGAAGTAGCACGTGAAGTACAATCTACTTTACAAAAATATAGAGAGTTACAAGATATTATAGCTATTTTAGGTATGGATGAACTTTCTGAAGAAGATAAACAAACTGTAGAACGCGCACGTCGTATTCAGTTCTTCTTATCACAAAACTTCCACGTTGCTGAACAATTTACTGGCCAAAAAGGATCTTATGTGTCTGTTCAAAAAACAGTAGAAGGCTTCAAAGCAATATTAAATGGTGATTACGATCATATTCCAGAAGACGCATTCCGTCTAGTTGGAAGTATGGATGAAGTAATTGAAAAAGCTAAAGATATGGGTGTTGAAGTTTAAAATTAGGAGGTATGGATAATGAATACATTAAGCCTAAATATTGTCACTCCTAATGGTTCTGTTTACGACCGAGAAGATGTTACTCTTGCAGTATTACAAACTACTGCTGGAGAAATCGGTGTCATGTATGGACATATTCCAACAGTTGCAGCACTTGAAATTGGCTATGCCAAAATTAATTTTGACGGTGGTTCAGAATATATTGCAGTGAGTGAAGGTTTTGTTGAAGTAAGACAAGATAAATTATCAATCATTGTTCAAACTGCAGAGCCTGCGAATGAAATTGATGTCGCTAGAGCAGAATTAGCAAAATCAAGAGCAGAATCTCATTTAAACAATGAAGAAGATAGCAGTGACATAAATAGAGCCAAACGCGCATTAGATCGTGCTAATAACCGTCTTCGTGTCGCTCAATTACAATAATGAATATAAGATATTCTATTATGTTTATCAAAAAAGTCGACAAAGTATAAAACTTTGTCGACTTTTTTCTATTTTTTGATTAAGACATGTTAAAATCAAAATTTTAGCGTATGATTATCAATGACATATTGATTTAAGTAATAGCTTGTATTTACTATATTAAAATATTTTTATGAAGACTTACATTTACATATGATTTTTCATAATCATTTATAAAGGAAGAAAATAATTGATAAATGACTAAAATAATTAAAAGTATTTAATTTTAATTGTTATGCATATATGTCATATATAATGGGAAAATAATACTAAATTGACGCTTTATTATTTAAATGTCAGTTATCTCATTATTAAGTATCTTTTGCATAGTGTTTCGTGTAAAATATATAAATAGTGTTTAGCAAGGAGAATAATTATGGAATATTTGGGACAGTTTTCAATTGTACATCTCATCTTACATGTCCTTTGTATTTGCATTGCCTATTGGGCATTGAATGCAGTGAGATTGGAACAATTTTTTAAAAAAGGTTTTCCAGTACAAGTTCAAATTTGTATGATATTTTTAGCAATATTAATCGGGACTTCAGTCAGCAATTTTATTGTAGATTTGTTACAATTTTCTACACAAATAAAATATTTGGCACAATAATTCAAATAATTGTATATTACGCATGATTATCGATATAATTTAGTAGTAAGTTTGATTGAAAATTAAAGGCAATTTATAAGTAGTTAAGTGGAGGATTTAAGATGGATAAGATAGAAATTAATGGTGGTAAAAAATTAACTGGTGAAGTGAAAGTTTCAGGTGCAAAAAATGCAGTATTACCAGTATTGACAGCATCACTATTAGCATCAAAAGGCGTGAGCAAGTTAAAAAATGTACCAGCACTTAGTGACGTAGAAACAATTAATAATGTAATATCAACATTAAATGCTGATGTTTCTTATAATAAAGAGCAAGAAGAAGTTACAGTAGATGCAACAAAACAATTAAATGAAGAAGCACCATATGAATATGTAAGTAAGATGAGAGCAAGTATTCTTGTTATGGGCCCATTATTGGCACGATTAGGTCATGCCAAAGTGGCTTTACCTGGTGGTTGCGCTATTGGTTCTAGACCGATTGAACAGCATATTAAAGGTTTTGAAGAGCTTGGTGCAGAAATCCATATGGATGGTGGTTTTATATACGCAAACACAACTAATGGATTGAAAGGTACAACGATTCACTTAGATTTTCCTAGCGTAGGTGCGACACAAAATATTATAATGGCAGCTTCTTTAGCTGATGGTAAAACTGTTTTAGAAAACGTCGCACGAGAACCAGAAATCGTTGATTTGGCTAATTATATCAATGAAATGGGTGGAAATGTATTAGGAGCCGGTACGGACACGATCACGATTGAAGGCGTTGAAGCTTTATATGGCGTTGAGCATTCAATTATACCTGATAGAATAGAAGCAGGTACATTATTAATTGCCGGTGCAATTACAAGAGGAAATGTTTTAGTAAACGGTGCAATCAAAGAACATATGACGAGCTTAGTTTATAAACTAGAAGAAATGGGAGTTAATCTAGAATATTTTGATGATGCAATTCGTGTAAGTGCCGAAAACGAATTGAAACCAATAGATATCAAAACTCTTCCGCATCCTGGTTTCCCTACAGATATGCAATCACAAATGATGGCGTTATTATTAACTGCAAAAGGGCACAAAGTAGTAACTGAAACTGTGTTTGAAAATAGATTTATGCATGTCGGTGAATTTAAAAGAATGAATGCTAAAATTACTGTAGAAGGTAGAAGTGCAAAAATTGAAGGTAAAAGTGAACTTCAAGGTACTCAAGTTAAAGCAACAGATTTACGTGCTGCAGCAGCACTAATTTTAGCAGGCCTAGTGGCTGAAGGTACAACATATGTTACTGAATTAAAACACTTAGACAGAGGATATGTTGATTTACATGGTAAATTGAAAGCATTAGGTGCTGATATCAAAAGAACACAAGATTAATGTTATAATATATTAATAAATTGGAAATAGATAGAAGTATAGTTGGAGGAAGCAAATTATGGAAACAATTTTTGACTACAACCAAATAAAAGAGATTATTCCACATAGGCAACCATTTTTATTAATTGATCGTGTCGTAGAATACGATGAAGGTCAACGATGTGTGGCCATTAAGCAAGTTTCAGGTAATGAACCATTCTTTCAAGGTCATTTTCCAGAATATGCTGTAATGCCTGGTGTATTAATTACTGAAGCTTTAGCCCAAACAGGTGCAGTTGCTATGTTAAATAGTGAAGCAAATAAAGGTAAACTTGCACTATTTGCTGGTATCGATAAATGTCGTTTTAAAAAACAAGTAACCCCAGGAGATACTTTGCGCTTAGAAGTTGAAATAACGAAGCTCAGAGGTCCTATAGGTAAGGGTAGTGCTAAAGCAACAGTTGATGGACAATTAGCATGTAGTTGTGAGTTAACATTTGCTTTGCAAGATAAATAGTATATAAAAATAGTGTTACAGACTGTTTTCAACAGAATGTAACACTATTTTTTATTTATCAATTTTTTCATCTTTAAGTCTTGGTTTAGATTGCATCAATCTATTAAATGATTTCTTCAAGTCGTCGCCAGTTAAACCTTCATCTATTAATTGTTCTAATAAACTTTCAGCGTAAACTTGTCTCAATGTGTAAATATGACATTCACAAACAACAGAAATTGTATCTTCTAATTGAATGATATGTTTAATGGTCGCATCAAACAAAGCTGGATCGTTAGCAGGTCTAGTGATAACGACACGTATGTCTAGTAATGTCTCGTTTTCCATATATGCTTTCATAGTTTCATAGTGATAATCTGATATGACGATTTCAAGCAACCAGCCAGTGCCACTGTTTTCCTTATTGATAATGACACCATCTTCTAATTCGTACTCAGTCACGCCACCATTCTCTGATACGATTTGAAATCGAACGGCTTTAAATGTTTTCATCGTCTCACATCCATTTAATTAATTTAAACTCTACAAAAAATGCATTTATATTATTATTATAACGTAATTTTCTATGAGAAAGGTGAAAAAAGTAGAAATAAGTATTCGATTACTATTTTAAATTTTAAAAAATGTGTTTTGACGGAATCATGTGAATTTTTTATGATTAGCTTATAAAGGAGGTGACATATGATTAACAGTATTGTCATTGTAGGGAGACTAACAAAAGACCCTAAAATTTATGATAAGGAGGGAAATAAACTAGCTACATTTTGCGTAGCTGTTTCAAGAAATTATAAAGATAAAAATCAAAAAGATATTTGTGATTATTTATTCTGTAAAGCATTCGGAAAAATTGCTAATAATGTCGAAAAATATATCAATCAAGGCTCATTAGTTGGTATAACTGGACAAATGCAATCGAGAAAATTTGAAAAAGAAGGACAGATGCATTTTGTATCAGAAGTTTTTATTGAAACTATTAAATTTATGTCCCCACGCTCTAAAAATGAAGATGAAGCACTTTTTGACCCACTTCCAATAGTCCCAAATCAAGAACTTATTAATAAATTTCATTTAGAGGAAAACGATATTTATGAAATTGTATAAAGTTTCAGGCATTTCCAACTCCCCATTAATTTAACCCATCAAATCTAATATACATTTAATCCTACTATTGAATTATACTTCTATCAGGCTATTCCTATTAACTCAAAAATGATTCAATAGGAATAGCTAATATACATACTTATATAGCAAACATATCCATTATAAAAAAGCCAAAATTCATACTAATATAATACAGAATAATCAGATAAATTACAATATCATTACACAACATACTTTTTATTATTACTAGTATAAACTTTCATAGCAGTTTTTAAAGTGAAAAGTTATGCTTTTATACTATTTTGAAAATGTAATACCCGTGTAAAGAAAAGGTGTACTTTTTTATTTGGCTGTAACCTGCTACTGTTTTTTAGATGTTATAGTTGTACTTGCAAATTAATCATAACGAAAAAATTATTTACCTTATAGGAGGAATTTTTAAAAATGAAAAAAACAGTATTAGCTTCAACATTAGCAGTAGGCTTAGGCGTAACAGGATTCGCAGCAGGAAACTCAGCAGACGCAGCTGAACAAGGTGTTGACAAAGCAGAATTAGCAAACTTAGCACAATCTAATCCAGAACAATTAAATGCATCACCTGTACAAGAGGGTGCATATAACTATAATTTTAATTTCAATGGTACAAACTATAATTTTGAATCAGATGGCCAAACATGGTCATGGAGTTTTGGTGGAGGTTCTAGTGAAGATGTTTCATCAGAACAAACAACTTCTGTTGAACAACCTCAACAAACACAAACTGAACAACCAGCACAAGAAGCACAAACTGAGCAACCAGCTCAACAAGCTGCTCCACAAACTGAACAAACACAACAACCACAACAAGAAGCAACTACAAAAGCTTCAACTCAATCATCAAGTTCAAATGAAGCTTCAAATAGTTCATCAGGTGTGAATGCACACTTACAACAAATCGCGCAACGTGAATCAGGTGGCGATATTCATGCTACAAATCCATCATCAGGTGCTTCAGGTAAGTTCCAATTCTTACAAAGTACATGGGATTCAGTAGCTCCAGCTGAATATCAAGGTCAACCAGCAGCTAACGCACCAGAATCAGTTCAAGATGCTGCAGCTCAAAAATTATATGACGAAGTTGGCGCTTCACAATGGGTTACTGCATAATATAACAATAATGTAATATATTATTATACAAAGCTAAGACAATTTAATTGTCTTAGCTTTTTTTATTATATAGGAAATAGCGCAGGTAAACTTAGAGACTAACTCATTTTTTCTATCTTAAATATCGGAAGTATATAAGTGGTAATATAATCATATTTCTGTATAAATGTTTGGAGAAAATTCATACCATGAATACTCTTTTGTTAAATATTTTTTAAATGGTCATAGTTGATATAACTCATTTTATTGCAATAGGTGGTATACTTTGATATGTTTTATATAAATACATTATAAAACTACTAGGGGAGCCTTATGGCTGAGATGAGAAATTCAGACCCTTATAACCTGATTTGGTTAAGACCAACGTAGGAAAGTAGCGTTCATTAATATTTGGAAAATTGCTCTAATATATTTATTAATAAACTACATTCCTACGGGGATGTAGTTTTTTTAATTAGGAGGGCTAAATTTGTTGTTTTCACAGGAATTAAAAGAAGCTTCAAAACCAATTATTGAGGATATTTATAATGATTCGTTTATTCAAGAAATGTTACACGGTACGATTTCTAACGAAGCTTTGAAATTTTACTTAAGAGCAGATGCTTCGTATTTAAAAGAATTTGCAAATATATATGCATTGCTAATACCAAAAATGAATAGATTGGAAGAAGTCCAATTTTTAGTAGAACAAATTCAATTTATAGTTGATGGTGAAGTAGAAGCACATGAAATATTAGCGGCATACGTACAAGAAAACTATGATGAAATCGTCCAAGAAAAAGTTTGGCCACCAAGTGGAGACCATTATATCAAACATATGTATTTCAATGCTTATTCAAAAGAAAATGCAGCATATACAATTGCAGCAATGGCACCATGTCCGTATGTGTATCAGGTGATTGCTAAAGAAGCATTGAAAGATAATGAATTAAATAAAGACTCAATTTTATCAAAATGGTTTGAATTTTATAGCACAGAAATGGATGAATTAGTAAATATCTTCGATGGTTTAATGGACCGGTTAACTCAAAATATTTCTGTTGAAGAAAAAGAGGCAATAAAATCTTGTTTCTTACAAAGTACGATACATGAACGAAATTTCTTTAATATGGCTTATATACAAGAAAATTGGTTATATGGAGGTCAAACAAATGAATAAACCTAAAATAGCATTAACGATTGCAGGAACAGACCCTACAGGTGGCGCAGGTGTCATGGCAGATTTGAAATCATTTCATGCATGTGGTGTATATGGTATGGCAGCAATAACTAGTATTGTGGCACAAAATACAAAAGGCGTACAGCACATTCATAATCTAGATTCAACATGGTTAGAAGAGCAAATGGAAAGTGTATTTTCCGATGAACTGCCACATGCTTTGAAAACTGGTATGATTGCATCAAAAGAAATGATGGAGATTATTCAAACATATTTAAAAAAATATGATGATATTCCTTATGTAATTGATCCGGTTATGTTAGCGAAAAGTGGTGATTCACTAATGGATGATGATGCCAAAGCTAACTTACAAAATATTTTATTGCCTTATGCTACAATAGCGACACCTAATTTACCAGAAGCTGAGGAAATTACTGGCATTACTATTAATGATCAACAATCTATTTATCAAGCTGGCAATATATTTATCAATGAAATTGGTAGCAAAGGTGTAGTTATAAAAGGTGGGCATTCAAATGATGAAAATAAATCTATAGATTATTTATTTACGCAAGATGATGTGTATACTTTTGAAGAACCAAGATATGATACCAAACATACACATGGAACTGGATGTACTTTTTCAGCCGTTATTACCGCAGAGTTAGCTAAAGGGAAATCTATGTTTGATGCAGTTCAAAAAGCAAAAAAATTTATTTCTCTTAGTATTAAACATACACCTGAAATTGGTTTTGGTAGAGGACCAGTAAACCATTTTGCATATATGAAGGAAGTTGGTTTAGATGATGAATAATTTGGAAAAATTAAGAGCGGATCAACCGCTTGTAATATGTTATACGAACGATGTAGTGAAAAATTTTACTGCGAATGGTTTGTTAAGTCTTGGTGCTAGTCCAGCAATGAGTGAGGCACCTGAAGAAGCATATGATATGCTGACAGCTGCAAAAGCATTGTTAATAAATATCGGTACGTTAACAAAAGAAAGAGAACAAGATATTTTTAAAATCGCAAAAACAGCGAATCAACTTGGCAAACCGATTATATTTGATACTGTTGCTGTAGGTGCTTCACAATATCGCAACGATTTTTGTAAAAGATTTCTGAATGAAATAAAAGTTACTGTTATTAAAGGTAATGCTTCTGAAATTTTAACGTTAATTAACAGTGATACAAAAATGAAAGGAACTGATAGTGATAATAGTTTAGATTCAGTATCGATTGCAAATGAAGCATATGAACATTTTAATACGTCGATTGTTATCACTGGCAAAGAGGATGTCATTGCTCAAAATGAACGCATATTTAAACTATCTAACGGATCTTCATTGTTGGCAAAAATAACTGGTGCTGGTTGTTTATTAGGAGCTATAGTTGCAAGTTTTGTTGAATTAGAAGATCCATCTATAAATGCATTAATAGAAGCGGTATCTATATATAATATCGCTGCTGAACAAGCTGAACAAATTTCAGCAGGACCTGGTACTTTTAAAGTGGAGTTATTAAATGCATTATACAACATTACTTTTGAAACATATCTACAATATCATAATAAGCAAGAGGTGTAACTATGTTTAATAAAGAGTATTTAAAGCTATATTTTATTTGTGGAACGCAAGATATACCAAAGAACAAATCAATCATAGATGTTGTGACTGAAGCTTTAGAATCTGGGATTACAATGTTTCAATTTCGAGAAAAAGGAGAGGGCTCATTAACTGGAAATGCCAAAATAGAGCTTGCACAAAAGTTATTCTCTTTATGTAAAAGTTACAGTGTTCCTTTTATTGTTAATGATGATGTAGACTTAGCAAATGTTATAGATGCAGATGGAATACATGTAGGACAAAATGATGCAAATGTTGATGTATTCGCTAGTGCATTTACCGATAAAATAATAGGACTTAGTGTAAGTGACTTAGAAGAATATCAAGCATCTGACTTATCCAACGTTGATTATATCGGTGTTGGACCGATGTATCATACTGGATCGAAATCAGATGCTAAAGCTCCAGTAGGGCCGGAAATGATTCAAACATTAAGAACTAAAGTTCAAGGTTTTCCAATTGTTGCAATTGGAGGTATTCATACAAAAAATGCTGAAATAATTATGAATCATGGTGCAGATGGATTATCAATCATTTCAGCCATCGCGAAAAGTTCAAATATCCCAGAAACTGTACAACAATTTTTACAAACTGTTGAATAATGCGGAAAATTTCTTTTTTTGTTTTCTACTTTCCTTTGAGTATGATAAAATAAATTTTATGTGAATATATCATTAGAGGTGGAAAAATGAAAAAGAAAGCGCTACTACCTTTTTTATTAGGTGTAATGGTCTTATTAGCAGGCTGTGACTATTCTAAACCTGAAAATAGAGATGGATTTTTCTTTAATACGTTTGTAGAACCGATGGACAAATTAATTCATTGGTTGGGAACAAGTTTTAACAATGATTATGGTTTAGCAATAGTAGTACTTGTATTGGCAATACGTGTTGTATTATTGCCTTTCATGTTATCAAACTATAAAAATAGTCATATGATGCGAGAAAAGATGAAGGTTGCAAAACCAGATATCGATGCAGTTCAAGAAAAAGTTAAGCGTTCAAGAACGCAAGAAGAAAAAATGGCTGCAAACCAAGAAATGATGGAAGTATATAAAAAATACGATATGAATCCAATGAAGAGCATGTTAGGTTGTTTACCAATCTTAATTCAAATGCCAATCATTATGGGCTTATTCTTCGTATTAAAATACCCTTCAAGTGGTGGATTTACTGAACACCCAAATTTCTTATGGTTCAATTTGTCACAACCTGATATTTGGATTACAATTATCGCTGGTATTTTATACTTCTTACAAGCATATGTATCAAGTAAGAGTATGCCGAATGAACAACGTCAAATGGGATATATGATGATGATTATTTCTCCAATTATGATTGTTTGGATTTCTTTAAGTTCTGCGTCTGCATTAGGTCTTTATTGGTCAGTCAGTGCGGCATTCTTGATTGTACAAACTCAAGTTGCCAACATGTATTATTCTAACCTTGCTAAAAAGGAAGTTGCTCCAATGATTGAAGCAATGAAGAATAATGATTCTGATAAACCTAGCAAAGGCAAGAATACACAAGTAGCTCCTAAGAAATCTAAAAAGAAATAGTGCGTCATATCATTAATTAAAATGACAAACCTGGTACATAATAAATAGCAGGTATAAAGCATAAGAAGCGTCTGAGACATAAAGTTCTTGGATAAGTAAAAAAGGCAATTTCTATTGAAATAATATAGAAATTGCCTTTTTCATTTTATATTTGATTTTGTGACAACCACATCATTCGGATACGATTATAAAGTAGTTTTTCTATTTTACTACCAGAGCATACGGATTGTGAGTAAATATATAGAATGATTTTTAATATCATTTTGATATGATGTAACACTACAATGATGTTTGCATTCATCAAGTACATTTTTAGGGATTGTTTCAAAGATTTCATTAACATGTCGTGATAAATACATATAAATACGACGTATTTTGGCGGAACGCTTGAGGGAATAGGACAAGCTGAAGACTACTGGCTGAATCTGTTCCCTCAGATAGCAAGCCAACAATACGGAGTATGGAATAAAAAGAAGCACTTAGATGAATTAAAAAAATCATCTGAGTGCTATTTTTCTGGAATTTATGTCCCAATATTTTCTGTTTATTTTAAATAAATGTAATTTAATTTCGATAGTTAATAAACCATCAAATTTTAAAAGTCAATCTGTAACTACCATTATTAAAATTTTAAAAATACCATTCTTTAAAAAAAGTATCTACATAATTTTTCATATATTCATGGCGTTGTTGTGCCAAATTTTTTGCAGTTTTAGTATGCATAAGAGATTTAAGTTTAAATAATTTTTCATAAAAGTGTTTAATTGCAGAAGGCTCCCAATCAAAATATGGTTGATTAGATTCATCTATGTTATAGGATTGATGCTCAATCCACATAGGTTCACCGAAATAACCTGCAAATTGAAACGTGCGTGCTATACCAATTGCACCAATAGCATCTAAACGATCTGCATCACGAACTATTTGTCCTTCAATTGACAATTGAATATGATCATTCTTACCATTTTTATAACTTATATGTTCAATGATATGTAATATATTTTGTTGTAACGTATAATCAAGTTCCAAATGATTAAGAAATTGTACTAATTTTATTTTTGCTTCTTTGGTATTGGTAAGTTTTTCGTCTATGGTGTCATGTAAAATACTTGCTAATTGAATGGTGAGTAAATGACCTTGTTGTTCATTCATAGCAATATATTTTGCTAATCTTGTAACACGTTTTACATGTGCAACATCATGTCCAGTTGTATCATCACAGTGAAAAGATGTCATATAGTCTTGTGCTTTAGAGATTATGTCATTATCTGTCATATAAAATTGCCTCCATTTTGAGAAAATTAAATTAGTAAATAAAATTTGAGGTTAAAATATTTTTGAAAAATATTTTAATATGTTCAAGTAGTGAGAAAAAATCAATATTTTTAAGATTTTCTAAGATAAAACGCCGTATAGCTAAATAAGAATGACTCAAAAGTATGTATATACTTTAAAAATTCATATATAAAGAAACATATTTTAGACACGTACAATTACTAAGATTAAAAATGTCCGAGACATATGATAAGCCTCGGACTACTAATTATTCTATAAAATAGGGGATAATAATCTTGAGATGCCTTCTTTAAATTTGACCCATAAACTTCTCTGTTCATATAATGCTTTCGTTAGTCTATAAGAAACGTTTAAATCATTTTCAAAAGCCACTCTTAAAGCTTTAGCTATATGTGTGTCATAGATAAATGCATTTATCTCAAAGTTTAATGTGAAGCTACGGTGATCCATATTTGTTGTACCAACACTGGCAACTTCATCGTCAATCACAAGAGTTTTAGAATGTAAGAACCCGTTATTGTAGTGGAAAATATTCACACCAGCATCTAATAAAGAAGCAACGTTATTGTATGTTGCCCAATAAACAAAAGGATGGTCCGGTTTATTGGGTATCATGATATTAACATTCACGCCACCTAATGACGCAATTTTAACAGCGTCTAGAAATGCTTGGTCGGGTATAAAATATGGCGATTGTATATAAATAGAATGCTTTGCAGAAGCAATCATTTTTAAATAACCGTATTTTATCTGTTCCCACGTTTCATCAGGACCACTTGAAGCAATTTGTACACCGGTTGTGCCACCTGAATCTACATCTGGGAAATAGCGTTCTTCATATTTTAAGTTATCACGTGTTGAGTGTGAGTTCCAGTCTAGCATAAAGCGTAGTTGTAAAGCGTTAACAGCATCACCAACAATACGGAGATGTGTATCTCTCCAATAGCCAAACTTTTTCTTAAGTCCCAAATATTCGTCACCGACGTTAAAACCACCTACGTAACCGATATGTCCATCGATAACAACAATTTTTCTATGATTACGGTTGTTCATTCTCAAATTGATTAATGGTAATTTAGAAGGGAAGAATGCTTCTACGAGTCCACCTTTTTTTCTAAAAGCTTTAAAGTCTTTAATTGATAAACCTCTAGAGCCCATATCATCATAAAGCATTTTCACTTCGACACCTTCATTAAGCTTATGTTCTAATGCTGTCAATATTCGTTTTCCTAATTGATCATTACGGAAAATATAGTATTGAATATGTATATAATCTTTGGCATTATATATATCTTCAATGAGTGAATCAAATTTTTCTTTTCCATCTACAAAAATGGTTATATCATTATCAGTAGTTAAGAAAGCCGCATTATTATACAATAACATTTGCACCATATCTTTAAATTTCACGATCTGATGATTGCCTTTAGAAAAGTCGTCATTTTTCAAGGCTTCTAGTTGTTCATTTACAATCATTTCAATGCCGACTTTATCTTCTTCATCTAAACTAAAGATATGTTCTCGTTGGATTTGGCGACCAAAAAGTAAATATACGATAAAACCTAAAATAGGTATAAGACCCAAAACCAATATCCATGCCCAAACAGAACCTGCAGATCGTCGCTCCATAAAGATAATTGTAAATGCAAAGATTAGGTTTAATATAAATGCGCCAATCAGAATGACATTAATGATGACGTTCGTATGGTTGTACGTTATAGCAAAAATATCTATCATATTAAACCTCCAAATTGCTATTCAATTAATTTACAATTGATAAATTCTTAATCATTGTAACATGGTACCACGTTTTTATCACTTGACTAATACCTGACAGGGGTATATTATAAAAACTATATTAAGAGGAGGCGTTGAACCATGGCCGAATTGCAAAAAGCGCATCATTCTGAACAAATTAAATCAAATTTAAAATCTCGTTTGAACCGCATTGAAGGACAAGTGAGAGCAATCAATCGTATGGTAGATGAAGATGTATATTGTGATGATGTACTTACACAAATAAGAGCAACAAGATCAGCACTTAACAGTGTTGCTACGAAACTGTTGGATCATCATATGAAAAGTTGTATCATGGATAAAGTAAATCAAGGTGAACAACAAGAAGCGATGGATGAGTTATTAGTGACTTTTCAAAAGTTAATGAAAGACTAGATCAGGTGACGTTAATGGAATCACAAATTATTTATTTAAGTAAAATAAACCATAAACAAGATAAGCTTCAAATAGAAAATAAATTATCACAAATCATCGGTGTGAACCATGTCTTAGTTGATATTGAAAAAGCTCAAGTGTTTATAGAATTTGAAACACCAGCGAGTTTAAACAATTTAGAAAAAGACATATATGATTTAGGATTTGAAATTTTATATTAAGTTTGCCAATGCTATTGAAATGTTATCTTACGCATATCATGTCATATAAGATTGGTATGAAATTATCAATAAACTCGCACTAACTTATATTCTATTTTTGAATTTTAATAGTTAAAATAATTATTAAGTGAAAATTTTAAAACTACGTAATAAAACAAAAATTATTTTATAAAAATAAAGAAAATTTCAATAACATGTAGTAATTTGTAAATAAATAGGGTAAAATAGAATAGAAGCTAGAAGTTAGGAGTGATGATATGAGTAAAGATAACGAAAAGATTCAAAATGTAGTTAAACTATTATCATCATTAGGGGTAAACATAAAGAAAACTAAATCAAGATTAGAAGTCATGCATACTTTACCAACGACTGTGAAAGCCGCTAACGAATTGAAATAGTGAGTTACCCGTACTAAGAATAAAGCATATATGCAAAATTTAAGAGGCTGAGACAAATTTATTGTCTCAGCCTCTTATTGTTATATTGACAGCCAGTCTTAAATGGTTGGACAGAAGCAATCATTTTAAATAAATTAGATTGCTTCATAGCTCATTTAGTGCGTGTGATTGAATGGTAAGTTCAAATTCATAAATAAAAGCGTTGGAAACATCTTGATCTATCTTTTATCAATTGATTTATTCAACAAAATAAACACCACCACTGTTTAATTTATATATATTATAATATTTTTCGTATAATATTGGCAGTGATTTGAGCCGACTCCTGCGGAATCGCACTAGCCGAAGACTACAGGCTAAGGCAGTGCCCGCGGAAAGCGTGTACAAAAAACTGCCGACAAAGTCGGAGACTTTGTCGACAGTTTGAGATAAGTATTTATTTGTTTTGTGTTGTATATTGTCTAGATTGGTGGTAATAAATTGATAATATAACACCTATACCACACATTAAACTCCATAATGAGCTACCACCATAACTAATAAATGGTAATGGTATACCAGTAATTGGTAATAGTTGAATAGTCATACCAATATTTTCTAAGATATGGAATAGTATCATAGTCGTAAATCCAATGATGAAAATTTTACTAAATGGTAATTCTATTTTAGTAGCAAGTCGTACTAGATGAAAAATAAACGCTAGAAAAATCAATATCAAAATGACAGATCCTATAAAACCAAATTCTTCCCCGATAACCGAGAAAATAAAATCAGTGTGATTTTCTGGAATATAAACTTCACCTTGATTGAATCCCTTTCCAAATAATTGACCAGATCCAATCGCTTTAAGTGACTCAGTTAAATGAAATCCATCCCCACTACTATAAGTATAAGGATCGAGCCAAGAATTGA
The DNA here is from genome assembly GCF_017891615.1 of Staphylococcus sp. GDY8P198P. NCBI lineage: Bacteria > Bacillati > Bacillota > Bacilli > Caryophanales > Staphylococcaceae > Staphylococcus > Staphylococcus sp. GDY8P198P. The sequence continues at coordinate 79,407 of NZ_JAESJQ010000003.1, forward strand.
TACGGCTTAATTGATAAGGTTGAATGCCGAAACTATTTTCTAAAATAGAAGGTTTATAAATTATTGATAATATTACTGTCGACGCGATAACGACTGCACCTATTAATAAAGGGGCTAGTATTTTCCACGTTATTCCACTGATTATCATAACCCCGATAATAATCGCAAAAATAACTAGTGTCGTACCTAAATCATTTTGCAATAATATAAGTACCATTGGTATAAAGGCTATACCGATAATTTTAAAGAATAATTTAAAATCAGTTTCTAAAGATTTGTTAAAAGTAAATTGATTATGTTTTGTTACAATTTTAGCTAATGCTAAAATCATAACTATTTTCATAAATTCAGATGGTTGGACACTGATTGGACCAAATGTATACCAACTTTTTGCTCCATTAATAATCGGTGTGATGGGAGTTTCTGGAATAATCAGTAATAATAACAATGAGAAACAAAGTATAATATAAAGTAAATATGTATATTTCATAAGTTTTTTAGGTGAAATTAACATTATTAACAATGCGATGATTGCTCCAAAAACATAATATAATATCTGACGTATACTAAAGTTAGCGCTATATTGGCCTCCACCCATAGCAGAACTAATTAATGTAATACTAATGATAGCGAATAATGCGATGAAGCCAACTAAAATCCAGTCTATTTTTCGGATCCAATGATTATTTTTTGATTGACGTGAAGTATTCATTTCTTACTCCTTTGGAAAACTATTATTTCAATAATATGTAGTATATATAGATTTTACCGAACTTTATACGATTTTGCTAGAAGTAGGGTATGTAAAACTTAAATAATTATTATGCGAGTATTTAAAGTTTTCACTTTAAATACTTAAAAAACTTCAATATACTAATAAAAAACAATGATTTTACTACTACATAACAAATGCAAAATGCTAATAAATCGTGATATGATGTAGTTTAAGAATTCTATATGGAGGCTAAAATATGGCTAAAGAAAATGTTTGTATCGTATATGGAGGTAAAAGTGCTGAACATGATGTTTCAATATTAACAGCACAAAATGTCTTAAATGCGATTGATAAAGAAAAATATCAAGTGGACATTATTTACATAACAAACGATGGTGATTGGAAAAAGAAAGAAAATATCGTAGATCCTATAGATGACATAGATACGTTACGATTAGCAGAAGTTCCTGCTGGAGAAATTTCCAAATTATTGAATGAAGGAAGCCTAGGCACAGCATATAGTGCAGTTTTCCCATTATTACATGGACCGAATGGTGAAGATGGGACAATTCAAGGTTTATTTGAAGTATTAGATATACCATATGTTGGTAATGGTGTGTTAGCAGCCTCAAGTTCAATGGATAAGCTTGTGATGAAACAACTATTTGCACATAGAGGATTACCTCAGTTACCCTATGTAAGTTTCTTAAGAAGCGAATATCAAAAATATGAAAACAATATTCTTAAATTAGTACATGATAAGTTAGAATACCCTGTATTTGTGAAACCTGCGAATTTAGGCTCAAGCGTAGGTATTAGTAAGTGTAACGATGAGGAAGAATTAAAAAGAGGTATAGAAGAAGCATTTCAATTCGATCGTAAATTAGTGATTGAGCAAGGCATCGATGCTAGAGAAATTGAAGTTGCTGTCTTAGGTAATGATTATCCTGAAACGACATGGCCTGGCGAGGTAGTTAAAGATGTTGCCTTTTATGATTATAAAGCTAAATATAAAGATGGGAAAATCAAATTAGATATTCCAGCTGACTTAAATGATGAAGTGAAAATGACTTTAAGAAATATGGCTGTAGAAGCTTTTAAAGCAACAGATTGTTCAGGATTATTACGTGCAGATTTCTTTGTAACTGAAGATAATCAAATTTTTATTAATGAAACAAATGCAATGCCTGGTTTCACTGCTTATAGTATGTATCCAAGTTTGTGGGAAAATATGGGTGTCAGCTATGCAGAACTCATAAGTAAATTAATTGAATTAGCAAAAGAAAAACACGAAGATAAAAAGAAAAATAAATACAAAATTGACTGAGGCGGTTAAATCATGATTGAAGTAACTTTAGAACAAATCCAAGAATGGATTCCTTGTGAGATTAATAATGATTATTTAGATTACACAATTAAAGGTGTTTCTATAGACTCAAGAAAAATTGACGAACAAAATTTATTTATTCCATTTAAAGGAGAACACGTAGATGGACATAAATTTGTGAATCAAGCATTGAAAGATGGTGCTGGTGCAGCATTTTATCAGAAAGACAGCGTATTAGATCCTCAAATTTCCGGTCCGATTATTTGGGTAGATGATACATTGGAAGCATTGCAGCAATTAGCCAAAGCATATTTGGCGTTTGTTAATCCGCATGTGATTGCTGTTACTGGGTCTAACGGTAAAACAACGACTAAAGATATGATTGAAAGTGTATTGAAGCCTCAATTCAAAGTGAAAAAAACGCAAGGAAATTATAACAATGAAATCGGTATGCCATTAACCATTTTGCAATTAGATCAAGACACAGAAATTTCTATTTTAGAAATGGGTATGTCAGGTTTTCATGAAATTGAAGCATTATCACAATTAGTTAATCCAGATATTGCAATCATTACTAATATTGGTGAATCACATATGCAAGATTTAGGATCGCGTGAAGGTATAGCGAAAGCTAAATCCGAAATTACAATTGGCCTTAAACCTCATGGCTTATTTATTTATGATGGTGATGAACCATTATTAAAGCCGCATGTTGATAAATTAGTGGATTTAGATTTAATCAGTATAGGTAAAAAAGAAAATAATGATTTGGTCTGTCAAATTGACAATATAGATGATACAGGTATTGTTTTTAATATTAATGGAGCTGAAAATTATGAATTACCTATCTTAGGTGAACATAATATGAAAAATGCGACTATAGCTATTGCTGTTGGTAAAAGATTGAATCTGAGTTACGAAACGATATATCAAAATATTCAAGATGTTCAACTCACAGGTATGAGAATGGAGCAACATCATACTGATTCAGGTATACTTGTTATTAATGATGCATATAATGCTAGTCCAACTAGCATGAAAGCGGCAATTGATACACTCAGTAGTATGGAAGGCCGAAAAATACTTGTATTGGGTGATGTCTTAGAATTGGGTCCTGACAGCCAAATAATGCATGAAGCGGTTGGAGATTATTTAGTTAATAAACAAATCGATGCGTTATATACTTATGGAAAAGAAGCGGCCCACATTCATCATACAGGTAAAACATTTGTAAAGTCCGCGGAACACTATACAGATAAAACAGCATTGATTAAGTCATTAAAAGCAAATATTGAACCACAAGATAAAATATTAATAAAAGGTTCAAGAGGGATGCAATTAGAAGAAGTTGTAGAAGCACTAATTTAAAATTATAGACACCACATTTTTCATCACTTTTAATAATGAAAATAGTGGTGTTTTATTTTTTGTTTGTTTAAAAAATAGTATGTAGCAATATTTAATAACTTGAATCAGTATATTTAAGTTACTAAATATTTGAAAATTGCTAATAATTATCAAGATAAATTAATCTACAAATTTTTTTCGAAAGAAAAAAATAAATACCGAAAAATAAAATTAAACGCTTACAACCTATATATCACAGTATTTTATCAGTATAATGTGATTATAAATGTGGAAATTTAGACCATTATAATAAATTTGGTTTATTGCGATTATAGACTTGAGGTGGTACTATAAAGAAGTTGAAGAAACTTAGATGAACATATATGTAGAGAAATACAGATAAATAAAGGAGAATTATATTGCAAAATTTTAAAGAATTAGGGATCTCAGATAAAACGGTAGAAACCCTAGTATCAATGGGGTTCGATGAGGCCACTCCTATACAAAAAGAGAGTATCCCTCTTGCCTTAGAAGGTAAGGATGTTCTTGGTCAAGCGCAAACAGGTACAGGAAAAACAGGCGCTTTTGGTATTCCACTTATTGAGAAAGTGGCAGGACAAGATGGAGTTCAATCATTAATATTAGCACCAACAAGAGAATTGGCGATGCAAGTTGCTGAATCACTTAGAACGTTTGCGACAGGTCAAAATGTACAAATAGTAACTGTATTTGGTGGCATGCCAATAGATCGTCAAATTAAATCACTTAAAAAGGGACCACAAATTGTTGTAGGTACACCTGGACGTGTAATCGATCATTTAAATCGTCGTACATTGAAAACAAACGATATTCATACATTAATATTAGATGAAGCTGATGAAATGATGAATATGGGCTTTATTGATGATATGAAATTTATTATGGATAAAATACCAGCATCACAACGTCAAACAATGCTGTTTTCAGCTACAATGCCAAAAGCTATTCAAACATTAGTGCAACAATTTATGAAATCACCAGAAATTGTTAAAACTATGAATAATGAGATGTCAGATCCTCAAATAGATGAATATTACACAATTGTAAAAGAATTAGAAAAATTTGATACATTTACAAATTTCTTAGATGTACATCAACCAGAGTTAGCAATTGTTTTTGGTCGTACTAAGCGTCGTGTTGACGAACTAACAAGTGCGTTAATTTCAAAAGGTTATAAAGCTGAAGGTTTACATGGTGATATCACACAGGCTAAACGTTTAGAAGTATTGAAAAAATTTAAAAACGATCAATTGGATATCTTAGTTGCTACAGATGTTGCAGCAAGAGGCCTTGATATATCTGGCGTGAGTCATGTTTACAACTTTGATATACCTCAAGATACAGAAAGTTATACACACAGAATTGGCCGTACAGGTCGTGCTGGTAAAAAAGGTGTAGCAATCACTTTTGTTAACCCAATTGAAATGGATTATATCCGTCAAATTGAACAAGCAAACAAACGACAAATGACAGCATTGAGACCACCTCATCGTAAAGAAGTGCTTAAAGCACGTGAAGACGACATTAAAGGTAAAGTTCAAAACTGGATGTCAAGAGATAGCGAACCAAGACTAGAGCGTATTGCAACAGAATTACTTGAAGAATATAATGATGTGAATTTAGTAGCAGCATTACTACAAGAGTTAGTTGAATCAAACGATGAAGTTGATGTTCAATTAACATTTGAAAAACCATTATCTCGAGGCAAAGGTCGTCAAGGTAAAGGTGGACCAAAACGTGGCGGTGGAAACCATAAACGTGGTGGCGGCAAATTCGATAGCAGAAATCGTCGTCCAAATAAAGGCGGCTTCAACAATAAAAAGAAAAATGATAGATCATCAGATAGAAACAACAAAAAATCAATGAAGGGTCGCACATTCGCCGACCATAAAAAATAAAATACTTTATCATATATGAATTTTAGGTTTAGTCACTCCAATTTATTGGGGTGACTTTTTTATATATTAAATTAACCCAGACGCGTTAAAAACGATTAGAAAATGTATATAACTATAAAAACAATTAGAAACTATTTGAATGATCATCTAGTTCTAAGACTATAATGAAGCAAGCATATCGCTATGTTATAATGAATTGAAAAATTTTATTAAGGAGTGTAATTATGACTAACGACCAACAATTTAGGCGAAGCCCTAAGCAAGCAATGAGATATTATTACATACTTGAAGTTATTGAATTAATTGTTAGTTTAATATTTATGGTGGCATTAGTGTTTTTATGGAGTCATTATAATTGGTGGCATTTTTTAATTTACATATTTATTGCAATAATACTATTTGATGTTATCTATATGCTATTAAGACCTTGGTTGAAGTATAAATACACATTTTATTGTGTAAAAGACCACTATATTGAAATAAAAAAGGGATTATTTTTTAAAAAGTATGAAATTGTTAAATTTGAGCGTACACAATTTTTAAAAAGAAAAAGCAATCCATTATTAAGACAATTACATATATCAAAGCTAACTTTGATGACAGCTGGACATTCACTCGATTTCCCATTGATGTTAACAAAGGAAATTGAAGTATTTGAACATAACATTTTAGAATACTTACGAGGAGCTGATTACGATGTATAGTCCTCAAAAATTACATCCAATTTCTTATATTACTGGAATAATAGAAGCGATTAAACAAAATATTATTTTAATTATCATTTTTTTAGTTTTTAATTTACGTAACTTTGATTTTACTGATTATAAATCATATATTTATCCAGGAATTGTTACTATTATTTTTTTAATCTCGTTTGTATTACAAATATTAAAGGTTTATAACACTAGGTACTGGATTGAAAATGATCATTTTATCTTGGCTACAGGTATTTTTAGCAAAGAAAAAAAAGAGTTAAATATACGGAGAATTCAAACGCTAGATACCTCACAAGGTATTATTAATCAAATTGTTGGTGGGGTAATACTTCAAATTAAAACACCAAGTGATGGTATAGAGTTAGATACTGTATCAAAAAAGCAAAGTGATTTTATCCAGCAAACCTTAAAAGAAAAACAACAAAGCTTAACTCAAAATAGCGAAATCAGTGACACTGATAGTTCGTTTGCAGAGCAGGATACTGAAAAAGAGCAAAATATGCAGTCACCCGCTATTAATATCTATAAATTAAATTTTAAAGAACTTTTATTTATGGCTTTAACGAGTGGTGTAATTGGTGTAGCTTTTGCAACACTTTCACCAATTATGTTTGCACTTAATGACATTATACCTTGGGACAAAATTACAGATACATTTTCTGAAATCTTTCAAGCTACGTTTATGATTATTTTAATGATTGTTGTATTGGTCATTGTAGCAAGTTATATTTTTGGAACTGTCATTGAGATAATAAGAAATTTCAATTATACGGTTACGCAGCAAGGTACACAATTAAATATTCAATATGGTTTGTTTAATGTTAAAAGCATTACTGTACCCACTGACCGAGTGCAAGCAATCGTAGAACGTCAATCATTTTTAAGGAAGTTATTCGGCTATACTTCAATTCATTTCGTTATTACCAGTGACATGGACAGTCTAGATAAAGATGATGTTACACTAGGTGGTAATGTTATGATCTTGCCATTTATTAAGAGAAAAAAAGCATTTGAACTTATAAAGCAACTTATTCCAGACATGAAGTTCACTAAACCGAAACTAGGCATGCCTTGGAGAGGGTTTCATAGATATTTTTGGAGAGAGTCACTTGTATTACTTATCGGTGCAGCGATTTCTACTTATTATTGGTCTGTCTGGTCGTTTGTCATTGCAGGGTGCTTAATTTTATTAATGATTCTTCACAGCTTTATCGTTATTAAGTATTCAGGCTTAAACTTAAATCGTGATGAATTAGTTGTACGGAATGTAACCATGTTTGGCTTTAAAAGCACATACTTTAAACACAATAAATTATTAGGGATGCAAATGTCAGAAAATCCTTTTCTAATTCGTAGTAGTCTATCGAACTTTAAGTTTATAATTGCTAAAGCTGCTGGTAGCGCAGAAATAGGATTGAAATATAGTGAGGTTACTAATGTGGAGAAACTAAAGTCGTGGTATTTGAGAGGTGATTTTGATGAATGAATATAGTTATATGGATAAATCTGGTAAAACAGTAATGCGTATTAGTTCTATAATTACAGTAATCCTATTAATATTAATTTTATCAATTGTTACAATAATTGATAAAATATGGCTACATTTCATAAGCTCTAAAGTATTGTTTTGGTTATGGACGATAAATATCACACTTGCATTAATTGTTATAATTGTTGGTGGGATTATAGCACCAATTTATAGATATAAAATATTTAGATATAAGCTAGAAAACCAAGAAATAACGGTTAGAAATGGTTTGTGGTTTGTTAATGTAGTGAACATCCCTTTGTTTCGTATTCAAAATGTAGATACACGTGAAGGTATCTTAATGCGAAAATATAATTTAGCGAGTTTAACCTTGTCTACAGCTGGTGGGAATACTGAAATAAAGTTAATTGACAAAAATAAAGCAAATGCTTTAAAGCAAGAAATAAAAAATGGTAATCATTCTATGCAACAAAGTTTATAATATAAATACTTGTCATAGAAAGTTAGGAGCAGCTAATGATATATGGTATTGGCATTGATTTAATTGAAATTGATAGAATAAAAAAACTTTACCACAGACAAGACAAATTAGTAGAACGTGTTTTGTCAAAAAATGAGCAAAATTGCTTTCACCAGTTTAAAAGCGAAGCTCGTAAAATAGAATTTTTAGCGGGAAGGTTTACCTGTAAAGAAGCTTTTAGCAAAGCGCTTGGTACCGGACTCGGAAAAAAGATTGCATTAAATGAAATTGACTGTTTTAATGATGAACTTGGTAAACCATGTATAAATTATGATGGTTTTACAGTTCATGTAAGTATTACACACACAGAACATTACGCGATGAGTCAAGTCATTATAGAAAAATAAAACTATTTTAATATAAAGATTTGGCTATCTCTATTTAATTGTTATAAACTTAACTTAATGTATGTCAAAGCGTAATTTTATTTTTTGAAATGGAGGTCTCGTTTCATGACTGATAAGTATTATAGATCCACCTATTTAAACGTAGATTTAAATGCAATTGTGGCAAATTTTCAGGTTTTTCAAAAATTACATCCAAATAAAACGGTGATACCAATCGTAAAAGCAAATGCTTATGGGCTTGGTAGTGTGAAAATAGCGCGTCATCTAATGGATCATGGGGCTGATTTTTTTGGCGTAGCAACTTTAGATGAAGCGATAGAATTAAGAATGCACGGTATAGATGCCAAAATTTTAATACTGGGAGTTATACCTACATATAATATAAATAAAGCTATACAACACCGTGTAGCCATTACTGTTCCATCAAAAGCATGGTTAGTTGAAGCATTAGAAGAAATTCCAGTAGATAACGACAAAGATTTATGGTTGCACGTAAAAATAGATACTGGTATGGGAAGATTAGGTATTAAAGATACAAATGAGTACAAAGAAGTTATTGAGCTGATTAATAATCATGAGCATTTAGTATTTGAAGGCGTGTTTACACATTTTGCATGTGCAGATGAACCTGGAGAATCGATGAATCAGCAACAAAGTTTATTTGAATCAATTGTAAAAGAAGATGAAAAACCACAATATATACATTCACAAAATTCTGCAGGTGCATTGATGAAAGATAGCCAATTCTGTAATACAGTACGGGTGGGTATATCATTATATGGTTACTATCCCTCAGGATATGTCAAAGACAGTGTGAAAATACATTTAAAACCAAGCGCACAATGGATTAGTGAAATTGTACAAACAAAAGTCTTACAACATGGAGAATCTGTAAGTTATGGCAGTATTTATACAGCAACAGAACCTACAAAAATAGGTATCATTCCCGTTGGATATGCAGATGGTTTTCCAAGAATGATGACCGGATTTTCTGTCAATGTTAATGGCAGACAATGTGAAATTATTGGAAAAGTTTGCATGGATCAAATAATTATTAAAATTCCAGAAGAAATTCAAACAGGAGATAAAGTGATATTGTTGGATCATCATTCAGACAGTCAACAATCTGTGGAAGCGCTGGCATATCAACAACATACAATCAATTATGAAGTTTTATGTCGTTTAAACAGAAGGTTACCACGTATATATTATGGTACCCAAGACCTAGAAATCCTCAATGAATTACTAAAATAGTATAGTCACTGTATTTAAAATTTGTTATTATATATCTAACAAGAAATCTCAATATATTCTATTTTAGTCACATGGAGGTCTTTATTCATGGCAAGTTTTAATCAAAACAGAAATCATAGTATTGAACAACTTTTAAAAGAAGGCTATTCTCAAATGGCTGACTTGAATCTCTCCCTTGCGGCGGAAGCATTTCCATTTGAATGTGAAGCTTGCGATTGCAATGAAGTCTACATTATATCTAAGAATAACAATGAATGATGAGAAGAGGAGACGTTTATTTAGCTGATTTGTCACCAGTACAGGGTTCTGAACAAGGGGGAATAAGACCCGTAGTCATTATACAAAATGATACTGGTAACAAGTATAGTCCTACCGTAATTGTAGCTGCAATTACAGGTAGGATTAATAAGGCTAAAATACCCACACATGTAGAAATAGAAAAAAGCAAGTATAAACTCGACAAAGATTCTGTTATATTGTTAGAGCAAATACGGACTTTAGATAAAAATAGATTAAAAGAAAAGCTGACATATTTATCTGAAGAAAAAATGCAAGAAGTTAATAATGCTATAGATATTAGTCTAGGTTTACATAATATTAGAAATCATAGAACATAATTTTTAAAAGCGAGCGTAATAAAATAACGAATGATAGACATCAATTCCTTATACATGCAACAAACACTTAATCGCAAGATAATTTGAAATAGAACAGAGAAAACATATCATGTGTTTGTAATCAAATATTTTTGAATAGGATGTTTAAGTTGAAAAGCTTTAGGTTATCCTAAAGCTTTTTTCGATATCAACGTAAATCATATATTTAAAAATATTTTGTTTTGCTAGAAATAAAAACTGTATTGCTTGTTTAATCATTTAATACACATACATATAACAGAATATATTCATGTTAAAACCGATGTATGCGATTTATATTTGCATTTTGAGGAGGAAATACTGAGTGAAAGAGTTCAAAAATCAATATAAAGCGCTAATTGACGAAAGTCTACACACAGTAAATGAGACAGATTTATTAAAAAAGTGTGAAGGCTTTACTGAAGAAGTGAAAAGAAAAGACTTACTACCTGAAGACATCGTTGAAATTCATAAAAATTATGTTCAAGTCTTAGAGTTAGATAATGAACAAATTACTCAAACATTCAATGTGCTTAAAGAGGTAGTAAAAGGATTTGGCTATAATTATAGAGATTATCAAGATCTTGTAAATCGATTACAATATCATGATAAAGAAATCGACTTAGCATCTCGTTTACAACAAACTATGCTTAAGACTGATATTCCTCAATTTGATAGTATACAAATCGGTGTAATTTCTGTAGCGGCGCAAAAGGTGAGCGGTGATTACTTTAATTTAATAGATCATAAAGATGGTACAATGAGCTTTGCGGTAGCAGATGTTATAGGTAAAGGTATACCTGCTGCTTTAGCTATGAGTATGATCAAATTTGGTATGGATTCATATGGACATTCACAATTGCCAAGCGATGGGCTTAAAAGATTGAATCGCGTAGTAGAAAAAAATGTGAATCAAAATATGTTCGTAACGATGTTTTATGGATTATATGAAGAGTTAAATCACTTGTTATATTGTAGTTCTGCTGGCCATGAACCGGGGTATATTTATAGAGCTGAAACTGAAACATTCGAAGAAATTAAAGTGAGAGGTCGTGTTTTAGGTGTCAGCCAACAAACAAGATACAATCAGCAAGAAATACCAGTTCATTTAGATGACTTAGTCATCATTTTTACAGATGGTGTCACTGAAGTTAGAAATGAAGCAGGCGACTTTTTAGATAAAAGCTATCTACTCGACATGATAAAAAAGTATAAACATATGCATCCACAAGATATCGTTCAACTTTTATATGAGGCAATTTTAAAAATACAGAATCCAGAAAAAAGAGATGATTTAACAATATTGATTATAAAAAGAGTGAATTAGAGAAGATTAATGATTAAAATAAAAGGGTATAACGGTTATTAATGAGACTATGCTTAGGAGTGTAATTTATGAATCTAAATATTGAAACAATATCACATGATACACATTATGAAGTCAAAGTTGGCGGAGAATTAGATGTTTATACTGTTCCAGAGCTTGAAGAGGTACTCGTGCCGATGAGACAAGAGGGAACGCATGACATATATGTAAATTTGGAAAATGTAAGTTATATGGATTCAACTGGTTTAGGGCTATTTGTAGGAACATTAAAAGCTTTAAATCAAAATGATAAAGAATTATATATATTAGGTGCTTCAGATCGAATAAGTCGACTATTTGATATCACAGGTTTAAAAGATTTGATGCATGTTAATGAAGGAACGGAGGTCGAATAACATGCAACTTAAACAAGATTATATAGAAATGCGTTTACCAGCATCAGCAGAGTATGTAAGCTTAATACGTTTGACATTATCAGGTGTATTTTCTCGTGCTGGAGCTTCATATGACGATATAGAAGATGCCAAAATAGCAGTGAGTGAAGCAGTAACAAATGCAGTAAAACATGCATATAAAAACGATGCTACAGATATAGGTATGATTAACCTTTGTTTTGAAATTTTCGATGATAAAATTAAAATAGTTATTTCCGATCAAGGTGAAAGTTTTGATTATGAAGAAACTAAAGCAAAATTAGGACCATACAAAGATAATGAAAATATAGATTTCCTTAGAGAAGGAGGTCTTGGTTTATTTTTAATTGAATCTTTAATGGATGAAGTTACAGTAGATAAAAACTCTGGTGTAACCATTAGTATGATTAAGTATATAAAAAAAGAGCAGGTGCGAAATAATGGCGAGAGAGTCGAAATCAGTTAATGACGTATCACCTGAACAAATCAACCAGTGGATAATGGAGCATCAAAATAATGAGAATACAGATGCACAAGATAAACTTGTTAAACATTATAAAAAGTTGATTGAATCATTGGCATATAAATATTCAAAAGGTCAATCTCATCACGAAGATCTCGTTCAGGTTGGTATGGTTGGTTTAATTGGCGCAATTAACCGATTCGACCTATCTTTTGATAGAAAGTTCGAAGCTTTTTTAGTACCAACTGTAATTGGTGAGATTAAGCGTTATCTACGTGATAAAACGTGGAGTGTGCACGTTCCAAGACGAATTAAAGAAATCGGACCCCGTATTAAGAAAGTTACTGATGAGTTAACAAATGAGTTAGAGCGTTCACCTTCTATTGCTGAAATTGCTGATAGGTTAGAAGTCAATGAAGAAGATGTGCTCGAAGCTATGGAAATGGGGCAAAGTTACAATGCTTTAAGTGTAGACCATTCCATAGAAGCGGATAAAGATGGCTCGACTGTTACACTATTAGATATTATGGGGCAACAAGATGATAATTATGATTTAACAGAAAAGCGTATGATATTAGAAAAAATACTTCCAATTTTGTCTGAGCGTGAAAGAGAAATTATACAGTGCACATTTATTGAAGGTTTGAGTCAAAAAGAAACAGGTGAAAGAATAGGTTTAAGTCAAATGCATGTATCTCGTTTACAACGAACGGCTATAAAAAAACTGCAAGAAGCAGCAAATCAATAAAATACATGCTAAAAGCAGAATTCATTCAATGAATTCTGCTTTTTTATACTTCGTTTACTTTTATAAAAAGAATCAATATTACGTAATATGTTAGAATATATTAGTAATAGTAATTAATTTTTTTATTTATGAGTGGAGGATACTATGGATAGTAATTTAATACAATCTATAAAAGAAAAATATAAATTTTCAAGTAAACAAATAAATGCAGTATTAACTTTGCTTGAAGAAAAAAATACGGTACCATTTATTGCGCGTTATCGTAAAGAACAGACTGGCGGTTTGGATGAAGTAGAAATAAAGCAAATTAATGATGAGTACCAATATATGGTCAATCTTCAAAAAAGAAAAGAAGAAGTTATACATAATATAGAAGAACAAGGTCTATTGACTACAGAATTAAAAACTGACATTTTAAAGCAAACTAAGCTACAAAGAGTTGAAGATTTATATAGACCTTATAAACAGAAAAAGAAAACAAGAGCTACGGAAGCTAAGAGAAAAGGTTTAGAACCTCTTGCAAAATGGCTTAAAAGCTCTAGTTTAGACATGACAATAGAAGAAAAAGCAACACAATTTTTAAATGAAGAAATAGAAAATGTAGAACAAGCAATACAAGGTGCACAAGACATTATCGCTGAAAAAATTTCAGATGAACCAAAATATAGAACTAAAATTCTTAAAGATACTTTTCAACACGGGAAAATCGTTACACAAAAGAAAAAGAATGCTGAAGATGAACAAGAAATTTTTTCAATGTATTACGATTATTCAGAACCAATAAAGAAAATTGCTAACCATAGAACATTAGCAATTAATCGTGGAGAAAAAGAAAAAATATTAACCGTCAAAGTAGAAATGGATATTCAGGGAATTGAAAATTTTATTCGTAAGTATGAAGTAATATATCATCACGATGGTTCGAATATCATTGAAAATGCGATTTCTGATAGTTTAAAACGATTAATTATGCCTTCGATCGAAAGGGAAATTAGAGGGGATTTAACGGAAAAAGCTGAAAATCATGCTATTGATGTATTTAGTGAGAATTTAAGAAATCTTTTATTACAACCACCAATGAAAGGTAAACAAATTCTAGGAGTGGATCCTGCTTTTAGAACAGGGTGTAAATTGGCTGTAATAAATCCTTTTGGAACTTTTATTGCTAAGGGAGTTATATATCCACATCCACCAGTAAATAAAAAAGAAGACGCGGAAAAAACATTTGTTCAATTTGTAAATAATTATGACGTTGATTTAATTGCTATAGGCAATGGTACTGCTAGTAGAGAAACAGAACAATTTGTAGCTTCAATGATTCAGAAACATAAATTAAAAACACAATTTATTATTGTTAACGAAGCTGGAGCTTCCGTTTATTCAGCTTCAGAAGTCGCTCGTTCAGAGTTCCCAGATTTTCAAGTAGAAGAACGTAGTGCTGTTTCGATTGGAAGAAGAGTGCAAGATCCATTAAGTGAACTTGTGAAAATCGACCCAAAATCAATTGGAGTTGGTCAATATCAACATGATGTTAATCAAAAAGCATTGGAAGGCGCGTTAACGTTTGTTGTTGAAACAGCTGTTAACCAAGTGGGGGTAGATGTAAATACGGCTTCACGTTCATTACTGCAATATGTCTCTGGTTTGTCTTCTACTATAGCTCAAAACATAATTTTATATCGTGAAGAAAATGGACCTATTAAACATAATAAGGATATTGCCAAAGTTAAAAGATTAGGTGCTAAAACATTTGAACAAAGTATTGGTTTTCTAAGAATTATAAATGGCAATGAACCTTTAGATAATACATCAATTCATCCAGAAAGCTATCATGCAACCTATCAATTGTTAAATGAAATCGGTTTTGGTGCAGAAGATTTAGGAAATGATGATTTGAAAGCGGCATTAAATCATGTGGATTTGACTAACATGGCTGCAAAACTAAACATTGGAAAACCAACGCTTGAAGATATTATCAAATCATTAATTGCACCTAATAGAGATCCTCGTGATGAATTTGAGACACCAATTTTAAAATCAGATGTCTTATCAATAGAAGATTTATCAAAAGATATGAAATTAAGTGGTACTGTAAGAAATGTCGTTGACTTTGGAGCATTTGTGGATATAGGTGTTAAACAAGATGGACTTGTACACATTTCAAAATTATCTAAGAAATTTGTTAAAAATCCTATGGATGTTGTCAGCGTTGGAGATATTGTCGATGTTTGGATATTAGACATCGATGACAAGAAAGGGAAAGTTTCATTAACTATGATTGATCCTTATGGATAATGAAAAGCTACAAAAATTGACAGAGTATATTTCTATCACAGTTTTTGAAAGGCCTTTTAAACACAGCGCTTATTTTAATAAACGACTTAGAACAACAGGTGGCCGTTATATACTAAACACACACAATATAGAAATAAATGAAAAACAATATGATGCTTTTGGAGAAAATGCCGTTATTGATATTATTAAACATGAATTATGTCATTACCATCTTCATATTCAAGGAAAGGGATATAAGCATAGAGATAAAGATTTCAAGGTGTTAAGTGCACAGACAGGTTCTCCGAGATTTTGTTCAGCAATTGAAAGTTATGAAGATAGGGTTAGATACATCTATAAATGTTCAAACTGTGGTGCGAAATATACTAGAATAAGAAAAGTAAATATAAATAAGATGTTTTGTGGACGTTGTAAAGGTAAACTGATAGAAAAAAAACGTGTTTAAAATCGTGAATTTAATTAAAAAGAGAGTTGATACTTTTCAACTCTCTTTTATTATGAATCACTTATCATTTGATATTTTTAAATGAAAGTAACCAAATTTATATGAACATTGTGTATTTAAGTGGACAAAACACCTTAAAATGAATATTTACTCTAATTTATTATTTGTATGTGTTGACGTTGTATAATTTATGTTATATGATATTAAACGTTGCGAAAATAATATGAAATTAAATGAAGGAGTTATTAAGTTTGTTAAAGAAATTTTAAAAACTTATTGACAAAACATTTCAAACATATTACAATGAAATACGTTAACTTGATAAACGAAAGTTTTTAGCGTCAACCGAGCGGCCGTGGCGGAATGGCAGACGCGCTAGGTTGAGGGCCTAGTGGGATTTATCCCGTGGAGGTTCAAGTCCTCTCGGCCGCATCAAAATACTTTACATATCATTTATAAAAATATGCGGGTGTAGTTTAATGGCAAAACCTCAGCCTTCCAAGCTGATGTTGTGGGTTCGATTCCCATCACCCGCTCCATTGAGAAATTTTAAAATGAACATTGAAAACTGAA
>NZ_JAESJQ010000030.1:0-786 GCF_017891615.1 Staphylococcus sp. GDY8P198P
TAAATGCGTGTTCTATTTTTTATACATTGCTCACTACATATTTTGATGTTTTTAAATTCTTTTCAGATTCTCTGCTAAGAGCATAAGGGGACACAATGCCACTACGTGTCACTCAGCATAGCTGAGGTGTCTTCTTATGATTTATACATTTCTTTTAAGCCATGTTAAAACCAAACAGAGCATACACCTAAGCCACATGATCCACTTTTAAAATGTATAACCTGTATAAAAGTTTCCTGGCATCGTCAGAACTTGTATTCAGATTCTTTACAAGCCAATTATATCAACGTTTATAAAATTATAGATTCTGATAGATTCTAAAAAACAGCTTATAGATTCTATAATCAACTTTATTTTTTGACTTTATACATTCTCATACATGCTTTATTTTGAATTTTAAGGGGGCATTTTAAAGAATTAGGGGTAAATCATATAGTTTTATATCCAAAAGTTTATATACGCTCTTAAAACGCAAATATGAGCCAAATAAATATATTTTGATTTCACAAAATGATTTTTTTCTAAAAACCAGTGTCGATTTTTTAAGACACTGCCCATTTACATGCAAATTTAAAAATTGGCATGAAAAGTGGATAAACGTGCCGTTTAATCGCATAGTTCCTGCAGGGGCTAAAAAAGCTTTTTTACTTAACATCGACATGACATCAACTTGACGATAAGTAAAGAATTATCAAAAGCAAAACACTATTAAACCAATAATATTTCATAATAAAAAAACTGACCTCAATCAGAAACTGCGTATTGTGATTGAGGTCAGTTTTTTTA
>NZ_JAESJQ010000031.1:0-745 GCF_017891615.1 Staphylococcus sp. GDY8P198P
TATTTCTTCTTCCTTTTTTAAAACGTCATTTTCCATTTGAAGAAATTTATTTTTCTCTTTAAGTATCTTAATTTCAGCTTTTAATGCCTCTTCAGGTGTTAATACAGACTGGGGTTTCCCTTTTCCACGTCCATCTTTAAGTCCATCATACCCATCCAAGTTGTACTTTTTTACCCAGTTATATACTTGGCTATAATTGATGTTAAAATGATTTGCTGTTGTCTTATACGATTGGCCATGATTCATATAATAATCAACGATTTCTACACGATCTTCAAATGTTAATGATTTATATTTCAATTGATACACCTCGGGTTTTGGAGAATATGTTTTTAATATTTTACCCGATAAATACTTTGAAATCCATTTGTTTACAGTTGAAGTAGTGGGGATATTATATTTAACTACTAAATCAGTTAAAGATAGGCCATCATTTATATATTCGTTCACAACTTTAAGCTTAAATTCATTTGAGTAGGTATTATTTCTTTGAATTGGTAAAAGCACCTTTATTCCATGCTTCTTAAATTTATAATAGTTAATCAATAATGTTCTAGGAGAACAATTTAAATTTAATTTTTGAATTACATTTTTAATACTATATCCTTCTTCATATAAGCTGAAAGCTTTTTGATAAGTTTCAGGTGATAATTTTCTATGAGTCATAAAAAAGCTCCCTTCAAAGTTTACATTTTTAAGTGTCTACTTTGAAGGGAGCATATCATTTGCGGATTAGTCCTTTGTT
>NZ_JAESJQ010000032.1:0-1029 GCF_017891615.1 Staphylococcus sp. GDY8P198P
GATCAGGGAATGAGTTTATAAAATAAAAAAAGCACCTGAAAAGGTGTCTTTTTTTGATGGTTTTGAACTTGTTCTTTCTTATCTTGATACATATAGAAATAACGTCATTTTTATTTTAGTTGCTGAAAGGTGCGTTGAAGTGTTGGTATGTATGTGTTTTAAAGTATTGAAAACCCTTAAAATTGGTTGCACAGAAAAACCCCATCTGTTAAAGTTATAAGTGACCAAACAAATAACTAAATAGATGGGGGTTTCTTTTAATATTATGTGTCCTAATAGTAGCATTTATTCAGATGAAAAATCAAGGGTTTTAGTGGACAAGACAAAAAGTGGAAAAGTGAGACCATGGAGAGAAAAGAAAATCGCTAATGTTGATTACTTTGAACTTCTGCATATTCTTGAATTTAAAAAGGCTGAAAGAGTAAAAGATTGTGCTGAAATATTAGAGTATAAACAAAATCGTGAAACAGGCGAAAGAAAGTTGTATCGAGTGTGGTTTTGTAAATCCAGGCTTTGTCCAATGTGCAACTGGAGAAGAGCAATGAAACATGGCATTCAGTCACAAAAGGTTGTTGCTGAAGTTATTAAACAAAAGCCAACAGTTCGTTGGTTGTTTCTCACATTAACAGTTAAAAATGTTTATGATGGCGAAGAATTAAATAAGAGTTTGTCAGATATGGCTCAAGGATTTCGCCGAATGATGCAATATAAAAAAATTAATAAAAATCTTGTTGGTTTTATGCGTGCAACGGAAGTGACAATAAATAATAAAGATAATTCTTATAATCCGCACATGCATGTATTGGTATGTGTGGAACCAACTTATTTTAAGAATACAGAAAACTACGTGAATCAAAAACAATGGATTCAATTTTGGAAAAAGGCAATGAAATTAGACTATGATCCAAATGTAAAAGTTCAAATGATTCGACCGAAAAATAAATATAAATCGGATATACAATCGGCAATTGACGAAACTGCAAAATATCCTGTAAAGGATACGGATTTTATGACCGATGATGAAGAAAA
>NZ_JAESJQ010000033.1:0-587 GCF_017891615.1 Staphylococcus sp. GDY8P198P
AGCTTTTAGAAATCCTAGATACAAATACCTAGAATTTATTATCTAAAGCGTCTATGAACTTCGTACATGCCCACAGAATGAAGAATAATAATATAAACGGAATGAGATAGAATGAATAAGCTAAATATCTCCAAATAGATTCACCTTGAACAATTTGATCATGAATGGTCTCTGCATAACTATTAAGCATTAATATATCGCCTATTGGTCCAGTTATCAGTGATACTAGAGAGACAATTAAAACAACAAAAAATAAAGAAAATATGCCTTGATTCATTTTACTTAACGATTTGTTGTATTTACCTATCAATTTATCGTTATCTTGAAATTTACCTTCAAGTGTTTTTTTATATTCTTGTATTTCTGTTCTTGTCTGCTTATTACTTTCGATTACCCCATTCATAAGTGTTTTTGTATTGTTATCTATCTTTTTAAACTTATTGTCTAGGGCTTTTTGAAAGTCTTGTTCTTGATTATCGGTATTTATTTTATTTAAATATGCGTTAGCTACTGATTTATATCTCACATGCAAGTCATCGCTTGCTTGATTAAAGGTGGAGGTCGATTCCTCTATCTTTTTTATTAAC
>NZ_JAESJQ010000034.1:0-925 GCF_017891615.1 Staphylococcus sp. GDY8P198P
TAACGCAAAAAGCTAGCCATAGTGGCTAGCTAATTCAAAATTAATTATCATGTTTATGTCTATTGGATCTAACTAAAACATTAATAGTAAATGTATTATCACAAGCAACTTTAAATAGGTTATAATCCATTTCTTCTAAAAGACTTAATAAATCTATATATTCTGTTACGTTTTCACTAATAATAATCTTCTTTATCCTTGAAATAGCTTCATACTTTTCTTCTCTAGTAAGAGCAATATAGTTAGAAATATCAAAGCCATTATAGATTTTTATATCTTTTTCATCATACTGATACTTTTCAGGATTATCCATATGCGTGAAATACCTATACGCTCCACGAACACTTTCAAGTTTAACTGGTTGTGGTGCATTTACCTTCTCAGCAATTTTTGATGCTGCATTTTGAGTAACAGGTCCATCCCAAATTAGTATGACATGCCAATGCTCTTTCTTAATTTCTCCATCAGGATTAACATCTTTATCATGCAAAGGAGATATTGCGAATTGTAAATAAGTTTCTTCAAGTAATTCTGTCCAATTTTCAGGGGCAGATTGTGGATATACAACCATTCCCCACGTTCTTGCTTTAATATATTTTGCCATGGTAAAATAACAGTGTTGAATAAAGATTTTAGAGAACTTAGCTATTTGGGAGCTAGGTTCTTTTTTTATTTTCCACTGTCTCTATCCCCCTTTTTACCTTTTTCAATATAGTAATTATTAATTAACATAGATATCGCTTGAGATTTACTCAATCCCATCTCTTCTGATATATCTTTCAGCCTTTCAATCGTTACAGGTGTTAATGTTATTCCAACTTTTTCTCGAGCCATTATAACCCCTCCTTTTTAAATCCTTATTCTGTATTATATAGTATATTATCCATAAAAGTCTAGAGTTTTCATGAATACTTTTGTTAAGTTT
>NZ_JAESJQ010000004.1:0-329032 GCF_017891615.1 Staphylococcus sp. GDY8P198P
GTAATTTACTCTTGATAAGATGTAACACCTTCAAATGAAGATATTAAAACCACTGCAAGACTTAGAGATTGCGGTCAACTATTAGGTATTGATTTATTAGATCATGTCATTATAGGCGACCATGAATATTTAAGCATGGTAGAAGCGGGTTACTTTGATTAAATAACAGTGATTTAAATATAATATTACTAACGATGTTTGGTTAAATTGTCATCGTATACTTAACGAGTATATTATATTTGAGGCATCAAATTAGGAGGTTAAAGGATGGAAAGTATACTTTTAGTAGCGCTGTTATTACCTGTGATTTATTTAATGCAAATGATTAAAATGAAAACTAATATGAGAATGAAACATATTTACAATACTTTATTGATTTCAACGATAGGTGTTACTATTTCCTCAACAGTACTAAGTTTTTTAAAGGATTATAATCATTCGCTTTTTAATGTGGTTTTTGGCGCGATTGTCCTTGGGGTTATTTGGGCGCTGTTATTGTGTGGTTGTTATTATTGTTATCAAGTACTTGCGAAAAAATAATCATTTGAATTATTAAAAAGCGCTTAATGGACGTCAATGTCTATAAGCGCTAAAATTTTAATTTATAAAATTAAAAAATTGATTATAATTTTCCATTAACCAAAGAATACCTTGGTATCCTAGATAAATACATAATACAATTATGCCAACATAGATTAAAAATCTTAAAATAGATAAACCTACTCTAAATAATAAGATAACTAAGAGTGCAAGCAGGATTATAGATAAAATACTCATCGTCTATTCACTCCTTTTAATATAGTTTAATATTAATGCATGAAACATACATCGGTCTATAGTTAAGATATAAATACACCTATAGTCTGATGATAAACTTTATTAAACATACTATAATTTTGATGAATAAAATAGGAGGATGGTTCATGCGTTTCATTTTTAGTATTATAAAGAATATTATAGCTATTATTGCAATTATAGTAATTGTATTTTTCGCACTCAAATATGCGCCCTTTTTGAAAGACCAAGATTGGAACCCAATTCATAATGATGAATCATCCTTAAATAATAGCGCAAATAAAGGTCATCTTACAGGTGGACAAAGATATTCAGTAGAAGATAACGATATTTTGAATAATGTTCCACTTAGTCAAACAAAAAATATGTTTAATTGGATTGATAAACGGGAGTTTATGTCAGTAACTGGTATCGAAAGAATGGGATATAATGACACTTATTTAGCTGGTCAACGTGGAGATGAATTTATTATTTATAAATTTGGTTCTGAATCTATGAGAGTTTATAAAACTGAAATAGAGATGAATCAAGACCTTAATCAATTGGGCGAACATATAGAATTGAAGCCAGCTTCAAATTATGAGTAATGGGTTTGAATTCTTTTAATAAATAAGTTAGCCTTATATAAGTAATATGAAAAGGTTGGTGTTTATAATGAGTGAAAAATCTAATGAAAAAAAAGCAGACGAACAAGCAAAAGCACAAAATTTATTTGCGCGTTGGCGTAAAGAAGAAACGCTTTATAAAGAAGATGAAAAAGAATCTAGTAAGTCTAATGACTCTAAAACATCATCAGATGAAGAGCAGAAATAGTATTCGTTTAATACGAGTACAGTAAGTTAATTAAATGTGTATGTAAGCTGTAGTTTATGTAGCTTCTAGGTAATTTTTTAGTTTAAAAAATTAATATGATAAATAACCGGGACGAGTTTTAAATCAATATGGATATGATTGATTTTAACTCGTCCTTTTTTATGAGATTGGATATTTATCAAAATGAGTAAACTGTTGTCCTAAAAAGGAATTTTCAATGACTATTTTAAAAATCAAATGGAACGTTTAAATTAATACTAAATAATACACTATTCTCTAAATTTATTGCTATAATACAAGTTATCACAATGTTTTAATATAAAATATAGTAAACTTATCTTCATATTAAAATTCTCAAATGAATTTTGTTTCATATTCTTTATGTTCGTGCTTTATTTCGTTTAAGTAGTAATATAAAATGATAGGAAGAAGATAAAATAGTTGGTTAATAGAGGTGTTTAGGTTGTCAAAGTTTTTTAGAAACAACAAATTGATTGTTATATTATGTGCAATCATTGTTTTTATCGCCTTGATTGGTGTGTCATTGCGATCCCAATCCCAATCACATGTTGAACAGTATGTTGGGGATACAGTAGCTTTTGGCCAAAAGGCTGTGAGTTATCCAGTCCATTTTATTACTGGATCTATCAATAGTATTTTTACCAGTGGTGATTCAAAAAAACAATCAAGTGAATTGAAACAGTTAGAGGCGGAAAATCAAAGGTTAAAGTCAGAGAATAAAAAGTACAAAAAAGAATTAGATATTGAAGATATATCTAAATTCGATCCAATTTCAAGCACAGTTCTTTCTAGAAACCCTGATCAGTGGATGAATACATTAGTCATTAATCAAGGGTCAAAAGATGGAATCAAAAATAATATGGCAGTAATGACTTCTGATGGTTTAGTTGGTCGAATCTCTAAAGTGAATCAGTTTTCTTCACAAGTAGATTTAATATCAACAAACACAAGGGCAAATCGCTTATCTGTCAATATCCAACATGATGATAAAAACGTGTTTGGCCTCATAGACCATTATGATGCAAAAAAGGAAGAGCTAGTAATATCTGATATTAACAATAAAGACAGTGTTAAAAAAGGAGATAAGGTAGTTACAAGTGGATTAGCTGATCAGCTTCCAACTGGGTTATACATAGGTGAAGTAGCAAAGGTTGAAAATGATGAGTATGGTTTAGCTAAAGAAGTAAGAGTGAAAACTGGTACTGATTTAGCTGATTTAAGTCATGTTTATGTTGCTAAAAGAGACCCTAATACAGTACCTGATACTGAAAGTGGTGATAATTAATGCGAGCTTTATACTACTTTCTAATAGGTATCATCCTTTTTTATATTGATACCGCAATTGCACTTGTCATACCTATGCAAATTTCTGGTAAAGAGATCATTTTTGTACCTCATTTAACAATTATGTACATCTTAATCATTAGTGTCTATAGAGGTTTTGGTGTAGCTCTGATTTTATCTACAGTATTAGGATTAATTACCGATTTATATTATGGTAGCTTTTACGGATTATATTTATTTGGCTATATTTTATTAGTCGTTATCATGGATTTTTTCTTCAAAGTATTTTATCGAGATCATTCGATGTTATTTACTATCGTATTGTTAAGTACACTCGTGTTAGAAATTTATGTAGCAGTTATATATAGTGTTTTAGGATTAGTTCAATTTAATCTGTTTGAGTTTGTGATTTTTAGAATGATACCGACATTAATTCTAAATTTAATTTTATTAATTGTTTTGTATCCGCTAATAACTAAATTTCTCAAAAAATCCAATTGAAGATTGACAGTGAAAGATCATAATGCTAAAATGCAGTAGTTGAGTAGTTTCTAGCTACATACAACCGCTCGGATTCAGGTTTAAGTACAAAGATGTCACCTGAGTTTGGCGTGACTTAAATTATAGGAGGTGCAAAGTATGTTTGCTATTATTGAAACAGGTGGAAAACAAGTAAAAGTTGAAGAAGGACAAGAAATTTTCGTTGAAAAATTAGACGTAAATGAAGGTGATTCTTTCACTTTTGATAAAGTACTATTTGTAGGTGGAGATTCAGTTAAAGTTGGTGCACCAACAGTTGAAGGTGCAACAGTTACTGCTACTGTAAACAAACAAGGTCGCGGTAAAAAAATTACTGTTTTCACTTATAGACGTCGTAAAGACTCTAAACGTAAAAAAGGTCACCGTCAACCATACACTAAATTAACAATCGACAAAATCAACGCGTAATTATGATTAATGTAGATGTTACATTAAATGATTCGGGTCAAGTAACAGACGTTATCATGGATGGTCATGCCGATCATGGTGACTACGGTTACGATATTGTATGTGCAGGAGCATCTGCAGTTATTTTCGGAAGTGTTAATGCTATAATGGGATTAACATCTGAGAAACCCGACATTGACTATAGTGATGACGGTGGATACTTCCATGTTAGAAGTGTCGATACGAATAACGAAAAAGCGCAATTAATTCTTCAAGCAATGTTAGTCTCTTTGCAGACCATTGAAGAAGAGTACAAAGAAAATATTAGATTAAATTATAAGTGAGGTGCAACCAAATGTTAAAATTAAACTTACAGTTCTTCGCATCTAAAAAAGGGGTAAGTTCTACAAAAAACGGACGTGACTCTGAATCAAAACGTTTAGGTGCTAAACGTGCGGATGGTCAATTCGTTACTGGCGGTTCTATTTTATTCCGTCAACGTGGTACTAAAATTTATCCTGGTGAAAATGTTGGTCGTGGTGGCGACGATACATTATTCGCTAAAATCGACGGCGTTGTAAAATTTGAACGTAAAGGTCGAGACAAAAAACAAGTATCTGTATACGCAGCTGCTGAGTAATTTTTGTTCATGTTAACACCAGAAGTGATGACTTCTGGTGTTTATTTTTTGTCTTTATTTTCTAGTTATATAGAAAATGCTATAATATACAAGATATGTAAATTAAGTTTTATAAAAAAGAGGTGAAATCATGTTTGTTGATCAAGTTAAAATATCACTCAAAGCTGGTGATGGCGGTAATGGCATAACTGCATATAGAAGAGAGAAATATGTACCATTTGGCGGTCCAGCAGGTGGTGATGGTGGTAACGGAGCTTCAATTGTGTTCGAAGTAGATGAAGGTCTAAGAACGTTATTAGATTTCAGATACCAAACACATTTCAAGGCTAAAAGAGGTGAAGGTGGTCAAAGCAGTAATATGCACGGTAAAAATGCTGAGCATTTAGTATTAAAAGTACCACCAGGTACAATTATTAAAAGTGTAGAAACTGAAGAAGTTCTAGCTGATTTAGTAGAGAATGGACAGCGTGCTACAGTTGCAAGAGGTGGTCGTGGAGGACGTGGGAATTCCCGCTTTGCTTCTCCACGAAACCCTGCACCAGATTTTAGTGAAAACGGTGAACCAGGTGAAGAAATTGAGGTTACTTTGGAACTGAAACTACTTGCAGATGTTGGTTTAGTCGGTTTCCCTAGTGTTGGAAAATCTACATTATTATCAACAGTTTCTAAAGCAAAACCAAAGATTGGAGCTTATCACTTCACAACAATTAAACCTAATCTAGGCGTTGTTTCTACCAAAGATCATCGTAGTTTTGTGATGGCAGATTTACCTGGACTTATACAAGGCGCTTCTGAAGGTGTCGGACTGGGTCACCAATTTTTAAGACACGTTGAGAGAACCAAAGTAATCGTGCATATGATTGATATGAGTGGTTCAGAAGGTCGTGATCCTTACGAAGATTATCAAGTTATTAATGAAGAATTAAAAGCTTATGAACATAGATTAGAAGACCGACCACAAATTGTGGTTGCTAATAAAATGGATATCCCTGATGCAGAAGATAATTTAACCATTTTTAAAGAACAATTAAATGATAAAAGTGTACGCATTATTCCCTTGTCTACAGTAATGCATGATAATATTGATGAATTATTATATGCTATTGCTGATACATTAGAAGAGGTCAAAGATGTAGATTTTAATAAGGAAGAAGAAGATTTAGGTGTTAATAGAGTAGTCTATAAACATACGCCTAGTCAGGATGCATTTACGATTACTAGAGACGATGATGCTGCTTACGTAGTGAGTGGTAAAGCTATAGAAAGAATGTTCAAAATGACTGACTTTAATAGTGATCCAGCAGTTAGACGTTTTGCGCGTCAAATGCGTTCAATGGGTATTGATGATGCATTACGTGAACGTGGTTGTGAAAATGGAGATATTGTAAGAATACTTGGTGGAGAATTTGAATTTGTTGAATAGGAGTGCTTGATATGGGCAAAAATGAAAATAAAAAGTTTTATTTAATTCGTGAAGATGTGTTACCTGAATCAGTGGTTAAAACTTTACAAATCAAAGAAGTTTTGAAAAACGACCCATCATTGTCCATATTTGAAGCAGTGAAACAATTCGATTTATCCCGAAGTGCATTTTACAAATATCGTGATACGATATTTCCAGTTGACGAAAAATTAGAAGAAACAAGAGAGTTTACATTGATTTTGTATGTGAATGACATCATAGGTATGTTAGCTGAGGTTTTAAATACACTTTCCAAATTAGATTTGTCAGTGTTGACGATTCATCAAAGTATACCGATGGACGGTAGAGCTACCATTACATTATCATTAGATGGCAAAGGCACAGATTTAGAAATAGATGAAGTCATAAATGCATTAAAAAAGATTGAACATATTTCTAATGTGGAACTCATTAGTATGACGATATAAGGAAGTGTGACTGTGTACGCATATATTAAAGGAACTTTAACCGTTTTAAATCCCACGCATGTAGTTTTGGAGGCTTCAGGCGTAGGTTATGAGATTCAAACTCCAAACTCATATCGATTTCAAAAATATAAAGACCAAGAGATTTTGATTCATACTTCGTTGATTGTAAGAGAAGATGCACAGCTGCTTTATGGTTTTATAAATCAAGAGGAAAAAGATATGTTTTTAAGCTTAATTAAAGTGACAGGCATCGGTCCAAAATCAGCTTTAGCAATTTTAGCTAGTAGTTCACCAAACGAAGTAAAAATTGCAATTGAAAATGAAAATGATGCTTATTTAACAAAATTTCCTGGCATAGGTAAAAAAACAGCGCGTCAAATTGTTTTAGACCTCAAAGGTAAAGTACAAGTAACAGAGGAAGATAGCAGTCAATTGTTTAATGTGGACCAAAATAATCCGCAAAATTCTGCAATTGTAAAAGAAGCGTTACTAGCTTTAGAAGCACTGGGTTATTCTAAGAGAGAGTTGAATAAAGTTGAAAAAACTTTAGATAAGGAATCTTTTGAATCAATAGATGATGCAGTGAAGCGTGGTTTACAGTTGCTTATATCTTAAGTTTGCTGAAATTTTATGAAGGGGGAAATATAAATGGATGATAGAATGGTAGATCAGTCTATGCATGAAGATGAATCATCATTTGAATTATCTTTAAGACCTGAAAGATTACGCCAATATATAGGACAATCAACGATTAAATCAAATTTAGAAGTTTTTATAAAAGCAGCTAAAATTAGGAAAGAACCGTTAGATCATGTACTTTTATTTGGCCCCCCTGGATTAGGTAAAACGACTTTATCCAACATCATTGCTAATGAAATGGAAGTCAATATTAGAACCATTTCTGGACCGTCTATTGAACGACCGGGTGACTTGGCTGCTATTTTGTCTAGTTTACAACCTGGTGATGTATTATTTATCGATGAAATTCACAGATTGAGTAGTGTTGTAGAAGAAGTTTTATATCCAGCAATGGAAGATTTCTTTCTTGATATTGTGATAGGTAAGGGAGAAGAAGCGCGAAGTATACGTATTGACTTGCCTCCTTTTACATTAATAGGTGCTACAACCAGAGCCGGGAGTTTAACCGCGCCTTTACGTGATAGATTTGGTGTTCATCTGAGATTAGAATATTATAAAGAACATGAATTGAAAGAAATTATAATCCGTACCGCAGAAGTTTTAGGTACAACTATAGATGATGAAAGTGCCATTGAACTTGCGAAAAGAAGCAGAGGTACGCCGAGAGTGGCAAATAGGCTGTTAAAACGAGTTAGAGATTTTCAACAAGTTAAAGAAGATGAATCGATAAGTATTGAAACTACAAAGCAATCTCTAGCATTATTACAAGTGGATGATGAAGGGTTAGATTATATCGATCATAAGATGATGAACTGTATCTTAGAACAATATAAGGGTGGCCCTGTAGGTTTAGATACAATCGCTGTTTCAATTGGTGAAGAACGTGTCACAATTGAAGATGTTTATGAGCCATTTTTAATACAAAAAGGTTTTATTGAACGTACACCAAGAGGGCGTAAAGCGACAGCGTATGCTTTTGAACATTTTAGTAAGAATGGAAAGAAGGAATAGTTTTGGATATTGAAGCATTTGATTATCATTTGCCAGAATCATTAATCGCTCAAACGCCTCTGAAAAATAGAGATGAGAGTAGATTGCTTGTGCTTGGTAGAAAAACTGGAAATATCGCACATAAACACTTTAAAAATATTATTGATTATATTGAATCAGGAGATACATTAGTACTTAACGACACCAGAGTGATGCCTGCACGTTTATTTGGTTTAAAAGAAGAGACAGGTGCAAAAGTAGAAATGTTGATGCTAACACAACTTGAAGATAATGATTGGGAAGTCTTATTGAAGCCAGCAAAAAGAATTAAAGTAGGCGACAAATTATCTTTTGGTGAAGGCAAAATAGTTGCTGAATGTCTTGAAACTTTAGATCAGGGCGGAAGAATCATGCGTTTAAATTATGAAGGTATACTACAAGAACGTTTGGATGAGTTGGGTGAAATGCCACTGCCTCCGTATATTAAAGAACGCTTAGATGATCCAGATCGTTATCAAACTGTTTATGCAAAAGCATCAGGATCAGCTGCAGCTCCTACAGCAGGACTTCATTTTACTGATGAACTACTTGAACAATTAAAAGCTAAAGGTGTTAATATTGCATTTATTACTTTACATGTCGGGTTAGGTACATTTAGACCTGTGAGTGTTGAAAATATAGATGACCATGAAATGCACAGTGAATATTATCAAATGAATCAAGAAACAGCAGATTTGCTAAATGCTACAAAAACAAATGGGCACCGTATCTTTTCAGTAGGGACAACTTCTACTAGAACATTGGAAACCATTATGCAAACACGTAACAATTTTGTAGCAGAGAGTGGATGGACCGATATTTTTATCTATCCTGGTTTTGATTTTAAAGCAATAGATGGTTTAATAACAAACTTTCACTTGCCGAAGTCAACACTAGTTATGTTAGTTTCGGCATTTAGTTCAAGAGATTATATTTTGAACGCTTATCAACAGGCTGTCAAATCTGAATATAGATTTTTTAGTTTCGGCGATGCAATGTTAATTTTTTAGGAATGAAACGAAAGGAGTTTTTGTATGCCAGCTGTAACATATGAACATATAAAAACATGTAAACAATCTGGAGCAAGATTAGGAATCGTGCATACACCACATGGATCGTTTGAAACACCAATGTTTATGCCTGTTGGTACTAAAGCCACAGTTAAAACGATGAGTCCTGAAGAATTGCATCAGATGGAAGCAAAAATAATATTAGGAAATACATATCATTTGTGGTTGCAACCAGGAAATGATATTATCAAAAAGAGTGGGGGATTACATCAGTTCATGAACTGGAATGGTCCAATACTGACAGATTCAGGTGGTTTTCAAGTATTTAGTTTAAGTAATTTAAGAAAAATTACTGAAGAAGGTGTTGAATTCCGTCATCATACTAATGGTTCTAAATTATTCTTGAGTCCTGAAAAATCAATGCAGATTCAAAATGATCTTGGCTCAGATATTATGATGGCATTTGATGAATGTCCACCTATGCCAGCTGAATATCAATATGTAAAAGAATCAATCGAAAGAACAAGTAGATGGGCAGCTAGATGTTTACAAGCGCATCAAAGACCTGAGGATCAAGCTTTATTTGGTATCATCCAAGGCGGAGAATATAAAGATTTACGTCAACAAAGCGCTGAAGAATTAGTAGCGTTGGATTTTCCCGGTTATGCTATCGGAGGTTTATCTGTTGGGGAACCCAAGCCAGTAATGTATGATATGGTTTCGCATACACAACAATTTATGCCTAAAGATAAACCACGTTATTTAATGGGTGTGGGTTCACCAGACGCATTAATAGAATGTAGCATTAGAGGTATGGATATGTTTGATTGTGTATTACCTACACGTATTGCACGTAATGGTACATGTATGACTTCACATGGCCGTGTTACTATAAAAAATGCTAAATATGCTGAAGATTTAGGTCCACTTGATGATAATTGTGACTGCTATACTTGTAAAAATTATAGTAGAGCATACATAAGACATTTAATAAAAGCAGAAGAAACTTTTGGTATCCGTCTTACTACTTATCATAATTTACATTTCTTGCTGAAATTAATGGAAAACATCAGACAAGCTATTCGCGATGATCGTTTACTTGATTTTAAAGAAGAATTCTTTGAACAGTATGGACTAAATGTAGAAAACCCAAAAAACTTTTAAAAGGGAGAAATAACTATATGCAATTTACTTCATTGATATTACCGATATTATTATTAGTATTAATGTGGTTCTTCTTAATTAGACCACAACAAAAAAAGGCTAAAGAGCATCGTGAAATGATTAGCCAAATTTCATCAGGTCAACATGTTACTACTATAGGTGGAATTAAAGGTACTGTACGTAGCGTTGACGAAACTACAGTTGTATTAACTTTAAATGGCAATGGTACAGAAATCACTTTAGAAAAACCAGCTATTAAACAAGTTGATCCTTCATAAATGATCTTATGATTACGAACTGATATATACTATCAGTTCGTTTTTTGTTTAACAAAACCTAAAGATATTGGACTTTAAAGACATAGTTGGTGTTATAATGAAAGATAGACAAAATCAAATTTTTAAATAGCTTAAGTAATCATTACATTTGGTAACACTTACATTTAAAAAGAAGTTACAAATAAGTTAAGTTTGTTTTTACACTACATGTAATGTGTTAAAATATGTAAGGTTATTTAGAAAATTTAATCGTTTAGTATATGAGAACGAAGGCGATTGAATTATGAATTTATAACATAAGCTTACAATGAGGTGTTCAAGTGAAGAAAAGTAGTAGAATTGTTGCATTTATATTGCTTGTAGTTCTATTGTTAGGCGGGATAGGACTTACATATAAAAATGTAGTAAAAAATGTCAGCCTCGGATTAGACTTACAAGGTGGCTTTGAAGTCTTATACCAAGTTGACCCTTTACAAAAAGGTGATAAGATTGATGATAAAGCTGTAAAAGCCACAGCAAAAACACTTGAAAACCGTGTAAACGTTTTAGGGGTTTCTGAACCTAAGATTCAAGTGGAAGATAAAAATAGAATCCGTGTACAATTAGCGGGTATCAAAAATCAATCTCAAGCTAGAGAAATTTTATCTTCACAAGCTAATTTAACGATTCGTGATGCTGATGACAATATCAAATTAACGGGTAAAGATATTCAACAAGGTTCAGCGAAACAAGAATTTAAACAGAATACGAATCAACCCGCAGTTACTTTTAAATTAAAAGATAGTGATAAATTTAAAAAAGTAACTGAAGAAATTTCTAAAAAAGATGAAAATGTCATGGTTGTATGGTTAGATCACGAAAAAGGTGATACTTACCATAAAGAAATGAACAAAAAAGATCCAAAATATGTGTCTGCTGCTTCAGTTGACAAACCTATCAATTCAGATAGTGTAGAAATTTCTGGTGGATTTAAAGGTGAAAAAGGTATTGAAGAAGCAAAACAAATTGCAGACTTATTAAATTCTGGTTCATTACCTGTAGACCTTAATGAAATTTACTCTAATTCTGTAGGTGCGCAATTTGGACAAGATGCTTTAGATAAAACAATATTTGCTGCAGCAATTGGTATAGCGGTAATTTATTTATTTATGTTAGGTTTCTATCGTTTACCAGGGCTAGTAGCTGTTATTGCACTTACTGTTTATATTTATTTGACATTAGTTGCATTTAATTTCATTTCTGGTGTATTAACATTGCCAGGCCTTGCAGCTTTAGTACTGGGTGTCGGTATGGCAGTCGATGCGAATATTATCATGTATGAACGGATTAAAGATGAACTGAAAATTGGACGAACGCTCAAACAAGCCTATAAAAAAGCGAATAAAAGTTCATTCTTAACCATAGTCGATGCGCAGCTTACAACAGTGATTGCTGCTGCTATATTGTTCTTCTTTGGTGAAAGTTCTGTAAAAGGTTTCGCTACAATGTTGCTACTTGGCATTTTAATGATTTTTGTAACAGCAGTATTTTTATCAAGATGGTTACTTTCACTACTTGTTTCTTCAAATTTCTTCAAAAAATCATCTTGGTTATTTGGTGTCAACAAGCATCATATTGCAGATATAAATGAAGGTAAAGAAGTTCATGATTTAAAAACACCGTATGAGCGTTGGGATTTCATGAAGCTAGCCAAACCATTATTGTCACTAAGCGTACTAATTTTAATCGTTGGTGCGGTTATACTGTTTATTTTCAAACTTAACTTAGGTATTGATTTTACAAGTGGTACAAGAGTTGATTTTGAATCGAAAGATAAAATATCTGAAGCGAAAGTGACAAAAACACTTGAGGATCAAGATTTTAAACCTACCCAAGTTTCTTTAGGTGAAAATGGCAAAAATGCAACAGTACAATTCAAAAATGACTTATCTAAAGATGAAGTGTCAAAAATTAAGAACACGATTGATAAATCATTCGGTAATGATCCAACTGTTAATACGGTTTCACCAGTTATAGGTCAAGAATTAGCTAAAAATGCAATGATGGCGCTATTGTATGCAGCTATCGGTATCATTATTTATATCACATTCAGATTCGAATGGCGTATGGGACTGTCCTCAGTGTTAGCACTGTTACATGATGCCTTTATGATTGTGGCTGTATTCAGTCTGTTTAGATTGGAAGTTGACATTACATTTATTGCAGCTGTGCTAACTATTATTGGTTACTCAATTAATGATACGATTGTAACGTTTGACAGGGTACGTGAGAACTTGCATAAAGTTAAAGTGATTACGAAACCTGAACAAATCGATGATATTGTTAATAGATCAATTCGTCAGACAATGACGCGTTCTATCAATACAGTGCTGACAGTGATTATTGTCGTAGTTGCACTATTAGCATTCGGTGCACCAAGTATTTTCAATTTCTCATTAGCGTTGTTAATTGGTTTAATATCTGGTGTGTTCTCATCAGTATTTATAGCTGTTCCTTTATGGGGAATTATGAAAAAACGTCAGCTTAAAAAATCAGACGACAATAAACTTATTGTATATAAAGAGAAAAAATCAAATGATGAAAAAATATTAGTATAATTAATATCAAAACATGTACTAATATAAAATAGGGTGGAGCAAAAGCGCACACTCTAAATGAAAGGCTAATCCATGGGATCATGGATTAGCCTTTTTTATTGTTAATATTTGCGATTTTGACCGTGCATGGTTGCCTGGGGATATGGCTCGAACCTGTAGTCTCTCACTCATATCATTTCCCTGGGCGTCCGCACGTTACAAAATCGTTTGAAATATTTCACAAGATACAAAATAAAAGGTTCATTTAAAACAACTCATTAACCCTAATAAATTGATGAAGTTCTTATTTTATAACCTTAATAACATGAATTAGCTTGAAATAATAAGTGATAAAGAATTGGTCCTTTTTATATGGATAACTTGCGATTTTGATCGTGCGTACTTGCCTGGTATATGGTTCGAGTCTGTAGATGCTCACTCATATCATTTCCCTGGGCGTCCGCACGTTACAAAATCGTTTGAAGTTTTAAGTATGGTTGAAATAAAGGTTACCACTTTTTATTTTTCAAATTCTTTTGTATAATTGCTTGTGGAAATGAGGGAGAATAGTATGATTAAATCAAAATATAATTGGGACGTTAAATTACCTGAAGTTGAAATAGCAGAAAATATTGCAACAGATTTAAAGCTAACTCCTATTGTAAAAAAAGTTTTGGAAAGTAAAGGTATAACTGATGAAACTGATATTCGAAATCTTTTAGAAGGGGTTCAAATTACACATGACCCTTGGAAGATGAGTGATATGGATAAGGCTATTGAGCGTATCAATGTAGCGATAGATCAAAACCAAAAGATTTTAGTATATGGAGACTATGATGCGGATGGTGTCACTTCAACGACTATAGTGGTTTCTACATTGAAAGAACTTGGTGCTCATGTAGGCTGGTATATACCGAACCGCTTTTCTGAAGGTTACGGGCCAAATGAATTGGCTTTTAAAAATGCTTATGATGAAGGGATATCATTAATTATAACAGTGGATAATGGTATTCAAGGGCATGATGAAATACAAATGGTTCAAGACCTAGGTGTTGATGTTATTGTCACAGACCACCATGAAATTGGTGAAACAATGCCTAATGCATATGCGATTGTCCATCCAATGCATCCTGAGTTTGAATATCCGTTTAAATATCTGTGTGGTGCAGGTGTTGCTTATAAGTTAGCTCAATGTTTATTGGATGAACCACCAGTTCATTTTCTAGGTTTGGTTGCTATTGGAACAATTGCTGATTTAGTATCCTTAACGGATGAGAATAGAACGCTGGTTCAAAATGGTTTAGCGTCATTAAATAAATATTGTCCGCCATCAATAAAAGCTATTTTAAACCAAGCTGGTTATAATGACGAAATAAATGAAGAAACTGTCGGATTTATTATAGGACCAAGGTTAAATGCTGTAGGGCGTTTAGAGGATGCTGCACTTGCTGCAGAGTTATTAATGACTGAAACAGAAGATGAAGCTATGTTTTTAGCTGAACAAGTTGAATTTTTTAATCAAGAGCGAAAAGATATCGTGTCTCAAATTACTGAAGAAGCGCTTGTAATGGCAGAAGAACAAGTACAGCAAGGTTCAAAATTCTTACTGTTAGCTCAAACAGATTGGCATGAAGGCGTACTTGGTATTGTAGCGTCAAGAATTGTTGAAACTTACAGTCTTCCAACATTAATTTTAAATATTGATAAAGCCCAAAACCACGCAAAAGGTTCAGCTCGAAGCATTGATCAAGTATCGATGTTTGAAATTTTAAGCGATTATTCACAGTTAATAACGAAATTTGGTGGACACCATATGGCAGCTGGGGTCACAATGCCTATAGAAAATGTTCAACAATTACAGAGTAGTTTAAATGCATGGATGGCACAATTAGCAGAAACAACTTCACTTGAACCACGTAAAAAAGTTGATGTAACTATTTCAGAAAGTGATATTACTATACAAAATATTAAAGATATTCAAAGATTGCGACCATTTGGTACAGATTTCACTAGTCCATGCTTCGAATTACAAGACGTCCTTGTTCAACAGGTAAAAG
Source organism: Staphylococcus sp. GDY8P198P (assembly GCF_017891615.1). Lineage (NCBI taxonomy): Bacteria > Bacillati > Bacillota > Bacilli > Caryophanales > Staphylococcaceae > Staphylococcus > Staphylococcus sp. GDY8P198P. Next base: position 15,124 of record NZ_JAESJQ010000004.1, read on the forward strand.
GTATTGGTCAAGAAAAAAAACACTTAAAACTCGTTATTGGCGAAAGTCAATTACAAGCAATCTTTTGGCAAAGCGGTCACTTAGTAAAAGAATTGGGTGTGCAACAACCTATCAATGTAATTGGAACATTACAAATTAATGAATGGAATGGATTTCAATCTCCTCAATTTATGATTGAAGATTTAGCAAGTCATAATTTACAGATTTTAGATTATAGAAGCAAAAACAAAGTAAATGAATTAAATGCAGATGCTGAGAATGTTGCTTACTTGATTCATCAAAGAAGTGAAAAGTTAGGTGAAAATTATCACTATTATGGTGATGAAATTATTAATAAGTATGATAAATACGTCTTTAGAGATTTGCCGACATCCATTAATGATTTAAAAACAACATTAAAAACAGTTGATATATCTCAAATTTATCTCGTGTTAAATCATGATAGATCGATATACTTTGAAGGTATGCCAAAAATAGAAACATTTAAACAATGTTTTAAAGCACTTGCAGCTAAAAAAGAAACAAATTTAGCTAAAGAAGGTGTACAACTAAGTAAATTTTTAAACATTCAACCACATATACTTAAATTTATCTTGAAAGTTTTCTTGGATTTAGAGTTTATTCAAGTTGAAAATGGTATAATTAAATTAAATAATGTTTCAACAAAACGTGATATTGCTTCAAGTAAATATTATCAAAGTCGTATCGACAGAATTGAAGTTGAAAAGTTATTGCTTTATGAGGATTTTAATCGTTTGAAGCAATGGATAAAGGATGAATTGGTAGAATAATAGGAGGAAGTTTGTATGGATTTAAAACAATATGTATCTGAAGTATCAGACTGGCCACAACCGGGTGTTAACTTCAAAGATATTACAACGATAATGGACAATGGCGAAGCTTATGGTTATGCCACGGATCAAATAGTTAAATATGCAAAACTACGAGACGTTGATGTAGTTGTAGGACCGGAAGCTAGAGGATTCATCATTGGTTGTCCTGTTGCATATTCAATGGGTATTGGCTTTGCACCAGTGAGAAAAGAAGGCAAACTTCCTAGAGAAGTCATTCGTTATGAGTATAATTTGGAGTATGGTACAAACGTATTAACCATGCACAAAGATGCAATTAAACCAGGGCAACGTGTGTTAATTACAGATGATTTATTAGCTACTGGCGGTACGATTGAAGCGGCTATTAAGTTAGTTGAACAATTAGGTGGTATTGTTGTAGGTATTGCATTTATTATAGAATTAAAATATTTAAAAGGTATTGAAAAAATTAAAGATTATGACGTAATGAGTTTAATTTCATACGATGAATAATCACATTTATAATAAAAGAAATTTTATAGCCAAATGAAAACATTTAAAATGATTTCATTTGGCTTTTTATATTTATAAATAGTTTTAATGATTCGTTAACTTAAATTATCTTTTATTTGTATTAAAAAATTAAAATTCAGCTACATTTTGCCAATTGTCTTATGTACGCATTTATTTATTTAATAACATGTAGTATTATATAACTATTATACATAATTTGACCTAATAGCGTAAAAATACGTTACAATCGATATAAAATAATACTGGGTATCTAATCGTGATTAATATTTAGTATAGGGGTGTCTTAAGTGAACAATGAATATCCATACAGTGTGGACGAAGTATTATCCAAAGCAAAATCATATTTGTCAAAAGAAGATTATGAATATGTATTGAAGAGTTACCATCTAGCTTATGAGGCACACGAAGGTCAATTTCGTAAAAATGGCTTGCCATATATTATGCATCCCATACAAGTCGCTGGGATTTTAACTGAAATGCATTTAGATGGCCCCACCATTGTTGCAGGTTTTTTACATGACGTGATTGAGGACACACCTTATACGTTTGATGATGTAAAAGGCATGTTTAATGAAGAAATTGCCATAATCGTAGAAGGTGTGACTAAGCTTAAAAAAGTAAAATATCGTTCTAAAGAAGAACAACAAGCAGAAAACCACCGCAAGTTATTTATTGCTATCGCAAAAGATGTGCGTGTTATTCTAGTTAAATTAGCGGATCGATTACATAATATGAGAACACTGAAAGCAATGCCAAGAGAAAAACAAATAAGAATATCAAAAGAAACTTTAGAAATCTATGCACCATTGGCACATAGATTAGGGATTAATACGATTAAATGGGAATTAGAAGATACAGCACTTAGATATATTGATAGTGTGCAATATTTCAGAATTGTTAATCTTATGAAGAAAAAGCGAAGTGAGCGAGAAGAATATATACAAAATGCTATTAACCGCATTGATTCAGAAATGGAAAAAATGAATATAATTGGTGATATTAATGGTAGGCCTAAACATATATATAGCATTTATAGAAAAATGGTTAAACAAAAGAAACAATTCGACCAAATATTTGATTTATTAGCTATAAGAATTATCGTTAATTCAATAAATGATTGCTATGCAGTACTAGGTCTTGTGCATACACTATGGAAACCCATGCCAGGTAGATTTAAAGATTATATTGCTATGCCAAAGCAAAACATGTATCAATCTTTACATACAACGGTCGTTGGACCGAATGGTGATCCTTTAGAGATTCAGATAAGAACTTATGAAATGCATGAAATTGCAGAACACGGGGTTGCAGCGCATTGGGCATATAAAGAAGGCAAAAAGGTTACTGAAAAAACACAAAATTTCAATAAAAAATTAAATTGGATTAAAGAACTCGCTGAAACGGATAGCACTACCACCGATGCAGAAGAATTTATGGAAACATTAAAATTTGATTTACAAAGTGATAAAGTCTATGCTTTTACGCCAGAAAGTGATGTAATAGAATTACCTTATGGTGCTGTACCAATCGATTTTGCATATGCTGTACATAGCGAAGTAGGAAATAAGATGATTGGTGCTAAGGTTAATGGAAAAATTGAGCCGATAGATTACGTGCTCAAAACTGGTGATATCGTTGAAATCAGAACAAGTAAGCACTCTTATGGTCCAAGTCGTGATTGGTTAAAAATTGTTAAATCTTCTAGTGCTAAAAGTAAGATACGTAGTTTCTTTAAAAAACAAGATCGGTCTTCCAATATTGAAAAAGGTAAGTTTATGGTCGAGGCAGAAATAAAAGACCAAGGGTACCGTGTAGATGCAGTTTTAACGGATGATAATATTGAAGTCGTAAAAGATAAATATAATTTTTCGAATGAAGAAGATTTATTTGCCGCAGTAGGGTTTGGTGGTGTAACAGCTTTACAAATTGTTAATAAGTTAACAGAAAAGCAACGCATTCAAGACAAACAAAAAGCATTGAATTCAGTGCAAGAAGTACAAAAATCTGTGCCAATTAAGGATGACATCACAACAGATAGTGGCGTATACGTTGAGGGAATTGAAAATGTACTCATTAAATTATCAAAATGTTGTAATCCAATCCCTGGTGATGATATTGTTGGATATATCACTAAAGGGCATGGTATTAAGGTGCATCGCACGGATTGTCCTAATATCAAAAATGAAAAAGACAGATTAATTAGTGTTGAATGGGTACGCTCTAAAGATGCGACACAACGTTATCAAGTTGACTTAGAAGTTACCGCTTATGACCGAAATGGATTATTAAATGAAGTTTTACAAGCCGTTAATTCCACTAAAAGTAACTTAGTTAAAGTTTCTGGTCGTTCAGATATTGATAAAAATGCAATCATTAATATTGGTGTTATGGTGAAAAATGTAAATGAAGTCTATCAAGTTGTTGATAAGATTAAACAACTCGGAGATGTTTACACAGTAACAAGAGTTTGGAATTAGAGGTGAAATACACATGAGGATTATTGTTCAAAGAGTGAAAGAAGCATCCGTTTCTAATGGTTCAATAGATAATAAAATAAATAAAGGCTTTTGTTTGCTTGTTGGCGTAGGTAAATCATCTACAGAAGCGGACATTGATACATTAGTAAGAAAAATTGTGAATGCCCGATTGTTTGAAGATGAGAATGGCAAACTTAATTTGAATTTACAGCAAGTACGAGGAGAGATTCTTTCTATCTCACAATTCACACTATATGCAGATGTAAGAAAAGGTAATAGACCTGGTTTTACCAATTCAATGCCGCCTGAAAAAGCAAATGAACTTTATGAAAAATTTAATGAGGCATTACGCACTTATAACATAAATGTATTAACAGGAGAATTTGGCACAGATATGCTTGTTAATATTGCTAACGATGGCCCAGTGACAATTATTTATGAAAGTCAGGATGGCAAAATCGTATGAAAACAATCAATACTTGGCTAGATAAACATAATTTAAAAAATTTCCCTACACTTATTGTTACGTTAGCATTTGTCATATTTATTTTTATGCTCATCGCTTTTCTAAATCACAATGATGAAGATGCGAGTACGATATATATAACGGAAGATACTGATTTGAGAACAGGTCCTAATGCTGTATATCCTACTATTAAACCGGCTAATCAAGGTCAAAGTTATAATAAAATTGGTAAATCCGGCAAATGGATTGAAGTTGAATCAAGTAATCATAAAGATAAAGGTTGGGTGGCTGGTTGGCATACAAATCTAGATATTCAAGCAGATGCTAATGCTAACGATAAACCACTTAAAGATAAAACAATTGTACTTGATCCTGGTCACGGGGGAAGTGACCAGGGAGCTTCAAGTATTACAAAGAAGAAGAGCACTGAAAAAGTTTATACACTGAAAACAGCGAAAGAATTGAAAAGTCTTCTTGAAAAAGAAGGCGCGACTGTAAATATGACGAGAAGTTCAGATAGTTATGTTAGTTTGGACGATCGTAATATTAAAGGTGATGCTTTTATCAGCATACATAATGATTCGCTAAAATCTTCTAAAGCTAATGGAACTACAGTTTATTGGCTTCAAGATAATCAAAAAGCACTTGCAGAAACATTAAATCTTTACATACAAAAAAAAGCGTTACTGACAAATAAAGGCGCTCGACAAGAAAACTTCCAAGTATTGAGACAGACGAATGTCCCCGCTGTTTTATTAGAGTTAGGTTATATTAGTAATCCAACTGATGAAGATATGATAACGAATCAATTACATCGCCACATTGTTGAACAAGCAGTTGTCGATGGTTTACGTGCATATTTTTCAGAATAAAAAGGTTGCATATTAATCAATAACTCGTTATTATTAGATATGAATTCTATATTAAAACCGTTATTATTCTTGACTATGCTAAATGAAACGTCAACATTTTAAATGTGTAGAGACATAATTCGAGGCTGGAAAATTATGCTTAGTAGTTTAGTTATTAAAACGCAAGAAGAGGTGCTTTATGAAATTAAAGCCGTGTGACGAACGTTATCCGTATGAAGTGGGTTGATATAGCTTGTTGATAAACTATATCTAACCAATTAGGGTGGCAACACGGATATTCGTCCCTTGTATAACTGTACAGTTATGCAAGGGACTTTTTATTGTATAAAAGGAGAGGTTTTATGATAAATATTCCTAGAGGAACACAAGACATTTTACCAAGCGAAACAAAAAAATGGCGATATATAGAAACAAAATTAGATGAATTGATGGAATTATATAATTATGAAGAAATTCGTACGCCTATTTTTGAAAGCACTGAATTATTTGCACGTGGCGTTGGTGATTCTACGGATGTCGTTCAAAAAGAAATGTATACATTCAAAGATAAAGGCGACCGCAGTATCACTTTGAGACCTGAGGGTACTGCTGCAGTAGTACGTTCATATATAGAAAATAAAATGCAGGGATTACCTAACCAACCGATTAAATTGTACTACAATGGTCCAATGTTCCGTTATGAACGAAAACAGAAAGGACGTTATCGTCAGTTTACACAATTTGGTGTAGAAGCCATAGGTGCAGAAAATCCTAGTATTGATGCTGAAATTTTAGCAATGGTCATGCATATTTATCAGTCATTTGGTCTTAAACATTTAAAATTAGTTATTAATAGCATTGGCGATATTGATTCGCGCAAAGAATACAATGAAGCCCTGGTTAAACATTTTGAACCAGTAATTGGCGATTTTTGTAAGGATTGCCAAGCACGTTTGCATACTAATCCAATGAGAATTTTGGATTGTAAAGTTGATAAAGATAAAGAAGCAGTGAAAACAGCACCGCGCATTACAGAATATTTAAATGATGATTCAAAAGCATATTTTGAGGAAGTAAAACAGCATTTAAACGATTTAGACATCAAATATGAAGAAGATCCTAACTTAGTAAGAGGCTTAGATTATTATACACACACAGCATTTGAACTGATGATTGATAATCCAAATTATGAAGGTGCGATTACGACTTTATGTGGTGGCGGCCGTTATAATGGTCTACTTGAATTGCTAGATGGTCCAAGTCAAACAGGTATTGGTTTTGCACTTAGCATTGAAAGATTGTTAATGGCATTAGAAGAAGAAGGCATTGATTTAGATGTTGACCATGATTTTGATTTATTTATCGTTACTATGGGTGAAGAAGCAGACCGTTATGCAGTAAAATTATTGAATGATTTACGTAAAAATGGTGTTAAAGCGGACAAAGATTATATGGAACGTAAAGTTAAAGGACAAATGAAACAAGCTGATAGACTGAATGCCAAACATACTGTTGTTATTGGTGATCAAGAATTAGAAGAAAAAAATATTAATGTAAAAAATATGGAAACCGGAACATCAGAACGTATTGATTTAAATGAACTTGTTAACTATTTTAGAAATTAAGGAGAAGATATCATGAGTAAACGTACAACATATTGTGGTTTAGTGACTGAATCATTATTAGAACAAGAAGTTATATTAAAAGGTTGGGTGCATAATCGTAGAGATTTAGGTGGACTTATCTTTGTAGATTTACGTGACCGTGAAGGTTATGTGCAAATTGTATTTAACCCGGATTTTTCAGAAGAAGCCTTGCGTATAGCTGAAACAATTAGATCTGAGTACGTTGTAGAAGTAAAAGGTATCGTAAAAAAACGTGACCCTCAAACAGTAAATCCAAAAATTGCTACAGGCCAAGTTGAAGTACAAGTTTCAGAGATTGAAATTATTAATAAAGCCGAAACACCACCATTTGCATTAAATGAAGATAATCAAAATGTGGATGAAAACATAAGACTAAAATATAGATATTTAGATTTAAGACGTCAAGAATTAGCACAAACTTTTAAGATGAGACATCAAACAACACGTTCAATTAGACAATATTTAGATGGTGAAGGTTTCTATGATATAGAAACACCAGTGCTAACTAAATCAACACCTGAAGGTGCGCGCGATTATTTAGTACCATCCCGTGTTCATGAAGGTGAATTTTATGCATTGCCTCAATCACCACAAATATTTAAACAATTGTTAATGATTAGCGGCTTTGATAAATATTATCAGATTGTTAAATGTTTCCGTGACGAAGATTTACGTGCAGACCGTCAACCAGAATTTACGCAAGTTGATATTGAAATGAGCTTTGTTGATCAAGAAGACGTCATGGATATGGGCGAAGAAATGTTACAAAAAGTTGTAAAAGATGTAAAAGAAGTGGAAGTGCCGCGTCCATTCCCAAGAATGACTTATAATGAAGCAATGGCACGTTTTGGTTCTGATAAACCAGACACACGTTTTGGTATGGAATTAATTAACGTTTCAGAACTTGGTGAAATCATGGACTTTAAAGTCTTCAAAGATGCAGTAAATAACGATGGACAAGTGAAGGCAATTGTAGCTGAAGGTGCATCTGATAATTACACTAGAAAAGATATTGATGCTTTAACTGAATTTGTTAATATATACGGTGCGAAAGGTTTGGCGTGGGTAAAAGTAGTTGAAGAAGGTTTAAATGGCCCTATAGCTAAATTCTTTGAAGCAGACCATGTTGAAAAATTAAAATCGTTGACTGGTGCAAAAGCTGGAGACTTAGTATTATTTGTAGCTGACAAACCTAATGTTGTTGCTCAAAGTTTAGGTGCGCTAAGATTAAAATTGGCTAAAGAATTAGATTTAATTGATGAAAGTAAATTAAACTTCTTATGGGTAACAGACTGGCCATTGCTTGAATATGATGAAGAGTTAAAACGTTATACTGCTGCGCATCATCCATTCACAGCACCAAAACAAGAAGATATTAATAAATTAGATGCTGAACCTGAAAATGCTCAAGCTAATGCATACGATATTGTGTTAAATGGTTATGAACTCGGTGGTGGTTCAATCAGAATTCATAATGAAGGTTTACAATCAAAAATGTTTGAAGTATTAGGATTTACTGAAGAGCAAGCTAGGGAACAGTTTGGTTTCTTATTAGATGCATTTAAATATGGCGCACCACCACATGGTGGAATTGCTTTAGGTCTAGACCGCTTAGTGATGTTGTTAACTGGTCGTACAAATTTACGCGACACAATTGCATTCCCTAAAACTGCATCTGCAACTTGTTTATTAACAAATGCGCCTAGCGAAGTATCAGAAAATCAATTAGAAGAACTTTCATTAAGAATTAGACATTAATTTTTACCAAGGCTTTATTCTTGCTAAATTCCAATAATGTGTTATTATACTTGCATAAGGTAGTCATCTGTCGTGTTCGTAAGTTTGCTTCATATTTGGGCCTAACACTCTTTGATCCGGGAGCCCAATAGGTTTTCTTGCAGCGCACACGCCTCTTAAGGAGGACTTGCAAAACAAGAAACAGGGCACCCACCTGTTAATAGCAGGCCGAATGATCAAGCAATTTATAACTACGGCACGCACGGACTCTATCGGTACGCAAGACTTCGGTCTTGCGTATTTTTTATATCGTTATAAATTAACAGAAAATGTTGTTTTACAAATAATCAGCAAGCAAAAATGTTATGATAATAGTATTCGCTAAATAAGGAGTTAAAAAATGAAACATCAATTTTCGAGAAATGAATTGGCATACGGCCAAGAAGGTTTAGATTTATTAAAGCAAAAAACCGTTGTTGTTTTAGGAGTAGGAGGCGTTGGCTCATTTGCAGCTGAAGCATTAGCTCGTACTAATATAGGCCATATTATATTAATAGACAAAGACGATGTTGATATAACGAACGTTAACCGTCAGCTACATGCATTAACATCTACAATTGGTCAAAGTAAAGTAACATTAATGGAAGAGCGTATTAAATTAATCAATCCAGAGTGTAAAGTCACATCACTTCATATGTTTTATACAGAAGAAACATATGAAGCCTTGTTTAATAACTATGATATAGATTATTTTTTAGATGCGAGTGATACACTTATTTACAAAGTTCATCTTATGAAAGAATGTCTTGAAAGAGGTATTTCTGTTATTTCAAGTATGGGTGCTGCAAATAAAACAGATCCTACACGTTTCCAAATTGCAGATATTTCTAAAACTTATATGGATCCAATGGCTAAATTGATACGTCGTAAATTGAAAAAGTTAGGTATATACAAAGGGATTCCTGTAGTATTCTCAGATGAAAGTCCAATCGTCATAAGAGAAGATGTCAAAGAAACAGTTGGCGATGCAAATGCCCCAACCAGAAAAGGGCAAATGCCACCATCCTCAAATGCATTTGTACCAAGTGTTGTAGGACTCATATGTGCAAGCTATGTAGTGAATGATATATTAAAAGATATACCCGTAACAAGAATCAAAGATAAATAAAGGAATTAAACAACCGCGTTTAACACAAGCAGTCTTTTGTAATGTGTTAACGCGGTTGTTTCATATGGTTGTAAATTAACTTTTATTTTGTTGCGCCTTATTGATGTTGTCAAAAATAGATTTAAGCTGTTGCTCAGTTTTTGATGTTGTTTTAGGCGTATAGTAAATTTTGTTTTTTAATTTATCTGGCAAATATTGTTGTGGTATAAAACCATTGTCATAATTATGAGGATATTTATAGCCTATTGCTCTACCCAATTCTTTGGCACCTGAGTAATGCCCATCTTTTAAATGATCGGGAATTTGTCCTACATGACCTTTTCGAATATCTGACAGTGCTGCATCGATAGCAGTGATTCCAGAATTAGATTTAGGTGACAGACATAATTCAATTACCGCTTGACTCAAAGGTATTCTTGCTTCTGGAAAGCCGAGTCTTTCAGCTGATTCAATCGCTGCTAAAGTACGTTGTCCAGCACCTGGTGAAGCTAAACCTATATCTTCATAACTAATAACTAATAATCTTCTGACAATAGTAGGTAAGTCTCCAGCTTCTATCAAACGTGCTAAATAATGCAATGCTGCATTAACATCACTTCCTCGAATTGATTTCTGAAATGCACTCATCACATCATAGTGCATATCGCCATCCTTATCACTGACAAAAGCACCTTTTTGTAAGCAATCTTTAGCATCTTCCAATGTAATATGTCTTTGATTATCAACCACCTCAGAACTGAGTACGGCTAATTCTAAAGCGTTCAGCGCACTTCTAACATCTCCTTGGCTTTGCGTTGTGAAATAATTCATCGCTTCTTCATCAATGACTGGATTGTATGAAGCTAGACCACGTGTTTCATCGGTTAGCGCTCTTTCTAAAGAAACTTTTATGTCGTTTTCATCTAATGGGTATAACTCAAAGATTTGTGCTCTTGATCGAATTGCAGGATTAATCGCATGATATGGGTTTGAAGTTGTAGCACCAATTAATACAATTTTTCCATTTTCAAGATGAGGCAATAAAAAATCTTGCTTCGCTTTATCTAAACGATGAATCTCATCTAATAATAGAATGACTTGTCCAGACATTTTTGCTTCTTCGACAATGAGTTGCATATCTTTTTTAGTATTAGTTACAGCATTTAGTTGGCGGAATTTAAACTGAGTACTGCCTGAAATAGCTTTAGCGATACTCGTTTTGCCAATTCCAGGAGGACCATAAAAAATCATGGACGATAATCGTTTGGTATTGACCATTCTGCGTATAATACCTTTGTCACCAACTAAATGATCCTGTGAAATGATTTCATCAATATTATTTGGTCGCATTCTTGAAGCGAGTGGTTCGTTCGTCACAATCTTTCACACCTTTCTAATATTATCTTAACGTAAAAAATGATAGAATGTTAATATATAGTATTCGAATTAAGTGAGGTTATATAATGAAAATATCAACAAAAGGTAGATATGGCTTAACACTAATGATATCCTTAGCCAAAAAGCAAGGGCAAGGATGTGTTTCGTTAAAATCTATAGCTGAAGAAAATAATTTAAGTGATCTTTATCTAGAACAACTAGTAGGTCCATTAAGAAATGCTGGTTTAATTCGAAGTGTTCGTGGTGCAAAAGGTGGTTATCAATTGAGAGTCTCAGCAGAAGAAATTACGGCTGGTGACATTATTCGTTTGTTAGAAGGACCAATTACATTCGTAGAAAGTATTGATTCTGAACCTCCTGCACAGAAACAACTTTGGATCAGAATGAGAGACGCAGTAAGAGAAGTATTAGATAATACAACATTGAAATACTTAGCAGATTATAATGAAACTAATAATTTAGATGGATATATGTTCTATATTTAAGATGTGAATAACGTTGTAAATTAAAACATTTCTTTGACTTTAACTGAAAATATTAAAAAAATTTGTTTTAAATGTTTATGACTTAATTATTGTGGTATTTAATTAATACATTGCTAAGGAGGTATTATTTATGGCAGATGAAAATAAATTCGAACAAGCAAAAGGAAACGTTAAAGAAACAGTTGGTAACGTAGCCGACAATAAAGAGTTAGAAAAAGAAGGCAAAGAAGATAAAAATTCTGGTAAAGCCAAAGAAGTAGTAGAAAATGCAAAAGATAAAGCAAATGAAGTTATCGATAAATTTAAAAAATAATAATCGTTAACTAATACTAAAAAGGTGGTTTTATTATGGCTGATTTCTTAAATAAAGCAAAAGAAACTGCAAAAAACGTTTCTGACAAATTAAAAGATACTGATAACGAAAAAGCAAAACAAGCATCTGAACAAATCGATAATTTCACTGGTGGCAGTGACGATAAAAAAGATGATAAAAAAGACGATAAAAAATAAAGTTGTCTTAAAAGTTTAAGCTTTTTCGCTTAAATATTAAAAAGCCCAGTTTCTAATATAGGAACTAGGCTTTTTTTATATTTAATTTAGTGTTGTAATCATATTTTTAAGTTTACGATATGATTCAAGTTGTGCTTCTTGATCATAAATGTAACTAATAGCCATCAATTCATCTATTTCACCGTATTCATCTATAAATGATTGTAATTTTTGTTTGACGGTTTCTTCAGAGCCAATAAGGGAACTTTGCATACGTTGTTTTGCTATTTCATACTCAGTAGGCGTAAGTAGTCCTTTTAAATCGTCAGTAGGTGGTTGTACAGGTTGCATTCTTCCTCGAGTAATACTTACCATAACCTGAGCCTGAGTTGTGGCCAGATATTCTGCTTGAGCATCTGTATCGGCAACGATTGCATTTAAACAAACAATCACATATGGTTTGCTCAACACGTCTGAGGGTTCAAATAGTTCTTTATAAATTTCAATAGCTTCTTTCATTTGTTGTGGTGCAAAATGCCCTGCAAAGACATAAGGTAATCCTTTGCGTGCAGCTAAGTGTGCTGAATCAGTTGAAGAACCCAATATATAAAGAGGAACGTTTTTACCAACTGCTGGATATGCACGGACATAAGTTTGTTGATTACCCGGTCCGAAATAAGTTGCAAGCTGTTCTACTTCTTCAGGAAATTCATAAACGCCATTGTGTTGATCTCTACGTAAGGCACTCGCTGTCATCATATCAGTACCTGGTGCACGGCCTAAACCTAAATCAACGCGATTTGGAAATACAGTTTCCATTGTCCCAAATTGTTCTGCAACAACAAGTGGAGCATGATTAGGTAACATGATACCACCAGAACCTACTCTTATTTTAGAAGTATGTTCTAATGTATGTTGTATTAATAACGCAGTGGCTGAACTGACAAGGTTAGGTGCGTTATGATGTTCTGCAATCCAATATCTCTCATAATCCAGTTCTTCTAAATTTTGTGCTAATTTAACCATATCGCTAATTGCATCTTGATCGGTTTGACCTTCTCTAATAGGAACGAGATTAAGTGCAGATAATTTTAAATCGTTCATTACACGATATCCTCCTTAAATATATTAATATATTGCAGTATAACAGTCTAAATAAAACTTGCGTAAGAAATTGCTCACTGTTATACTGTATGAAATTAAAAAAGTTAGGTGGTCTTATTAAGACAATGGATAAATCTCATAAGAACAATCAAAACAATTTAATTAATCAAAAAAGTAATATATGGGATACGATTATGTCTTAATAAAAAATGATCAGTAAAATACCTAACATAAATAATGTTCGGATTGTTAAGGCGTATCGTATCTCTTGAGAAAGAGGGAATTGGTATGTCTTTTTATTATGTTCAAAAACCATTTGAAAAATTTGGTAAAAATTTAATTAACTCTGTAGAAATTCAAATTGATAAGGGCGAACATGTTGCAATGATTGGTAACAATGGCGTAGGGAAAACAACATTGTTAGAAGCAATAAAGATGAAATATCAAGATGAAGCTTATTTAATGCATCAAAATATGTCTGTTTATGAACACTTAACAGGATTAGACTATGTAATGGCTATAAATCCTGAGTTGCTGCAGATAAAACAGAAGCTTAAGAGTAATTATAAGTATATTGCTGATTATAGTGCTTTAAATGGCTATGAATTTGAACAGAATATTATCACTCAAGCAAATCAATTGAATTTAACTGAAAGAGATTTAGAAAAACAAATTCAATATTTAAGTGGCGGCCAACAAATGAGACTAGCATTATTAAAAGCATTTATGTCAAACAAACCATTGATTTTGCTTGATGAACCTACAAATCATTTAGATTTAGAAATGTTAGAACAACTGATTAAAAAAATACAAAAATCAAAATATACAATTATCTTTGTATCACACCAGCGTGATTTTATCGATCAAACAGCGACTCATGTCATTGAAGTAACGTCTGAAAAAACGAATAAATATAATGGTAATTATTCCAAGTACCGTAAAATTAAAGATTTAACGTTACAAACACAACAAAATATGTACGAAAAGCAACAAAAAGAAATAGCAGAACTTAATCGCACGATACAACGAATACAAACATGGCATCATTCAGCACAACAAAAAGCAAGTGTCCGTAGCCCTCTTGAGCAGAAGAAACTCAGTAAGTTAGCTCAAAGAGCAAAGACGAAAGAAAAGCAAATGACTCAAAAATTAAATGAGAAGACGATAAATCAGCCAGATAATGAACAAAAACATTATCATTTTAATCATCAAGATCGTTTACGTAAACGCTTTTTAATTCATTTTGAAGACTTCAATGTTGCTATAAATGAACATCATATATTTGAACATGCTCATTTTGAAATGAAACAAAAAGAAAATATTTTAATTACTGGGCCAAATGGGAGTGGTAAATCACTTTTAATTGCAATGATCAGACAAAAGATACTTCCAAATCAAGGAAATATAAAAATCACCCCTTCACTAAAAATTGGATATTTTGATCAGACAAATAAAAACTTAAATGAAGCAGAATCTCCACTTTCGATGCTATTAACTACAAATAAAATATTACGAAGTGAGGCACAAACTATTTTAGCTTCATTTGGTTTTAATGAAGAAAAAATTAATGCGCCAATTAGTCAATTATCTATGGGCGAGAAAAGTAGATTTCAATTTGTACTACTATATTTCTCTGGTGCCAATTTATTAATTTTAGATGAGCCAACTAATTATTTTGATATTTCAACACAGGATTTAATTTTAAATATGATAAAAAGTTTTAACGGTCAAGTATTAGTTGTGACACATGATGAGTATTTTCAATCTAGATTTAAAGCGACACACTGGGAAATCAAAGATAAAAAATTATACAACTTAACGTTAAATAATACGACAAAATCAAATGTAGACGAAACATTAGCATTATTAGATGAATATGAAATGATAGATGAAAATGGACATTTTGAAACAGACAACTAGAAAAATTAAATAGATGGTGCTATCATTGGAACATTGATAAATTTGTAAGGAGTGTCAAACATGGAAGTATATGCAGATTACGCTGCTACAACGCCAGTTAAACAGCAAGTAATAGATAAAATGATGGAAGTCTATACAACGCATTACGGTAATCCGTCCTCTATACATAGTATAGGTAGAGATGCACGTAAATATTTAGATGAGTCACGTCGTTTCGTAGCAAAGCAACTCAATTCTAAGCCGAGTGAAGTAATCTTTACAAGTGGAGCAACCGAATCTAATAACACAGCGATTAAAGGTATTGCGTATGCAAATCAGGATAAAGGCAAGCATATTATTACAACTAAAATAGAACATCATTCAGTACTCCATGTTTTTGAACAATTAGAAAAAGAAGGTTTTGATGTAACATACCTTGATGTAGATGTGGAAGGCTTGATATCGTTAGAACAATTAAAAAGTGCGTTAACTGATGAGACGATACTCGTTTCAATCATGTTTGTTAATAATGAAATTGGAACAGTACAACCAATGTATGATATTGATGAAATTGTAAGTCATTCAAATGCCATATTTCATGTAGATGCGGTACAAGCAATCAGCCACTTAGACATAGATTTTCATGAATTTGATATCGATGCAATGAGTATTACAGCACATAAATTTGGCGGGCCAAAGGGTATCGGAGTTTTACTAATAAAAACAGGTACAACCATCAAGTTTCCACAATTAGGTGGAGAACAAGAAGTGAAAAGAAGAGCAGGTACAGAAAATGTTCCCCAAATTGTGGGGTTGTCTGAAGCTTTAAAACTAGCAAATCAGTATAGAGATGAAAACAATGTCCATTTGATGAATTTGAAAAATCAATTTCTTGTTTCATTACAAGAACGATCAGTTCCTTTTGAATTAAACGGCTCAATGACAGATACTACAGGTCACATCGTTAATTTGTATTTTCCATTTATTGATGTAGAAACCATGTTAACATTGCTAGATTTAGCCAATATATATGTAGCTTCTGGTTCAGCATGTACTGCAGGGTCCACATCGCCTTCACATGTTTTATTGGCAATGTATGGTGATGATACAAGAGCAAATCATTCTGTACGATTTAGCTTTAATGAACAAACGACCGAACAAGAAATAAAATATTTAGTTACTGAAATTCACAAAATTTATCATAAATTCAAGGAGGAAGTTTAGTTGTCAAATAAAGATACACGTGTTGTTGTTGGCATGTCAGGTGGCGTAGATAGTTCAGTTACAGCACACTTATTAAAAGAACAAGGTTATGATGTCATTGGTATTTTTATGAAAAACTGGGATGACACGGATGAAAACGGTGTGTGTACAGCTACGGAAGATTATAACGATGTCATAGCTGTATGTAATCAAATTGGTATACCATATTATGCAGTTAATTTTGAAAAAGAATATTGGGATAAAGTGTTTACTTATTTCTTAGATGAATATAAAAAAGGACGCACACCAAACCCCGATGTGATGTGTAATAAGGAAATTAAATTCAAAGCATTTTTAGAACATGCACTTAAGTTAGGTGCAGATTATGTAGCTACAGGTCATTATGCACGTATACGTCGCCATGAAGATGGACATGTTGAAATGTTGCGCGGTGTTGACAATAATAAAGATCAAACTTATTTCTTAAATCAATTATCACAATCTCAATTATCAAAAGTAATGTTCCCGATAGGTGATATTGATAAAAAAGAAGTTCGTAGAATTGCTGAAGCACAAGATTTAGCTACGGCTAAGAAAAAAGATTCTACTGGTATTTGTTTTATTGGTGAACGTAATTTCAAAACATTTTTATCTCAATATTTACCAGCACAGTCTGGTGAAATGCAATCATTAGATGGTAAAAAAATAGGCACACACACAGGATTAATGTACTATACTATAGGACAACGTCACGGTCTAGGTATTGGTGGAGATGGTGATCCTTGGTTTGTTGTTGGCAAAAATTTAAATGAAAATGTCTTATATGTAGAACAAGGTTTTCATCATGAAGCCCTTTATAGTGATTATTTGATTGCTTCAGATATTTCATTTGTTAACCCTGTCGATTTAGAAAATGGCTTTGAATGTACAGCAAAATTTAGATATCGTCAAAAAGATACAAAAGTTTTTGTTCAAAGAGAAAATGATAATGCGATTCGCGTAACATTTGATGAACCTGTTCGCGCAATTACTCCAGGTCAATCAGTTGTTTTATATGATGGTGATGTATGTCTAGGTGGCGCTACTATAGATGATGTATACAAAACATCAGGTCAATTAAGTTATGTTGTTTAAACAAATAAATTAATTGGCTTAGTAAATAGTAAAATAACAATGATTTATTGTTAATTAAATATAAAGTTTTATAGATGAACATGTTTTGAGGAGTAAGCGTACAATATCAAATTTAAATTTTTGATTTGTCACTTACTCCTTTTTACTGTTTTTTCATTCTTAAATGTTATAATAAGATGTTGAGAGAGAGGGATAGCATGAATCAAGAACAAATTTATACGCTGATAAAACAAGGTAATTTTGAGCAAGCTTTAGCAGCACTATTTGAAAATATAGAAGCAAACCCGAATGAAGTCGAAAACTATATCAATGCAGGTATATTAATAGCTGAAGCGGGTGAAATAGATAAAGCGGAAAAATTTTTCCAAAAAGCACTAACCATTGATCCGGAAAATGGTGCTGTTTATTACAATTTAGCTAATGTCTATTACAATGAGGGACGTTATAAAGAAGCGGTTAAATTATATCAACAAGCTTTGCAATATAAAGTAGACGAAATAGATACAAATTACATGATTGGTATGTCTTTTAACCAGTTAGAAGCTTTTACAGAAGCACTTCCCTTTTTAATGACTGCCGCTGAAAAAGATAATCGCAACGATGTAGAAGTACAATTTCAGTATGGGTTAGTATTGTGTCACTTAGAAATGTATGAACAAGCCGTTTCACAATTAAAGTATGTACTCACATTAGATGAAGCCCATACGGATGCTTTATATAACTTAGGTTTAGCAACCTATATGTTAACTGAAGATACTGAAAGTGCCATCGAATATTTTGAACGTGCAGTTTCTATCAACCCAGAACATTTGATGAGTCAACATGCCATCAAAACGTTTAAATCAATCGCAGAGGAGGAGTAATTAAATGGATAACCCTACATTATTTAATAATTCAATGATTAAAGGTACTGTAGATGCTATCTTGTTTCAAAACAAAGACAATTTTTATACTGTTTTAAAAGTAGATACGATAGAATCTAATGAAGAATTTGATTCTATGCCTACAGTTGTAGGGTTTTTTCCAGAAATTGCTGAAGGCGATGTTTATACTTTTAAAGGACAAGTCGTTTCACATCCTAAATATGGTAAACAGTTAAAAGCTGAAACGTTTGAAAAAGAGTTGCCTCAAACAAAAGAAGCTATAATTAGCTATTTATCTAGTGATTTATTTAAAGGCATAGGTAAAAAAACGGCCCAAAATATTGTAAACACACTTGGAGAAAATGCAATTTCAGATATTTTAAATGATTCATCTATTTTAGAAAAGGTACCTAGTTTGCCAAAGAAAAAGCAAAAACAAATTGCTGAACAAATTGCGAGTAATCAAGAAACAGAGCAAATCATTATTCGATTACATGATTTAGGGTTTGGGCCTAAACTCGCGATGGCAATCTATCAAGTTTATTTAGGCGATACACTCAATATTGTAGAAAACAAACCCTATCAATTGGTTTACGACGTGAAGGGTATCGGATTTAACAAAGCAGATACTTTAGCACGAAATGTAGGTATTCAATATAACGATGATGAGCGTTTAAAAGCTGGTTTATTATATGTATTAGAAGAAGAATGCATTAAGCAAGGACACACATACTTGCCGACACAAACTGTATTAGAAATGACACAAGAAATGTTGTCTCAACCACCTAATGAAGTGATTGAGCATCAACAGTTAGAAAATATGATTCAAGTCCTTGTTGAAGATACAAAATTAGTAAAACAAGAAAGTGAAATAGCAATTCCTAGTTTATATTATTCAGAACTTAAAAGTGTTCAAAACTTATATCGTAATTACACATATACGAATAAATTAAAAGAAATAGAACAATCTGAATTACAATTAGAAATTGGTGAAATAGAACAACGTAATCAGGTTACATATGCTAATTCTCAAAGAGAAGCGTTACAAACTGCAATCAATACTAAAATTATGCTGTTAACTGGCGGTCCAGGAACAGGAAAGACGACTGTTATTAAAGGTATTGTTGAATTATATGCAGAAATACATGGTTTATCTTTAGATTATGATGATTATCAAAACGATGACTATCCCGTTGTACTAGCAGCCCCGACAGGAAGAGCTTCAAAACGGTTGGCTGAATCTACGGGATTGGAAGCTATGACTATACATCGGTTAATAGGTTGGAATCAAGACACACAACCAGAGGATATTTTAGATAATGAGATTTCAGCGAAATTAATTATTATAGATGAAATGTCAATGGTCGACACTTGGTTATTTCATCAATTCCTTAGTGCCGTCCCTATAGATGCTCAAGTCATATTAGTAGGTGATGAAGACCAATTACCTTCTGTAGGCCCAGGTCAGGTTTTTAAAGATCTCATTGATTCTAAAGTAATTCCCAGAGTGAATCTAACTGAAGTTTACCGACAACAAGATGGATCTAGTATCATAGAATTAGCACATAGAATGAAATTGGGTGAACCTATTGATATTACACAAAGATTTCACGATCGTAACTTTATCAACTGTTCAACAGATCAAATACCTTCAGTAGTTGAAAAGGTGGTTTCAAGTGCTGTAAATAAAGGTTATGATATGAGTGATATACAAGTATTAGCTCCGATGTATAAAGGTTCAGCTGGTATAAAAAAATTAAATACTGTATTGCAAACAATTTTAAATCCTAAAGAGAAAGAAACACGTGAAGTTGAATTCGGGGATGTTGTCTTTAGAAAAGGAGATAAAGTACTACAACTAGTAAATAGACCAAGTGATAATATATTTAATGGTGATATTGGAGTGGTTGTTGGTATATTTTGGGCAAAAGAAAATGCCTTAAATAAAGATGTGATTGTCGTTGATTTTGACGGAAATGAAATTACTTTTGTAAAGCAAGATTTATTGGAATTAACACATGCATATTGTACGTCTATTCACAAATCACAAGGTTCCGAATTTCCAATCGTTATTATGCCTATGGTTAAGCAATATTTTAGAATGTTGCAAAAACCAATATTATATACTGGACTAACAAGAGCTAAGCAATCACTGGTATTTTTGGGGGACCCACAAGCTTTCGAAATCGGTTTAAATACACATGGCCAAGTGAGAATGACACAGCTTTGTACGTTCTTAAAAACGTATTTTAATAATGATGATCGTAAAGATGAAGATGAAGTTAATGCTACATTTGATTCGACGACTGTTTTAACAGAAGAAAATATATATAAAATTAATCCTATGATTAATATGGGAGATATTTCGCCATATGATTTTGTTGAACATTGACAACGTAGGTTAAAGTAAATACAATATAATTGATTGTGCATAAAGATGAGTAAACTATGGTAGTCGACAAGAGATGTACTGGCTGGTGAAAAGTACAGATAGCATAGTTGAAAGCTACTTTATGTTAAATAATAAATATACTTATTTAAAGTGATAAGCGAAATTAGTAATCATTATTAATGCTTATAACTAGGGTGGTACCGCGAAACGTTCGTCCCTTTTGATAGGATGGACGTTTTTTATTTTCTTTTTTATCAAATAACTGATATAACTTGAGTTGAGATGGAGGAATTTTAAGTATGAAAAACTTAAAAGCAAGTGAAATTAGACAGAATTTTATTGATTACTTTGTTGAACAAGGGCATATGGTTGAACCTTCTGCACCATTAGTACCTATAGATGATGATTCTTTACTATGGATTAACTCTGGTGTTGCGACATTAAAAAAATATTTTGATGGCAGAGAAACACCTAAAAAGCCTCGTATTGTTAATTCTCAAAAAGCTATAAGAACCAATGACATTGAGAATGTCGGCTTTACAGCTAGACATCATACTTTTTTTGAAATGTTAGGTAATTTTTCAATTGGTGATTATTTTAAAAAAGAGGCTATTGAATTTGCTTGGGCATTTTTAACGAATGAAAAATGGATGGCTATGGATCCAAAACGATTGTATGTAACGATACATCCTGAGGACAAAGAAGCCTATAAAATATGGAATGAAGACATAGGTTTAGAAGAGAGTAGAATTATTCGTATAGAAGGAAATTTCTGGGATATCGGAGAAGGACCTTCAGGCCCTAATACTGAGATATTCTATGATCGCGGTGATCAATTTGGACAAGATGATCCTGCAGAAGAAATGTATCCAGGTGGTGAGAATGAAAGATTTTTAGAGGTTTGGAATTTAGTATTTAGTGAATTTAATCATAATAAAGATCATACGTACACACCATTACCAAATAAAAATATTGATACTGGTATGGGGCTTGAAAGAATGGCATCTATAGCGCAAAATGTTCGTACAAATTACGAAACTGATTTGTTTATGCCAATCATTAATGAAGTAGAAAAAGTTTCAGGTAAAAAGTATCTTGAAAAAGATACTTATGATGTAGCATTCAAAGTCATTTCTGACCATATACGCACGATTTCATTTGCAATTGCTGATGGCGCATTACCAGCAAATGAAGGACGAGGTTATGTGTTGCGTAGGCTTTTACGTCGTGCTGTAAGGTTTAGTCAATCATTAGATATTAATGAACCATTTATGTATAAATTGGTTGATATCGTTGCAGATATCATGGAACCTTATTATCCGAACGTTAAAGAAAAAGCTGATTTCATCAAACGCGTGATCAAATCGGAAGAAGAACGTTTCCATGAAACACTGGAAGAAGGTTTAGCGATATTAAATAATTTAATTGCAAAAGCAAAATCAACGACAAATGAAATCAGTGGTAAGGATGCATTTAAATTATATGACACATATGGTTTTCCAGTTGAACTTACTGAAGAAATTGCAACACAAGAAAACCTTTCTGTTGATATGAATACTTTTGAAGATGAAATGCAAAAACAACGTGATAGAGCTAGACAAGCCCGTCAAAACTCTCAATCTATGCAAGTACAAAGTGACATATTGAAAAAAGTAACAACAGAGAGTCAATTTGTAGGTTATGATGTCATGGATCAAAAAACGTTTATTACCGATATCATTTATAATGGAGATTTCGTAAACGAAGCTGAAGCTGGAGAAATCATTTACTTTATTTTAAAAGAAACACCATTTTATGCAGTGAGTGGTGGACAAGTAGCAGATGAAGGTACAATAAGTAATGAACAGTTCGAAATCAAAGTTACTGAAGTAACCAAAGCACCTAATGGACAAAATTTACACAAAGGTGAAATTCAATTTGGAACTGTTAAAAAGAATGACGAAGTGCTTGCTAGTGTAAACCATGTTGAACGAAGAGATATTAAAAAGAATCACAGCGCCACACATTTATTACATGCGGCATTAAAAGAAGTACTTGGAGATCATGTCAATCAAGCAGGTTCACTTGTTGAAGCGGAGAGATTAAGATTTGATTTCACGCACTTTGGACCTTTAACTCAAGATGAAATAGATCACGTTGAGCGAAGAGTTAATGAAGAAATTTGGAATAGTATAGATGTGAATATACAAGAAATGCCTATTGCTGAAGCTAAAAAATTAGGTGCGATGGCATTATTTGGTGAAAAATATGGCGATGTCGTTCGAGTTGTCAATATGGCACCTTTCTCCATTGAATTATGTGGAGGTATCCATGTTAATAATACTTCTGAAATAGGTTTGTTTAAAATAGTGAGTGAATCGGGTACAGGTGCTGGTGTGAGACGTATAGAAGCATTTACTGGAAAATCAGCATTTCTATATTTAGAAACAATACAAGAACAATTTAATGCGGTGAAAGCACAAGTTAAAGTGAAATCAGATGATCAAGTTTTAGAAAAAGTTATCCAAATGCAAGCGGATGAAAAAGAATTATCTAAGCAACTTGAACAAAGAAATAAAGAAATCACTACACTGAAAATGGGTGATATTACAAATCAGGTAGAAGAAATTAATGGATTTAATGTACTTGCAACTGAAGTTGAAGTCGCAAACGCAAAAGCGATTCGTGAGACAATGGATGACTTTAAATCTAAGTTGCAAGATGCTATTATAATTTTAATCAGTAACATAGATGGCAAAGTGTCTTTAGTAGCTACAGTACCAAAAGAATTAACAGATAGTGTAAAAGCTGGTGACATTATTAAAAACATGGCACCAATTGTAGGTGGTAAAGGTGGCGGCCGCCCAGACATGGCTCAAGGTGGGGGCACTCAACCTGAAAACATAACAGAATCATTACGTTTCATTAAAGATTACATTAAATCTCTATAAGTTCTACGTTTAGTAATGTAGAATTAACAATAAGTACTTTTTAGTCGATACGAAGGAGTGTTACAAAATGGAAAACTTTGATAAAACAATGAAATTTAATTATGATGAAATTCCAAAAGAAGATGTCAAAACAGTACTTCAAAATGTCTATAACACGCTGAATGAACGTGGCTACAACCCTGTAAATCAAATTGTCGGTTATTTATTATCAGGTGATCCTGCGTATATTCCACGTAATAATGAAGCTAGAAACCAAATTCGTCGTATTGATCGCGACGATATCATGGAAGAATTAGTTTCAAATTATTTACAAGAGAACTCAAAGTAATTAATGCTAAAACATAAAATTTTAGGTTTAGATGTAGGAAGTAAAACTGTTGGCATTGCTATAAGTGATCTCATGGGTTGGACAGCCCAGGGATTAGATACACTCCATATAAACGAAGATAAGAATGAACTAGGTATAGAAAGACTAGTAACGATCATAGAGAAAGAAAAAGTTGGTACTGTTGTCATAGGTTTGCCAAAGAATATGAATAATTCTATTGGATTTCGAGGCGAAGCTTCGTTACAATACAAGGAGCAACTTCAGGAAGCATTGCCATCTGTAGAGATAATCATGTGGGATGAGCGTTTAAGTACCATGGCTGCAGAACGTTCTTTACTTGAAGCAGATGTTTCTAGACAAAAACGAAAAAAAGTAATAGATAAAATGGCTGCAGTATTTATATTACAAGGCTATTTAGATTCTATACAATAAAAAGGAGCGTTTTATAATGACTGAACATAACCATGAATCTGAATTAGAAATTAACAACCAAGAGGAATTATTAACTTTATTTGATGAAGATGGAAACGAAGTACTTTATCGAAAAGTATTAGAATTTTTCCATCCTGAATTCAAAAAAGAATATGTGATTCTTGCTGAAGAAGGTGCAGAATCAGATGATGATGATTTAATCGAATTAGTACCAATGATTAATGAGCCTGATGTAGATGGCGAAGGCGGAAAATTTTTACCAGTTGAAACTGATGAAGAATGGGATATGATTGAAGAAGTCGTTAACACTGAAATGGACGACCATGATCATAACCATGAATAATATTTGGACAACACTAAAAATACGCATTGATATTTAAAGTGTGAATCTGAATTACAAATTGATTCAATATTGTTTACACTTTGTCTTAGGTGACAATGTGTTTTTACCACTAATTTTACAAAAGCTAATGTGTAAAAATTCTGGTCATTATGTATTAATATCACGTTATCAAGCTGAAATTTTTAAATTTCAGCTCATACTGTCGACAAAGTTTCTGACTTTGTTGGCAGTTTTTTGTATTCATTATGTCGGGTGCTAACTCTTTCTGAAATCTGAGACTAGTGTTTTTTTACTCCAAGAGACAACACAAATCACTACAATATTTTACGCAAAAATTGTAATATATAACCATTGCACAATTGTGGTGTTTATTCTGTTAGATAATTTAATCGATAAAAGAGATAAAAACATAATAATTTCGATTTTTGTATTAGTTTCTTATACGCATTTATTATGTGAAGTTGATGTAATATTCAATATAGCTATATAAACAAGTTGGTTATCACAATTTACACTTATAATATATATGCCTTTGTGGTAAAATATATAAAGTTAAAATTAAATTTATGAGATAATTTCAAAGAATTATATAAAAAGTAGTTCGTAATATAAGAACATATAGCCGTTGTTATTAATTGAAATACAATCAGTCACAATCATTGACTGATTTATTTTATTTGTCAAAAACACTTTGAAATATTTACATTGAAGGAAGTTTTGAAATGGATAATAATCAATCATATTTATTAGAATTGCACAAAGAGAATGATATTGCTATAGAACAACTTAGACCATATGCTGTGGAACATCATGTTCCAATCGTGGATAGGCTAACTTTAGATATGATTAAACAACTGATCAGAATACATAAACCCAAGCGTATTTTAGAAATAGGCACTGCAATTGGCTATAGTAGTATGCAATTTGCTTCTGTTTCTAAGGATATAAAAGTGGTTACCATTGAGCGTGATGTCGATATGCAATTAAAAGCCAAAGAAAATTTTGCAAAATTTGGATATCATACGCAAATAGAGTTAATTGAAAAAGATGCCTTAGAAGCTTTTGAAAACATCCAACATGAATCATTTGATATGATATTTATTGATGCTGCGAAAGCACAATCAAAAAAGTTTTTTACTTTGTATGAGCCTTTACTCAAAGAAGGTGGAATAATAGTTACAGATAACGTTTTGTATCATGGTTTTGTTTCAGATATTGCTGTAGTGAGAAGTAGAAATGTCAGACAAATGGTAAAAAAAGTACAAGAATATAATGAATGGCTGATGGTTCAACCTCGTTTCACAACTAATTTCTTAAATATAGATGATGGTCTAGCTATTTCGATTAAAGGAGAATCAAAATGACAGAATTATTAGTAACGCCAAAATCTGTTAAACATATTGAGGCATTAATTGAAAAAGGTGCAGATGCTTTTGTAATCGGTGAGCAAAAATTTGGTTTAAGATTAGCAGGAGAATTTAAAAAAGAAGCATTGGTGGAAGCAGTGACATTAATACATAATCATGGGAAAAAGGCCTATGTGGCAGTAAATGGTATATTTCACAATTATCATTTAAATGCGCTGAAAGCATATATTGACTTTTTACATGAGATAAAAGTTGACCGTATTATATTTGGTGATCCAGCGGTAGTTATGTATGTAAATGAACAAGAAAACCCAATTCCATTAAATTGGGATGCAGAAGCATTAGTCACAAATTATTTTCAATGCAACTATTGGGGAAAAAAGGGGGCGCAACGCGCGCAACTAGCTAGAGAATTAAGTTTAGATGAAATATTAAATATAAAACAACATGCAGATGTAGAGGTTGAAGTACAAGTACATGGTATGACTTGCATGTTCCAATCAAAACGCATGTTATTAGGCAACTATTTTACTTTCCAAGAAAGACAAATGAAAATTCATCGAAACAAAGTAGCTAATGAGTTGTTATTATATGATGAAGAACGAGATAACAAATATCCTGTTTTTGAGGATTACAATGGAACACATATTATGTCTCCCAATGATATATGTTTGATTGAAGAGTTAGATCAACTTTTAGCAGCCAATATTGATGCATTCAAGATTGACGGTGTATTACAAACTGAAGAATATATCAATGTTTGTACAGAACAATATAGAGAAGCTATTGATTTATTCAATGAAGATCCAGAGGCTTATGATGATGAAAAATTTATGCTCGTAGATCCGATCGAAGCTATTCAACCTGAGCATCGTCCGTTTGATGAAGGATTCTTGTATAAGCAAACAGTCTATTAAGGGAGGTTTAAATAATGAAATTATTAGAAAAAGTTGAAGGCAATACTAATAATAAGATTAAAAAACCTGAACTACTCGCTCCAGCAGGTAATTTAGAAAAACTCAAAATAGCAGTACATTATGGTGCAGATGCAGTATTTTTAGGTGGACAAGCGTATGGTTTAAGGTCCAATGCGGATAATTTTACGATGGAAGAAATCAAAGAAGGTGTGACATTCGCACAGCAATATGGGGCAAAAATTTACGTTACGACTAATATTATTGCACATGATGAAAATATTGCAGGTTTGGATGAATATTTAAAAAATTTAGAGTCAGCCGGTGCCACTGGTATTATTGTTGCGGATCCACTTATCATTGAAACATGTAAGCGCGTAGCACCGAACTTAGAAATTCATTTATCAACACAACAATCACTTTCAAATTATAAAGCTGTAGAATTTTGGAAAAATGAAGGTTTAGATCGTGTAGTATTAGCACGTGAAACAGGTGCTATGGAAATGAAGGAAATGAAAGACAAAGTAGATATTGAAATTGAATCATTTATTCATGGCGCAATGTGTATTGCGTATTCTGGTAGATGTACATTAAGTAATCACATGACAGCTCGAGATTCTAATAGAGGTGGTTGTTGTCAAAGCTGTAGGTGGGATTATGACCTATTGGAAATTGATAAAGATGGTGATTTAGATTTATATTATGATGAAAATGCAGTGACACCTTTCGCAATGAGTCCAAAAGATTTGAAACTTATTGAGTCAATCCCTAAAATGATGGATATTGGTGTGGATTCACTTAAAGTTGAAGGACGCATGAAATCAATACACTACATTGCAACTGTTGTATCTGTATATCGCAAAGTCATCGATGCTTATGCAGAAGATCCTGATAATTTTAAAATTAAGCCAGAATGGTTAGCTGAGCTGGAAAAATGCGCTAACAGAGACACTGCTTCTGCATTTATTGAAGGCACACCTGGTTACGAAGAGCAAATGTTTGGGCAACAAAATAAAAAGAACTCAGCTTATGATTTTTGTGGATTAGTCCTTGGTTATGATGAAAAAACCAAACTCGCTACGATTCAACAGCGTAATAAATTTGAGCCTGGAGAAGAAATAGAGTTTTTTGGTCCTGAAATTGATACATTTAGACAAGTTGTTGAAACTATTTATGATGAAGAAGGTAACAAACTTAATGCTGCACGACACCCATTGCAAATTGTGCAAATTGAAGTTGATCATCCAATTTATACCAACAACATGATGAGAAAGGAAATTGGATAATGAAACGTACGACTATTATTGGAATCGCTGGTGGTTCTGGTTCAGGTAAAACATCAGTCACAAACGAAATTATGAAAAATTTAGAAGGCCATAGTGTTGCATTATTAGCACAAGACTATTATTATAAGGACCAATCGCATTTAAGTTTCGAAGAACGTTTAGAGACCAATTATGATCATCCTTTTGCTTTTGATAATGACTTATTAATAGAAAATTTAAACGATTTGAGAAATGGTAAACAGATTGAAGTACCAACATATGATTATACAAATCATACTAGAAGCGATGAAACGATTGCATTTAAACCAAAAGATGTTATTATCGTAGAAGGCATATTTGCGCTTGAAAATAAAACGTTAAGAGATTTAATGGATGTCAAAATTTATGTTGATACTGATGCAGATTTACGAATCTTACGTCGCTTACTTCGCGATACAGAAGAAAGAGGTCGTACAATGGATTCTGTTATAAATCAATATCTAAATGTAGTTCGACCAATGCATAATCAATTTATAGAACCTACAAAAAGATATGCAGATATTATCATTCCCGAAGGTGGAAGTAATAAAGTTGCGATCGATATAATGACGACAAAAATTCAGACTTTAGTAAGTAAACAATAGTATTTTAGTAAAGGAAGATGACAATATGGAAAACCAAAAACAATACCCTATGACGCAAGAAGGTTTCGAAAAGCTAGAAAATGAACTTGAAGAGTTAAAGACAGTTAAGAGACCAGAAGTCGTTGAAAAAATAAAAGTAGCTCGTTCATTCGGAGATTTATCTGAGAACTCTGAGTATGATGCTGCTAAAGATGAACAGGGATTCATCGAACAAGACATACAAAGAATTGAGCATATGCTACGTAATGCACTTATAATTGAGGATACAGGTGACAACAATCAAGTACAAATTGGTAAAACTGTAACTTTTGTAGAATTACCAGGTGAAGATGAAGAAGAATACCAAATTGTTGGATCTGCAGAATCTGATGCATTTAATGGTAAAATCTCAAATGAATCACCAATGGCTAAAAGTTTAATAGGTAAAAAATTAAACGAAGAGGTTCGTGTTCCACTACCAAATGGTGCAGAAATCAATGTAAAAATTGTAAATATCAAGTAATATTAAAATCCCCTTAACAACTAATGTTAGGGGGATTTTACACTTTATAAATAAAAATATATACTTATCTTCAACTATTTGATAAATTTATATCATTGATACAATTATTGAAATATTAAGATAATTTAGGGTTAATTTGTATTTAACAATAGTAGTTTATTATCACCAATTATAACTATTTCTAATTAAACATAGTGCGTTAGTTAATGATACAATTATAATGTTGTACACATATTAATGTTTAAAAAATAGTTTAATGTATATAATACAAAGGGGGAAAAGTGTTGGAATATAAATTAATCAATGAAGAGACAATTATGATTTACTTTGAACAACAAATTGATCCTTCGACATTTAAGGAAGTACAAAAAGTTGAAAAGTACATTAAAGATCAGCAACATGAAGCTATTATTGAAGTGATACCTTCTTATCGTGCAATTATGCTACATATAGATATTACTAAACAAAGTTTAGCGAAAGTTGTTAATGAACTGAAACTAGAACAATTAAACAAACTGGATTTTGATGAAAATTTAAATAGAGTAAAAACCATTAGTTTACCAGTACTTTATGGTGGTAATTATGGCCCAGATATTCAAGAAGTAGCTACACATAATCAATTATCAATAGAAGAAGTAATTAAGTTACATACAGAGAATACATATTTAATTTATATGCTTGGATTTATGCCAGGTTTTCCATTTTTAGGAGGATTAAATTCAAAGTTAGCTACTCCTAGAAGAGAAGAACCAAGAACAAGTATTCCTGCAGGTTCAGTTGGTATTGCGAATAATCAAACAGGATTATATCCAAAACAATGTCCAGGAGGTTGGCAAATCATCGGTCGTACACCAATTACGGTATTTGATATTTTAAGAACGCCTATGTGTTTATATGAATCCGGAGACTATATAAAATTCTATTCTATAGATGAATCTACGTTCGAACAGATTGTTGAAGCACAACAAGGTGAATTTGATATTGAGAAATGGGTGAAAATTCAATATGAGTATTAAAATTATTAATCCAGGTTTATTTAGTACGATCCAAGATTTAGGAAGAATCGGCTATCAAGACCAAGGATTTTCTACTGCAGGTGTTTTGGATCAATATGCTTATAGAACTGGGCTAGCGCTAATTGGTAATGAAGGGCCAGCGATTGAATGTACAATTATTGGCCCAACGATTGAATTTTTAGAAGATAATACGTTTGTATTAATAGGTGCTGAGTTTAACGCAACCGTTAACGATGCAACTATTGATGAATCTACTGTAATAGCAGTAAAAAAAGGCGACGTTTTGAAAGTTGGACAAGTCACTAATGGGGCAAGAGGATACTTATTATTTGGTAAACCTTTGAAAATTCAAAAAGTTGCAAATAGCTATGCTACTCATACACGAAGCCAAATTGGTGGTTTTAAAGGGCGTTCATTAAAATCTGGTGATGTAATAGAGTGTAAAAAAAATCATTCGTATACACGTAACCTTGGTTTGAGTTTACTTACTGATGTCGCAGAGGTTAAAGAAAACACTATTCAAATCATTGAGGGTCCTCAAATTGAAAGCTTTAGCCAAGAAGCGCAAGAAAAGCTAGTAGCCAATGAATTTAAAATATCAGAAAAATCAGACCGCATGGGTTATCGATTACAAGGTGAAACGATTTCACCAAACACATCGGCAGATATAATATCAGAACCTGTTGCCTTAGGCAGTATACAAGTTCCAAATGATGGTAATCCTATTATTTTATTAAATGATAAACAAACAGTAGGTGGCTATACAAAAATAGCAACCGTTTGTGCATCTGATTTACATAAATTAGCTCAAATGCAACCCAATGATACGATTCGTTTTGAATGGACCACAATCGATGAAGCAGTTAAAAAATTAGAACAACAAGAAGAAGCATTTAAAAATACAATCAAAAATATTTATGAGCAACCTATTTTTGATGTTACGCAATTGAGAGATACATCTATACGCATTAATCATTTATTGAAAGGGGAATTATAATGAATTTTGAAAAAGTAGAACAATTAATTAAAATTGTAAAAGATAACGGGGTTAAAAAATTTAATTATAAAGATTATGAAAATGAAATAACTATTGATTTTACAGATAATACATCTGCATCACCTGCGCAACAACAATTAGCTTCAAATAATGAATCAACTTTAAATGAGCAAGGTATATCAAATGAAGAACAATCAAATCAGGCTGTCAAATCACCTATGGTCGGTACGTTTTATTTACAAGATGAAAAAGAATTAACAAATCCACTCATTCGTGAAGGTGATGAAATTAAAAAAGGAGATACCATTGGTTACATAGAAGCGATGAAAGTAATGAATGAAGTAAAAAGTGATGTGGATGGTGTTGTAGACACAATACATGTCAATCACGGTTCAAATGTTGAATATGATCAAACGATTATAACTGTGAAATAAGTTTAAAGGGGGTATTTGAATTGTATCGTTGTTTAATTGCAAATAGAGGAGAAATTGCTGTAAGAATTATTCGCGCATGTAGAGAAATGGATATTGAAACTGTGGCTATCTATGCTTTAGGGGATGAGTCAAGTCTACATGTAAGTTTAGCTGATCAAGCGATATGTATTGGAGAAGCCAATGCTTTGGATAGCTATTTAAACCAAGACAGAATTATTAGTGCTGCAAAAATAAGTGGTGCAAATGCAATACATCCAGGGTATGGTTTTTTATCAGAAAGCACTTCATTTGCTAAAAATGTTGAAGAAAATGGTATTTATTTTATAGGGCCAACTGATCAAACCATGGAAATGATGGGTGATAAAATAACAGCACGACAAACAGTTGATCAAGCGAATGTACCAATCATACCTGGTTCTACTTCTGCAGTAGAGACAATCGAAGAAGTTAAAGAAATAGCGCATGACATTGGTTATCCACTTGTATTAAAAGCTGCCAGTGGTGGTGGCGGTAAAGGTATAAGAATTGTCAAAGCTGAAGAAGCTTTGGAAAAGTCGTTTAAGGAAGCAAAAAGTGAAGGACAAAAATATTTTAATGATGATCGCGTATATGTGGAAGCATTTATACCTGTAGCTAAGCACGTGGAAGTACAGGTGCTAGGAGACGGTAAAGATAATTACATACACTTAGGTGAGCGTGATTGCTCAGTTCAGAGAAAAAATCAAAAATTAATTGAAGAATCACCTTGTGCTACATTATCCGATAATATGAGAGCATCTATGTGTAATGATGCTGTAAAAGTGGCTAGAGCATCTAATTATAGAAGTGCAGGTACTATCGAATACTTAGTGACAGAAGATGCTTATTACTTTATTGAAATGAATGCGCGAATTCAAGTTGAACATACAGTAACTGAAATGAGAGCGAATCGTGATTTACTACACGCTCAGCTTTATTTAATGAAGCATGGTTCATTACCATTCAACCAAGACGAGGTACTATTTGATGGACATGTCATTGAAGCGAGAATCAACGCAGAAAATCCTCAGAAAGGATTTCAACCTTCTCCAGGCAAAGTAAAAGCATTACATTTGCCACAAGGATTTAACGTACGTATCGATAGTTTGCTTTATCATGGTTATACGGTATCACCAAATTATGATTCGCTAGTAGCGAAAGTTATCGTAAAAGCACCTAATAGAGCTTCAGCAATAAACAAATTAAAAGTAACATTGGATGAAATGGTAATTGATGGTTTTACTACAACAGCTGATTTCTTATATGCAGTTTTATCATATCCACAATATGCCAATGGTGATGCAAAAGATGTAGATATTAAATTCTTAGATAGACATCAAATAATTAAGGAGGAAGCATAATGAAAGTTGATTTGAACTGTGATTTAGGTGAAGCTTTTGGAAATTATTCATTCGGTGGAGACGATCAAATTATTCCGTTAATTACGTCAGCAAACATTGCATGTGGTTTTCATGCTGGTGACCAACATGTCATGAATCAAACGGTAGAATTAGCTAAAGCAAATGGTGTTGGTATAGGTGCACATCCTGGTCTTCCAGATTTACAAGGATTTGGCCGTAGAAATATGGACTTGTCACCGAGAGAAATTTATGATATCGTCATTTACCAGCTCGGTGCATTAAGTGGATTCTGTAATGTTCACCAAGTTAAAATAAACCACGTAAAACCACATGGTGCACTGTATCAAATGGGTGCACGTGATAAAGCAATCGCACATGCGATTGCTCAAGCTGTATATGATTTTGATGAATCATTAATTTATGTTGGATTATCAAATACACTACTTGTTACAGAAGCGCAAGCTGTTGGTTTAACTACTGCTTCAGAAGTGTTTGCAGATAGACGTTATGAAGATGATGGTCAATTAGTGAGTAGAAAAGAAAGTGATGCTTTAATAACTGACACAGAAGAAGCTATTGAACAAGTTGTCAAAATGGTTAAATCACAAAAAGTAATTACGAAAAATAACAAGGAAATTGATATTCAAGCAGATACAATTTGTGTTCATGGAGATGGTGAACATGCATTAGAATTTGTTACAAAAATAAGAGAAAGATTATCGAAAGAAGGCGTTTCTATATCTAAGCTGGGAGGCTAACACATGGGAGAAAAATTAAAAACAGAATCGAAGGATTTTGAATTTACAAAAAATCATAAAAGGTTATTATTAGGTTCTGTATTCTTAATGGCTACATCTGCAATTGGACCTGCATTTTTAACTCAGACAGCAGTATTTACTGCGCAGTTCACTTCAAGTTTTGCTTTTGCAATTTTATTATCAATATTGATTGATATAGGAGCGCAAATTAATATTTGGAGAGTGTTGGTCGTCACAGGTAAACGTGGTCAAGAAGTAGCTAATGAAATATTTAAAGGATTGGGTACTTTTATATCGATATTAATTGCAATAGGTGGACTCGCATTTAATATTGGTAATATTGCAGGTGCTGGATTAGGATTAAATGCAATTTTTGGCTTAGATGTAAAGATTGGTGCAGCTATTACAGCAGTATTAGCAATACTTATTTTTGTAAGTAAAAGTGGTCAAAAAATTATGGATGTTGTCACGATGTTTTTAGGTGTTTTAATGATTGTGGTTGTTGCATTTGTAATGTTTAAAGCTAACCCGCCTTATGCTGACGCAGCTAAACATCTTGTGATGCCGGAACAACCTTTAGCACTTGTTTTACCTATTATCACATTAGTGGGTGGAACAGTTGGCGGTTATATTACATTTGCTGGTGCACATAGAATATTAGATTCTGGCATCCGTGGTAAGCATTATTTGCCATTTGTAAACAAAGCGGCTATTTCAGGAATATTAACAACAGGTGTGCTTAGAGCATTATTATTCTTAGCGGTACTTGGTGTAGTCGTTACGGGCGTAACTTTAAATGATACAAATCCACCAGCTTCAGTATTTGAGCATGTATTAGGACCAATTGGTCGAAATATATTTGGTGTTGTATTATTTGCTGCAGCAATGTCTTCAGTTATTGGATCAGCATATACAAGTGCGACTTTCTTAAAAACATTGCATAAATCGATCTATAATAAAACAAATATTATTGTAATTTCATTTATAGTCATTTCAACTTTTGTTTTTCTATTTTTAGGAAAACCAGTAACATTATTAATCGTTGCAGGTGCTTTAAATGGACTTATCTTACCTATTATATTAACGACAATACTTATTGCTAGTAAACGAAAATCAATCGTAGGGGATTATCATCATCCAACATGGATGCTTTGGTTTGGTATTTTAGCTGTTTTAGTCACAGTTGTTACAGGTATATATTCACTGCAAGGATTGACACAATTAATAGGTAGTTAACAATATCATTATAGTTACAAAGTAACCATTCTCTAGTTCTTATGCTTATAATAAGGACTTAGAGAATGGTTTGTTTTATAGTTATACTTACATTAAATAAACATTGTCATTTCCTATTAAAATAAGAACAATGTATTTACATGTTAAATCAAATTGATAATGCGAAAATTTACATAAATTTCTTACGATAAATAATGAAATATAAATTTGATATAAATATGATTCAATCGTCGAGCTATCAGTTTAAATGTGGTAGAATAACTAAGGTTAGGATTTTAAATTGAGGTGAATAACAATGATCGGTATTATTGGAGCTATGGATGAAGAAGTAGCAATCTTAAAAAATAAACTTGTGAATTTAGAAGAGATTAATATTGCACATGTATATTTTTACAAAGGTTATATAAATGATAAAGCAGTCGTATTAACTCAAAGTGGCATTGGTAAAGTAAATGTAGCCATTTCAACAACATTATTAATTGAAAAGTTCAAACCTGATTTAATTATTAATACAGGTTCTGCAGGTGCATTGGATAAATCATTAAATGTTGGTGATATCGTAGTAAGCGATATGGTTGCTTATCATGATGCTGATGCTAGAGCATTTGGTTATCAGTTAGGACAAATCCCACAAATGCCTGAACAATTCGTAGCAGATAAATCATTGATTGACAAAGCGACACAAGTAATTACAAATCAACAACTAATTGCTAAGGTAGGCTTGATTGTAAGTGGTGACAGTTTTATTGGTACAAAAGACCAACGAATGAAAATTAAAACAAATTTCCCTCAAGCGATGGCTGCAGAAATGGAAGCAACTGCAATTGCACAGACTTGCTATCAATTTAATTTACCATTTATTATCACACGTGCAATATCAGATTTAGCAGATGGAGACGCTGGTATCACATTTGATGAATTTTTAACAAAAGCAGCAAAATCTTCTAGTACAATGGTAGAAAATTTAATTAAAAAAATATAAAAAAGGTGAATTGAAATAATGGGTATAATAAAGAAATACTTTATGCCAAATGAATATGTGCAATCTATTTTTCAAATTGATATAGATAAGCTTGCAGAATCTGGCGTAAAAGGTATCATTACTGATTTAGATAATACACTAGTGGGATGGGATGTTGCTGATCCTACAGAAGCAGTTAAAACTTGGTTTGAAGAGGCAAAACAAAAAGGTATTACGATTACAATTGTTTCTAATAATAATGAAAAAAGAGTTGGTAGCTTTTCTAAATCATTAAAAGTAGATTATATTTTTAAAGCAAGAAAACCAAGAGGGCGTGCATTTGATCGTGCAATGCATTCTATGAGTTTAGATCCATCAGAGATAGTGGTAATAGGTGATCAAATGTTAACGGATGTATTTGGTGGTAACAGACGTGGCTTATTTACTATTATGGTAGTACCTGTCAAACAGACAGATGGCTTGATTACTAAATTTAATCGTCTTATTGAACGCAGATTATTACAACATTTTAGAAAAAAAGGATATATAAAATGGGAGGAAAATTGATTGAGTGAAGTGGATGTATTGAAATGTATAGGTTGTGGTGCACCTTTACAGTCTGAAGATTCTGATGCACCGGGTTATGTTCCAGAACATAACTTATTTCGTGAAGATGTTGTGTGTAAAAGATGTTTTAGACTAAAAAATTATAACGAAGTTCAAGATGTAGGTTTAGATAGCGATGACTTTTTAAATTTACTTAATGGCTTAGCAGATAAAAAAGGAATAATAGTAAATGTTGTGGATGTATTTGATTTTGAGGGTTCATTTATCAATGCAATTAAACGTATCGTCGGCAACAAAAAAATTATTCTTGTAGCGAATAAAATAGATCTTTTGCCAAAACAAATAAATAAACGTCGTGTAAAAGAATGGTTGAAGAAAACAGCTAAAAAATATGGACTTGATGCTGAAGATGTCGTGCTTATTTCAGCAGACAAAAATGAAGGTATTGAAAATCTATTAACTTCTATTAACAGTATCAGAAACGATGAAGACGTATATATTGTAGGAACTACAAATGTAGGTAAATCAACTTTAATTAATAAATTAATAGAACGCAGTGTAGGAGAAAAAGATGTTGTTACAACTTCAAGATTTCCTGGTACAACCTTGGACATGATTGATATTCCACTTGATGAAACGACGTTTATGTATGATACACCAGGAATTATTCAAGCGCATCAAATGACACATTTAGTATCTGAACATGAACTTAAAACAATTATGCCTAGAAAAGAAATTAAACAACGTGTTTATCAGCTTAACGAAGGACAAACATTATTTTTCGGTGGACTTGCACGTATAGACTATATTAGTGGCGGAAAAAGACCGTTAGTCTGTTACTTTTCTAATGATTTAAATATTCATAGAACAAAAACAGAAAAAGCTAATGAATTATGGCGAAATCAATTAGGATCTGTATTAGCACCACCTCATAATCCTGAAAATTTTGATTTGAGAAATGTTAAAGCCGTAAGGTTAGAAACTGGTAAAGAAAAACGTGATGTAATGATTTCTGGATTAGGCTTTATCACGATAGACGCAGGTGCAAAAGTCATTGTACGCGTGCCAAAAAATGTTGATGTTATTTTAAGAAATTCAATTATGTAAGGTGTGTAAAATATGAAATATGCAGTAATAGGCCACCCAATTGATCATTCTTTATCTCCAGTGATGCATAATGCTAATTTTGAATCTTTAAATTACAATGCAGCATATGAAGCGATTAATATTCCTGAAGATAAATTCCATCTAATAAGAGAAATTATTTCAGATAAAGCACTTTCTGGTTTTAATGTAACAATTCCGCATAAGGAACGTATTATACCTTTTTTAGATGAAATTGATGAACAATCAGAAACTGTAGGTGCCGTGAATACGGTTAAGATAGAAGATGGTAAATGGATTGGTTATAATACAGATGGTATCGGTTATGTTAGAGGCTTGCAACGCGTGTATCCAGATTTAAAACATGCCTATATCTTAATTTTAGGTGCAGGCGGTGCTAGTAAAGGCATTGCGAATGAATTAACAAAATATGTACAACCCAAACTTACTATTGCAAACAGATCTTTGGACAGATTTGAACAATGGAATTTGAATGTGAACAAAATTCGATTATCTGATGCTGAATTAGCATTATCCGAATTCGATATTATCATCAATACGACACCAGCAGGAATGAACACAAATCAAGAAATACCAATTAGTTTGAAGCATCTAGAGTCTGATACGTTAGTGAGTGACATTGTGTACGTACCCTTTAAAACACCAATCTTACAACAAGCTGAAGTCCAAGGTAACCCAATCTATAATGGCTTGGATATGTTTGTTTATCAAGGTGCAGAAAGTTTTAAAATATGGACAGATACAGAACCGGACGTGCAAGTTATGAAACGCACAGTTTTAAATTATTTATAAAAGGAGCATTTTATGTTAACAGGTAAACAAAAGAGATTTTTGAGAAGTAAAGCACATAATGTTGACCCAACTTTCCAAATCGGAAAAGCTGGTGTTGGTGAAAATATGATAGAACAATTAAATGATATTTTAGAAAATAGAGAATTAATAAAAATACATGTATTACAAAATAACTTTGAAGACAAAAATGATTTAGCGCAAACTTTAAGCGATGCAACTCATAGTGAAATTGTTCAAGTAATCGGGTCTATGATTGTCTTGTATAAAGAATCACAAGATAATAAACAAATTCAATTGCCATAATGTCTAAAACGATAGTCTTATATGGTGGGCAGTTTAACCCGATTCATACAGCTCACATGGTTGTTGCTAGCGAAGTGAATCATGTTATTAAACCAGATTTGTTTTACTTTATTCCAAGTTATATGTCACCGCTCAAAGCGCATGATGATTACTTAGATGCGAAATATAGAATTGATATGATCCATTGTGCAATTAATGAACTTGGGTTTGGATCTGTTTGTTTAGACGAAGTCGAACGCAAGGGACAAAGTTACACGTATTTTACAATTAAACATATTTTAGAAAAACATCCCAATGCTAAACTATATTTTGTTATAGGTACTGACCAGTATATTCAGTTAGAAAAGTGGTATGAGATTGAAAATTTGAAATCAATGGTAACCTTTGTAATTGTGAATCGTGGTAAAGCAAAGCAAGAAGTTTCAAATAATATGATAGCAATTAATATTCCACGCATAGATATAAG
The DNA here is from genome assembly GCF_017891615.1 of Staphylococcus sp. GDY8P198P. Classification (NCBI taxonomy): domain Bacteria; kingdom Bacillati; phylum Bacillota; class Bacilli; order Caryophanales; family Staphylococcaceae; genus Staphylococcus; species Staphylococcus sp. GDY8P198P. The sequence goes on from NZ_JAESJQ010000004.1 coordinate 54,520, forward strand.
TTCAACACTCATCAGGGAAAGAGTAAAACAACATAGTAATATTCAAACGCTGGTGCCTCAAAGTGTAGAGAAATATATCAGAGAGGAAGGATTATATGAAATTTGATGAAGCTGTCTCCCTAGTTAAAGACAAATTACCTGAGAAAAGATATAATCATTCACTAAGAGTAGCAGAAACTGCTGTTAAATTAGCTGAACAGTATGATGGGGATAAAGACAAGGCAGAACTCGCAGGTATATTACATGATTATAGCAAGTACGATGATTTGGGATCTATGTATCAGATTGTTAGACAAAATGATTTGGATAGCAACTTGTTGAGTTACGGATCAGAAATCTTACACGGTCCAGTTTGTGCAGTTATAATGGAGCAACAATTTGGTGTAAACGATGAAGAAGTATTACTTGCCATTAAAAATCATACAACTGGTCGTGCGCAAATGACCAAAACGGAAAAATTAGTTTTTATCGCAGATTATATTGAACCTGGTCGTCAAACCCCAGGCGTTGAAGAAATTAGAGATTTAGCATACAATCAAGGTAGCTTAGATAAAACCATTTATGAAATATCTAAGCGAACTGTTTTATATTTAATCACGAAAGATATTACCGTTTATGATGCCACGATTGCTTGCTTGAATTATTACAATTATAGTGACGAAAGAGTAAAGGATGATTAAATGAAATCAGATCAATTATTAAAGTTAGCTGTCAATGCAACTGAGAATAAAAAAGCAGAAGATATTATTTCTTTAAATATGCAAGGTATTAGCGATATGACTGACTATTTTATCGTATGCCACGGCAATAATGAAAGACAAGTTCAATCCATCGCACGTGCAGTTAAAGATGCTGCAAATGAAGCGGAAATCGAAGTAAAACGAATGGAAGGCTTTAATGAAGCAAGATGGATTTTAATTGACTTGGCCAACGTAGTAGTACACGTATTCCATAAAGATGAACGTGATTATTACAACTTGGAGAAATTATATCGTGATGCACCATTAGAATCTTATGGACAGGCAGTTTATTAATAATGGCTCAATATGAAGAAATGAGCTATTACTATGATCAATTAACTTTAGATCAGCCATACGAATCATGGCTTGATATTGTAAATTATTATGCTAAAAACAAATCAACTATCTTAGATATTGGTTGTGGTACAGGCAGTTTCACTTCAAAATTAAACGACTTTGATAATATAACGGGTATGGATTTGAGTGTTGATATGCTTTCGATAGCAATGCAAAAATCCAGTGAAGTGAATTGGATAGAAGGTGATATGACTGAATTCGACCTTAACCAACAATATGATGCAATAACCATTTTTTGTGATTCTTTAAATTATTTAACAGAATATGGAGATGTGTTATCCACTTTTCAGCAAGTATATCATCATCTAGAGCCGAATGAGGGTGTATTTATGTTTGATGTCCATACTGAACACAAGATGAATACATTATTCAATAATCAAAGTTATATTGATGAAACAGAAAATGTATTTTTAGCTTGGGAAGCGATTCGTGGCGAAGAACCTTTAAGCGTATGGCATGATATGACATTTTTTATAAAACAAGATGATAACTTATATAAAAGATTTGATGAGTCACATTACCAAAAGACTTATTCAAAAGATGTTTACACTAAAATGTTAGAATCATGTGGTTTTAAACATATAACGACATTTGTTGATTTTGAATTTGAAAACCAGAATGATAATCAAGAAGGAGAGCGCTTGTTCTTCATTGTTAAAAAATAAAAAAGTAAAATCACTCCTTTATGCGTGTAAACTATAAAGGAGTGATTTTTTGTTACCATTATGGGAATTGTTTAAAGAAAGATTTAGTCAATTTAATTCTACAATAAAGGTTTGTGTTATGCTATTTATAATAGTGACTGTAGCCATAACTTTATCATTTTTGATGAACCGTGATAACGAACAAATGAAAAAAATAATGATATAGCACCAATAGAATTGCCCGAGCATAACCAACCCATACCAAATGAAAAAAATGAACATTCATCGAATAAAACTGAAACACAAAGCAATGACCATACCAAAGATTCATTTGTTTATGTTGATATCAAAGGTGCGGTAAAATATCCAAATGTTTATAAAATGAGAAATAATGATCGAGTTAAACAGTTGTTGGATAAAGCAATCGTTTCAGAACATGCTGATTTAACGAACATTAATTTATCAGAACGATTAATAGATCAGAAAATGATATATATTCCTGAAAAGGGGGAACACACTCATTTACAAGCTCAGAATCAATTGAATAAAAGTGAAACCGCCACAAATTTTTCAGAAAAAAAGGATGCTGATGGTGCAACAGTAAATTTAAATACTGCATCAGAAAGCGAGCTTACCAGTATACCTGGAATAGGGAAGGTCAAAGCTAAAGCAATCATTGAATATCGTGAGCAAAATGGTAATTTTAAATCTATTGATCAGTTGAAAGAAATTAATGGATTCGGTACTAAAACAATAGAAAAATTAAGTTCATATTTAACAATCTGAAATTTTGTTGTAATTTTTCGAAAATCGATTTAATCTATAAATATCACATTAAAAATTTACATAAATTGGAGGTTTAGTATCATGGATCGTATTAAATGGGAAGAATACTTTATGGCGCAAAGTCATTTATTAGCGCTGCGTTCTACATGTCAAAGATTGTCTGTAGGAGCAACGATTGTAAAAGATAATAGAATTATAGCCGGAGGGTATAATGGTTCTGTGTCTGGAGAAGTACATTGTATTGATGAAGATTGCCTGCTGGAAGATGGTCATTGCATTCGCACGATACACGCAGAAATGAACGCATTGCTACAGTGCGCAAAACAAGGGGTGTCAACAGAAGGGGCAACGATTTATGTTACACACTTTCCATGTTTGAATTGCACAAAGTCAATTATTCAAGCTGGTATTAAAACGATTTATTATGCTGAAGACTATCATAATCATCATTATGCTTTAGATTTGTTAAAACAATCAGGTATTGTGTATAAAAAAATTCCATTTAATCAAGAACACGTAGCACAATATTTAATCAATAAATAACATTGATTTATTATGCTTTAGCTTATTTGTCTGGTAACTTGCTACTATTTAATAAATTTTTATCTTTTATTTTAATACTTGGGCTAGTCATAATAATGAAGAGAAAAAGCTTTAGTTTAATTCATTTTATCATGATAGTTATCATATCTTTAAGTAGTTTTATGATGTTTCAAAATGACTTGAGATCAGAAAAAGAATACCATTCTTCAATGATAAATAAAGTATTTCAAGGAAAAGCAAAGTTTATCACGAAACCCAATTTGGAGCATCGTATACTTAAAGGTAAAATTAAAATAGGTAAAAAGCTTTATACTTACATTTATAATATACATGCATCAAAAAATATAGAAATAAAAAATGTTTCTGAATTTTTGTTCCAAAAAACTTGTAAGTTACACGGACAGTTTAGAACATTAAAAAACGATACAAGACCTAATCTTATTTTTATTATTCAAAATATTCATCTTTCAAGTTGTTATGAAGACACAAGCACTTTTTCTGATACTTTAAATAAACATAAAGCGTTTATTTATGAAAAAATGAAACAATGGAAAATAGCTTTTCCCGAAAAAACAATTGCATTAATTACAGGCGATACATCGCTTATGAAAAAAGATGAATTAGATACAATTAAAAAGATTGGCATTGCGCATCTACTTGCTATTAGTGGAACACATATAGCTATAATTATTGCAATCATATGTTATATTCTTAATAGGATAAAATGTCCATTGTTTTTAACCAAACTAATATTAATCATATTATTACCTATTTATTGCATGTATACAAATATGTCTCCAAGTGCTGTTAGAGCAATATTTATGAGTTTGTTAATATTCATATTTCCAAAATACATTATAAAGAATTCAATGAACATTTTAGGATTTTTATTCATATTTTTAACATTTTTAAATCCCTCGTTAATTTATCATGTCGGATTTCAACTTTCCTTTTTAATCACTTTTTCAATCCTTTTTGCCAGTCCATTACTAAAGAATTTAGGTATTGTTCAATCTTTGTGCTATATCACGTGGATTGCACAATTAAGCTCATTTATCTTAAGTTGTATCCATTTTCATCAAATTCAATGGATTGGTCTAATTTCAAACATCTTTTTTGTTCCATTCTATTCTTTCATATTATTTCCCTTCGTTATTTTTCTTACTTTTATCATACATTTGCCAATCAAACCATTATTTATAATCAACTTATATAATCAATTAATTGTTTTGCATGATAAAGTGGTCGGATTTTTTGATAAACTCAACTTTTATCAATGGTACATTCCCAACTTAAATAATCTTCAAATAACTATAATATGTCTCATTTCGTTTCTATGTTTAGTTTTATTCGTTCATAAATGCTATAAATTTATGATAATTAGTTTAATTGCCTTATATATTGTCTCTACAATTCTACCTCAAGTACGCGACTACCAACTTACAATGTTGGATGTAGGACAAGGTGACGCCCTGTTATTTGAAACTAAATTACACGAATCATTATTAATCGATACGGGCGGTAATTTTAATTCGACACAGAACTTTGCGAATCACAGTATTTCAAAATATCATATCTTACCAACATTAAAACGACATAATATAAAAAAGATAGATTACGTTGTGGTTACACATCCACATCTTGATCATATCGGTGAACTAGATTATTTAACAAAAAGTTTAAAAATTAAAAATATCATTATCAATGCAAATAGTTTTAAAATTAAAGAACTAAATCATTTAAAAAATACTTGTTTAAAAAAGGATATCAAGTTAATAGATTTCAAAAATAAACTACAATTTTTTATGAATAAAGCGAAAGTTAATCTGTTAGATGCTACAATTTCCAATTCTGATAATTTAAATGAACAATCAATCATTATATTAATACAGTACAAAAGTTATAAAATTTTATTAATGGGAGATGCAACAAATAATAATGAAGAGAATTTAATACATAAATATCATTTATATAATGTTGATATTTTAAAAGTTGGACATCATGGTAGTCGTACGAGTACAAGTAATAATTTATTGAAAGCAATTAGGCCTAAAATAGCTCTCATTTCAGTAGGCGAAAAAAATAAATATAGACTTCCCAATCCACAAATTATCAATAGATTAAAATCTTTTGACATTAAAATATTTCAAACAAATATCAACGGAGAAGTGAACATTTTATTTAAAAACCAAATAGAAATTCACTCACAATTCAATTAAAATTTTTAATTAGTGAGAAGCTATGACGCGTGTTATAATTATAAAACGTGTAATAGAAATGAAAGGGTGCTAAGAATGAGCAGCAATATAATAACGATATATGGTGAAGTACCTGAACTAATTGAAAAAAAAGCTTCTGAAGTCATTGAACAATATTTAGATGCACCAAAAGATGAATTCAATTTCGTTAAATATAACTTATATGAAAATGATTTAGCTCCAATTATTGAAGAAACACTGACAATGCCTTTTTTCTCTAATAAAAAGGCTGTTTTAGTACAAAATGCATATGTATTTACTGGTGAGAAGCCACCTAAAGAGTTAAATCATAATATTGATCAACTGATAGAATTTATAGAAAAATACGATGGTGACACTTTAATATTATTTGAAGTAAATCATTCTAAACTAGACGAAAGAAAAAAAGTTGTTAAATCTTTGAAAAAACATGCACAAATTAAAAAAATAGAACAAATGTCAGAAGAAGAAATAAAGCATTGGATAAAAAGTCAACTGCATGAAAATTATAAAGATATTAAACAAGATGCACTAGATTTAGTTATTGAATTAACTGGAGTTAATTTTAATATTGTTAAGCAAGAAATAGAAAAACTTATTTTGTTTTTAGGTGATAGAACAACAATTAACAAAAATGATGTTCATCAAATTGTTAATAGGAGTTTGGAACAAAATGTTTTTTTGCTCACTGAATATATCCAAAAAAATAAGAAAACAAAAGCTATTCAATTGGTTAAAGACTTAATAGCGATGAAAGAGGAACCTATAAAATTATTAGCTCTAATTACGAGTAATTATCGACTTTTCTATCAAAGTAAAATATTAGGACAAAAGGGTTATAGTGGTCAACAAATTGCTAAAACAATCAATGTTCATCCTTATAGAGTAAAGTTGGCTTTAAATCAAGCAAGACACTACGAATTAGAAAGTTTATTAAATATCATTGATAATTGCGCAGAAACAGATTATAAATTAAAATCATCTTATATGGATAAACACCTTATACTTGAACTGTTTATTTTATCCTTATAAATTAAGCGTTTTTAGTTTTAACTAACCGTCATACTGCATATAGTGTTGTCGATGAATTATAACGTAAGTATCTATAATGTTTAATCTTATAAAACCATATATATATATATATAGAAAAAAGCCCAGAAGAGATTTCACTTATTGCAAATCATTTCTGGGCTAAATTTATGAAGCATGGGGTTCGATATATTTAAAAAATAAAAAAAGTTCAAGCGTAGGCTTGAACTTTAAATTATTTAGCAGCTGTCATTAAAGATGATTTAATTCTAGCAGCTTTGTTAGAATGTATTAAGTTGCGTTGAGCAGCTTTATCTACTTTTTTCAATGCAAAGCTTACTAATTCAGCTTTATCGTCAGCATTAGTGTCGATTGCTGTATGAGCTCTTTTCACAGCTGTACGCATTGCATTTTTTTGTGAAATATTACGTTCTTCAGTTACATGAGTAGTATTAACACGTTTAATTGCAGATTTAATGTTTGGCATGTCTGTCACCTCCTAAAAGTGTGATCTTCGCTATCAAAAATTAATTTGATTACAACAAGAAATATTTTATCAAAACAACCAGGTTTCTGCAATCATTTATTTATATTAAGACGCGTAAAGTCGCGATAAATGGTACAATAATAATTATAATGACAAAAGATATACATAAAAATAGTTACATAGACGATAAAATATACACATAACTTTAAAATTTACTATTAATTTTATCAAGTTTGCAATTAGTAAATAAAAACGTTATTATATCAAAGAATGTCATACATATTTACGGGCTAGAATTATGAAAGTGAGACTGATAATACATGGATAAAGAAAATCGTTTAAGCAAGCGTGAAAATATAAGAAACTTTTCTATTATTGCACATATTGACCATGGGAAATCTACATTAGCAGATAGAATTTTGGAAAATACTAAATCTGTTGAATCACGTGAGATGCAATCACAGTTATTGGATTCTATGGATTTAGAAAGAGAACGCGGTATAACAATAAAATTAAATGCTGTGCGTTTAAAATATGATGCAAAAGATGGTGAGACTTATACGTTTCACTTGATCGATACACCTGGACACGTAGATTTTACATATGAAGTTTCTAGATCATTAGCTGCCTGTGAGGGGGCTATATTAGTTGTAGATGCTGCTCAGGGCATAGAGGCTCAAACATTAGCCAATGTTTATTTGGCACTAGATAACGATTTAGAGTTATTACCAGTTGTAAATAAAATTGATTTACCAGCAGCAGAACCTGAACGTGTAAAGCAAGAAGTAGAAGATGTAATAGGGCTAGATAAAGATGATGTCGTATTAGCCAGTGCAAAATCAAATATTGGCATTGAAGATATATTAGAAAAAATTGTAGAAGTGGTACCACCACCTCAAGGAGATCCAGAAGCGCCGTTAAAAGCATTGATTTTTGATTCAGAATATGATCCGTATAGAGGTGTTATTTCTTCAATTCGAATAGTTGAAGGAACTTTGAAAACGGGTGATGAAATTAAAATGATGGCTACAGGAAAATCTTTTGAAGTTACCGAAGTAGGTATCAATACACCTAAACAATTACCAGTTAGTGAGCTGAAAGTAGGGGATGTAGGTTATGTCATTGCCAGTATTAAAAATGTAGATGATTCACGTGTCGGAGATACGATTACACATCTAGATCGTCCAGCAGCAGAGCCGTTAAAAGGTTATAAAAAAATGAATCCGATGGTTTTCTGTGGTTTATTCCCTATAGATAATAAAGATTACAATGATTTACGAGAGGCATTAGAAAAGTTGCAATTAAATGATGCTTCATTAGAATTTGAACCTGAGTCATCTCAAGCATTAGGTTTTGGATATAGAACAGGTTTCTTAGGTATGTTGCATATGGAAATTATTCAAGAACGTATTGAACGTGAGTTTGGAATAGAACTAATTGCTACAGCACCATCTGTGATTTATGAATGTATTCTTAAAAATGGTGATGAAATCTCTGTTGATAATCCAGCATATATGCCTGAAAGAGATCAAATTGATACGGTATATGAACCTTTTGTAAGAGCGACAATGATGGTACCAAATGATTATGTCGGTGCAGTTATGGAATTATGTCAACGTAAACGTGGACAATTTATTAATATGGAATATTTAGATGATATTCGTGTCAATATTATTTATGAATTGCCACTATCTGAAGTTGTATTTGATTTCTTTGATCAGCTTAAATCAAATACAAAAGGCTATGCTTCTTTTGATTATGAATTCATTGATAATAAAGAAAGTGACCTAGTCAAAATGGATATATTACTAAATGGAGAGAAAGTAGATGCACTTAGTTTTATAGTTCATAAAGATTTCGCATATGAAAGAGGAAAAGCGTTAGTTGAAAAGCTAAAAACGCTTATACCTAGACAACAATTCGAAGTACCTGTACAAGCAGCAGTTGGACAAAAAATAGTCGCCCGTACAAATATAAAATCAATGGGTAAAAATGTCTTATCTAAGTGTTATGGTGGAGATATTAGCCGTAAGAGAAAACTATTAGAAAAACAAAAAGCTGGTAAGGCAAAAATGAAATCAGTTGGTAATGTTGAAATACCACAGGATGCTTTCCTTGCAGTGCTTAAGATGGACGAAGATTAATATTATTACTTATTAAATATTGGGGCCTTAAATCCATTCGATTTATGTCCCGGTTTTTTTGTTATGTTAATCTATTTTATTTAACGAAAGAAGGTCATCTCAAAATGGAAGTGAAAAGTGCTTATATCCATATTCCTTTCTGTGTCAAAATTTGTACTTATTGCGATTTCAATAAATATTTTATACAAAATCAACCAGTGGATCAGTATTTAGATTGCTTAATAAACGAAATGAAACAAAGTAAAGTTAGATCTTTAGAAACAGTTTTTGTCGGTGGTGGCACACCTACTGCTTTGTCGTATGAGCAACTTGAGAAATTATTGACTGCAATTACAGAAATCTTTGAAATTAAAGGAGAATTTAGTTTTGAAGCGAATCCAGATGAATTAACTTTAGAAAAAGTACAATTGTTAAGGGATTATGGTGTGAATAGATTGTCGATGGGTGTTCAAACATTCAAACCTGAATTGTTAGAGATATTAGGACGTTCTCATAAGACTGAGGATATATACAGAGCCGTATCGAATGCAAGACAAGTTGGGATACCTTCTATAAGTTTAGATTTAATGTACCATTTACCACAACAAAGCTTAGAAGATTTCAAAGATAGTTTAGAAAAAGCGTTATCGATGGATATTGATCATATTTCAAGTTACGGCTTGATTTTAGAGCCTAAAACTCAGTTCTATAATATGTACCGTAAAGGGCAGTTGAAAATCCCGAACGAAGATGTCGGAGAAGAAATGTACGAATATTTATTAAAGAGGATGCATGAGACTGAGTTACATCAATATGAAATTTCAAACTTTGGTAAAAAAGGACATGAATCAGAACACAATAAAGTTTACTGGAAAAACGAAGGCTATTATGGATTTGGAGCCGGGGCAAGTGGTTACGTAAATGGCGAACGTTATAATAATGTAAATCCCGTGAATCATTATATAAAAAAGATACAAAATAACGAAAGACCTATTCTTGACGCAGTATATCCAACAGAAAGTGAACAAATGGAAGAAGAGATGTTTCTAGGTTTAAGAATGAACCAAGGTGTAAGTAGAAAACGGTTTAATCAAAAGTTTAATAAAACGATTGATGACGTTTATGACGAAGCGATTAAAGATTTAAAACAGAGAGAATTAATTTATGATACAGGTGACTATATTTCTTTAACAGAGAGAGGTAAAGTAATTGGAAACCTAGTATTTGAAGCGTTTTTACTGAATGTTTAATTTTTTAAAAAAACTGAGGCTTTAACATTGACTTACTTTGACCAATTTGATAAATTATAATTAGCACTTGAAACAAAAGAGTGCTAATGAGGTGAAAACATGATTAGTGATAGACAATTGAGCATTTTAAATGCAATTGTTGAAGATTATGTTGATTTAGGTCAACCAATTGGTTCCAAAACACTGATTGAAAGACATAATTTAAATGTTAGTCCTGCCACTATCAGAAACGAAATGAAACAACTAGAGGAACTTCATTTAATAGAAAAAACACATACTTCATCAGGACGTTCTCCATCAGAGTCAGGCATCAGATATTATGTGAATCAATTATTGCAACAAACATCTCATCAACAACACAAAAAAATACAACGTTTAGGAGATTTACTGGTTGAAAATCATTATGATATTTCCTCAGCCTTGAGTGAATTCGCGAATGAACTTTCAATCGCTTCTCAGTATACAACGTTGGTAATGCGTCCAAATCACAAAAAAGATATTATTAATAACATTCACTTGATTCGAGCAAATGCATATTTAGTAATCATGGTCGTTGTTTTTACATCTGGCCATGTTGAACACTTGCATTTAGTATCCAAAGCACGTTTATCGAGTGATGAATTGACAAATATAGCTAATTTTGTGACTGCAAAATATAATGCGTTAAATCAACAACGCTTGGAAAATGAACTAAATGCCTTTGCAAAGTCAGATTTTGAAAAAGACTTTATAAAGGATATGTTAGATACAATAGATGTTCATTTTGATAATCAAAGTAATGGCATTTACATGGGTGGAAAGGTTAAACTAATTGATGCACTAAACGAATCAAATGTTTCTTCTATTCAACCTATATTGCAGTATATTGAATCAAACAAAATTACTCAGCTACTTGATGAAATGTCAAATTCATCAATTAATGTTAAGATTGGACAGGAAATCGAATCAAGCTTGAGCGATATTTCTATTGTCACTACGGAGTATCACATTGACGATAGACTTAAAGGTCAAATTGCGGTTATCGGACCAACGGCAATGAATTATCAGAATGTAATACAATTACTAAATACGATTTGGTAATTAAGAATTGTATTGGATGGAGGGCAGAAAATGACAGAAAAAAATGAATCAGTATTCGATGAAAACGAAAAGACTGAAGATATCAATCAAGAAACACCAAACAATCAAACAACTTCAGTTGAAGATACTGATGAAATAGCTAATGAATCACAAGATAATCTGCAAAAGGAAAATTCTGAAGATATTGATGCAGATATCGATCCTAAAGATGAAGAAATTCAACAATTAAAAAATAATGTTCAAGAAGAAGAAGAAAAATATTTAAGATTATATGCTGAATTTGAAAATTATAAGCGTAGAATCCAAAAAGAAAATCAAACGATGAAAGCATATAAAGCTCAAAATGTTTTAAATGACATTTTACCGACTATAGATAATATAGAACGAGCTTTACAGATTGAAGGCGAAGATGAGCAATTTAAATCATTACAAAAAGGTGTAGAAATGGTTTATGAAAGCTTGTTGAACGCATTGAAAAATAACGGTTTAGAAAAAATTGAGGCTGAAGGTCAACAGTTTGATCCAAATGTACATCAAGCTGTAGTACAAGACGATAATCCTGATTATGAATCAGGTCAAGTTACTCAAGAACTACAAACTGGTTATAAATTGAAGGAACGTGTTTTAAGACCTTCAATGGTTAAAGTAAATCAATAAGTTTATTGATGAAAATACCGAATTTTTAAACAAACAGGAGGAATTTATTTATGAGTAAAGTAATAGGTATTGACTTAGGTACAACAAATTCATGTGTAGCAATTTTAGAAGGTGACGAACCAAAAGTTGTTCAAAACCCAGAAGGTGCTAGAACAACACCATCTGTTGTAGCATTTAAAAATGGTGAAACTCAAGTAGGTGAAGTTGCTAAGCGTCAAGCAATTACAAACCCTAATACAATTCAATCTATCAAACGTCACATGGGTACTGAGCACAAAGTAGACGTAGAAGGTAAATCATACACACCACAAGAAATATCTGCGATGGTATTACAAAACCTTAAGAGTACTGCAGAAGATTACTTAGGTGAAAAAGTAGAAAAAGCAGTTATCACTGTTCCTGCATATTTTAATGATAGTGAACGTCAAGCTACAAAAGATGCTGGTAAAATTGCAGGCTTAGAAGTTGAACGTATTATTAACGAACCAACAGCAGCAGCATTAGCTTATGGTTTAGATAAAACAGAACAAGACCAAAAAGTCTTAGTATTTGACCTAGGTGGCGGTACATTCGACGTATCTATCCTTGAATTAGGTGACGGTGTATTCGAAGTACTTTCAACTGCAGGTGATAATAAACTAGGTGGGGACGACTTTGACCAAGTTATTATCGATTATTTAGTTGCAGAATTTAAAAAAGAAAATGGCGTAGACCTATCACAAGACAAAATGGCATTACAACGTCTTAAAGACGCAGCTGAAAAAGCTAAAAAAGACTTATCAGGTGTTTCTCAAACACAAATCTCATTACCATTTATTTCTGCAGGTGAAAATGGTCCACTACACTTAGAATTAAGTTTAACACGTTCAAAATTTGAAGAATTAGCTGATTCATTAATCAGAAGAACGATGGAACCAACTCGCCAAGCTATGAAAGATGCAGGTATCAGTAGTTCTGATATCGATGAAGTTATTTTAGTTGGTGGTTCAACAAGAATTCCTGCAGTTCAAGACGCTGTGAAAAAAGAAGTAGGTAAAGATCCTCACAAAGGTGTTAACCCAGACGAAGTAGTAGCAATGGGTGCTGCTATCCAAGGTGGCGTTATCACTGGTGATGTTAAAGATGTAGTATTATTAGACGTAACACCTCTTTCATTAGGTATTGAAATAATGGGTGGACGTATGAATACATTGATTGAAAGAAATACTACTATCCCTACATCTAAATCACAAGTTTATTCAACGGCTGCAGATAATCAACCAGCAGTTGATATTCACGTATTACAAGGTGAACGTCCAATGGCTTCTGACAACAAAACACTTGGCAGATTCCAATTAACTGATATTCCACCAGCTCCACGTGGTGTACCACAAATCGAAGTAACTTTTGATATCGATAAAAATGGTATCGTTAATGTTACTGCAAAAGATTTAGGTACAAATAAAGAACAAAATATTACTATTCAATCAAGTTCTTCACTTTCTGATGATGAAATCGATCGTATGGTGAAAGATGCTGAAGAAAATGCTGAAGCAGATAAACAACGTCGTGAAGAAAGTGATTTAAGAAACGAAGCAGATAGCTTAGTATTCCAAGTTGAAAAAACAATTACTGATTTAGGTGAAAACATCAGTGAAGATGATAAAAATAATGCAGAAGAGAAAAAAGAAGCTTTAAAATCTGCGCTTGAAGGCGAAGATATTGATGACATTAAAGCTAAAAAAGAAGAACTAGAAAAAGTAGTTCAAGACTTATCTGCTAAAGTTTACGAGCAAGCTGCTCAAGCACAACAACAAGCACAAGGTGAACAAGCAAGTGGTTCAGATGATAGCAATGTTGAAGATGCTGATTTCACAGAAGTAAATGATGATGATAACAAAGACGACAAAAAATAAGTTTAGTTATTAATTGCTATTGAAAGCAGAATATGACACAATTGCTTAGCCAAATTAAGTCAAAGTCAATTGAACATTGGCTTTGACTTTTTCCTTTTTAATAAGTAATTTAATCAAACGTAAAAGGAGAGATAAAAGTGGCCAAAAGAGATTATTATGATATCTTAGGTGTTAGTAAAGATGCCTCTAAAGATGAAATAAAAAAGGCTTACCGTAAATTATCAAAAAAATATCATCCTGACATCAATAAAGAAGAAGGTGCAGACGAAAAGTTCAAGGAAATTTCAGAAGCATATGAAACGTTAAGTGATGAAAACAAGCGTGCAAACTATGATCAATTTGGTCATGATGGACCACAAGGTGGATTTGGCGGCCAAGGATTTGGTGGTCAAGACTTTAGCGGTTTCGGCGGCGGTTTCGAAGATATATTCAGTTCATTCTTCGGTGGTGGACGTCAAAGAGATCCAAATGCACCTAGAAAAGGTGATGACCTACAATATACAATGACTGTTACTTTTGAAGAAGCTGTATTCGGTACAAGCAAAGAGATTTCAATACGCAAAGATGTAACTTGTCATACTTGTGATGGTGAAGGTGCAAAACCGGGAACTAAGAAAAAAACGTGTCATTACTGTAATGGTTCAGGACATGTTGCTGTAGAACAGAATACAATATTAGGTAGAGTTAGAACTGAAAAAGTTTGTCCAGTATGTAGTGGTTCTGGTCAAGAATTTGAAGAACCTTGTCCGACATGTCACGGTAAAGGAACTGAAAACAAAACAGTTAAAATTAATGTTACAGTGCCAGAAGGTGTAGATAATGAACAACAAATAAGATTAGCAGGTGAAGGTGCGCCAGGAGAAAATGGTGGACCACAAGGTGATCTATACGTTGTATTTAGAGTTAAACCTTCTGAAACATTCGAAAGGGACGGCGACGATATTTACTTTTCACAAGATATCAGCATCGCTCAAGCAACACTTGGTGATGAAATTAAAGTCCCAACTTTAAAAGGTCATGTTATATTAACAATTCCTGACGGAACACAATCAGGAAAACAATTCCGTCTTAAAGAAAAAGGTGTAAAAAATGTTCATGGCTATGGCTATGGTGATTTATTTATCAACGTGAAAGTTGTCACACCTACTAAGATAAATGAACGTCAAAAAGAATTGTTAAGAGAATTTGCTGAAATTGATGGTGAATCATTAACTGAGCAACCGTCAAATTTTAAGGATAAAGCAAAAAGATTCTTTAAGGGAGAATAAAATATGAACTGGACTGAAATATCAATCACTGCAAATCATGATGCCATACCAATTATTTCTAATATTTTAGAAGAATTTGGATCAAACGGAGTTGTTATCGAAGATTCATTAGATCTTCGAAATGATTTTGCTGATAAATTTGGTGAAATTTATGAACTAAATCCTGATGATTACCCAGTTAATGGCGTAAGAGTTAAAGCATATTTTAATGAAATAAAATATACTCAGGATTTTAAAAATGATCTAATTCAAAAAATTAAAAATATCGAATCATTGGATGCAAAAATATTTGAATATCAACAACAAACAATTCAAGAACATGATTGGGAAAATGAATGGAAAAACTATTTTCATCCGTTTAGAGCGTCTGCTAAATTTACAATTGTTCCAAGTTGGGAAACATATCAAAAAGAAGACGAAAATGAAATGTGTATTGAGTTGGATCCAGGTATGGCATTTGGTACAGGTGATCATCCAACGACAAGTATGTGCTTGAAAGCTATTGAAACTTTTGTGAATCCAGATGATTCAGTGATTGATGTTGGTACAGGTTCAGGCATACTTAGCATTGCATCATATTTATTAGGAGTAGAACGCATAAAAGCGATTGATGTAGATGAAATGGCCATTAAAGTTGCGAAAGAAAACTTTGAAAAAAACAATTGTGTTAAAGCTATTGAGGCTGCGCCAGGCAATTTACTTACAGAAGAAACTGAAAAGTTTGATGTCGTTATTGCAAATATTTTAGCTCATATTATTGAAGAAATGATTGAAGATGCTTATAATACGTTAAATAAAGATGGTTATTTTATAACTTCTGGTATTATCACAGAGAAACACGAAACAATTTTAGTACAGATGAAGCGTGTAGGGTTTAAAATCATTTCTATTAATCATGAAAACGGTTGGGTATGTATCGTTGGACAGAAAGTGAGCGATTAAGCAATGCAGAGATATTTTATTGACCAAAACGCTGATATAAATCAGCGTTTTTTTATTACAGATCAAAATGATATACATCATATTACAAAGGTAATGCGATATCAAATTGGTGACCAAATTATTATTACTTTTTCAGATCAAAGCGTTTATAAATGTAAAATCGAAAATATGACTATGGCGCAAATTGAAATTACTTTAATAGAAAAAATAGATATCGATTCTGAATTACCACAACATATAACAATTTGCAGTGGGTTAATTAAAGCGGATAAGTATGAATGGATGATACAAAAATCCACAGAGTTAGGTGCAAGTCAATTTATCGCTGTTGGTATGCAAAGATCCGTTGTAAAACTAAATGAAAATAAAGTCATCAAAAAGTTAGAACGTTGGCAAAAAATTATAAAAGAAGCTGCTGAACAAAGTTATAGGCTAATTATTCCAGAAATAGAGTATAAGTCGAATTTAAAAGAAATTTATGATATTATAAATGAATATGATTATGTATTGATTGCTTATGAAGAATCTGCTAAGTGTGGGGAAAAAAGTACTTTTAAGGCAGTTGTTCAAAAATTTGAACCTGGTGATCGTGTGTTAATCATTTTTGGGCCTGAAGGTGGCTTGTCTGAATCAGAAATTAAGTTATTTGGTAGTTCAGCATACCAAGTTGGTCTAGGGCCTAGGATATTAAGAGCTGAAACTGCACCGCTATATACTTTAAGTGCTGTAAGCTTTCAAAAAGACTTATTGGGGTGATATTTATGTCAACAGTTGCATTTCATACATTAGGATGTAAAGTGAATCATTATGAAACAGAAGCAATTTGGCAATTATTTAAAGAAGCAGATTACGATCGTGTTGATTTTGAAACAAATGCTGATGTATTTGTTATTAATACGTGTACGGTAACTAATACAGGTGATAAAAAAAGCAGACAAGTCATTAGACGTGCTATAAGACAAAATCCAGAGGCAGTGGTATGTGTAACTGGTTGTTATGCACAGACATCTCCTGCTGAAATTATGGAAATACCTGGCGTAGATATTGTGGTCGGCACTCAAGATCGGACGAAGTTAATCGGTTATATCAATGAGTTTAAAAAAGAAAGACAACCAATTAATGGTGTGGGAAACATCATGAAAAATCGTACATATGAAGAATTAGAAGTTCCATACTTTACAGATAGAACAAGAGCCTCGTTGAAGATACAAGAAGGGTGCAATAATTTTTGTACTTTCTGTATTATTCCTTGGGCTCGTGGCTTAATGCGATCTAGAGACCCCGAAAAAGTGATAGAACAAGCAACTACACTTGTAAATTCAGGGTATAAAGAAATTGTTTTAACTGGTATTCATACAGGTGGATATGGTCAGGATTTAAAAAATTATAATTTAGCACAATTATTACGTGACTTAGAAACTGTAGATGGCTTAGAGCGTATTAGAATTTCTTCGATTGAAGCAAGTCAATTAACAGATGAAGTTATTAGTGTAATTGAGCAATCAAACAAAGTTGTACGTCATTTTCATATCCCATTACAATCTGGGTCTGATTCAGTGTTGAAGAGAATGAGAAGAAAATATACTATGGCTCATTTTTCAGAGCGATTGACTCGTTTACATGAAGCACTACCTGGATTAGCAGTCACAAGTGATGTCATTGTTGGTTTCCCAGGTGAAACTGAAGAAGAGTTCCAAGAAACATATGATTTTATTGTTGAACACAAATTTTCAGAATTACATGTATTTCCTTATTCTTCAAGAATTGGCACACCAGCTGCTAGAATGGACGACCAAGTTGATGAAAATATTAAAAATGAACGTGTACATCGCTTAATTCATTTAAGCGATCAGCTTGCTAAAACGTATGCATCAAAATTTGATCAAGAAGTACTTGAAGTTATTCCAGAAGAAGTTGGCAGTGAGCCAGGGACATTAATAGGTTTTGCTGATAATTATATGAAAGTTCAATTCGCTGGCGATGAATCTCTAATCGGTGAACTCGTAAAGATAAAAATCACTCAACCTGATTACCCAATCAATCAAGGTGAATTACTAAGAGTGGTAAATCATGCTACCAATACAACAGAACATTCTGTTACTGTATAAAATTTAATTGATAATGATTCAATGCAAACACCTCTACATGGTGTAAAATGAATCATGAAATTAAAATTTTACTAATTGACCACATTAATCAGATATATTATACTAATTAATACATGGTAATTACCGTGTAATGATTATAAAGTTTCGTTGATATTTGGAGGGAGGGAAATACACATGTCTAAAACAGTAGTCAAAAAGAACGAATCACTTGAAGATGCGTTACGTCGTTTCAAACGTACAGTTTCTAAAAGCGGTACAATTCAAGAAGTACGTAAACGTGAATTTTACGAAAAACCTAGCGTTAAACGTAAAAAGAAATCAGAAGCTGCACGTAAACGTAAATTCAAATAATTAATTGTTTCGTTGACTCCCTCAACACCAACATTAATTATAAACCATAATAGCCTTAGTTGTTCATACAGCTAAGGCTATTTTTATTTATTAACGTAGATAAATGAACTACACTATATATTCCTATTTATGATTTTCATAAGCATTAGAAAATCTTGTACTTAGTTTAAAAATTACCATATTCACGTTAATCAAGTATTAATGTCGTACATCTCGTGTAGCTGGTTGAAATTGATTATTTTTCTGGGAATATCATTTAATAATAAATGAATAATATTACGATTTTTATTGTGTAAACGGTATAATCATATATTTATTTCATGTATAATTAAATTGAGAGTGAGGTGATAAAGTGATTCCTTCGATGAGCAGTATACATACTATCTTTTCAACCAAACTTGTTGAAAACGGAAACTGGATAGACAATGTTTCTAACTTTATTGTTAGTCCAATAGGTGCTTTGATATTAACTTGTATTATCTTCTTAGGTTTTTTGTACCAGTTATATTCAAATAGAATAAATATTGTCGGAATTATATCAACATTAGCATTATTCATTTTCTTTTTAGGATTTTTTGTAAAAGGGGATGTCAACTTTTATTCTGTTGTTTTATTCGCCATTGGTGTGATATTCGTTATCATTGAATTATTTGTAGTGGGTGCAATTATTGGCATTATAGGTATGGCGTTAATCGTTTTCAGTATTGTTACTTTAGGTGATAATCTAGTGTACATGATTGCTAATGTTGTCGTAGCCTTAATATTATCAATCATAGAGTGGGTGATACTTGTGAAATTTTTCAAACGTAAAATACCGTTTTTAGATAAAGTTGTATTGAAGGATTCTACAAATGCAGAAGCAGGTTATACATCACATGAAGATCGCTCTCATTTAGTTGGAGAAGTTGCAACTACATCTACAGATTTGAGACCAGCAGGAATTATTATTTATAACAATGAACGTATCGATGCAGTTTCAGATGGTTCTTTTATATTACGGAATAAACAAGTTACTATTCTGGAAGTTGAAGGTACTCGAGTTGTTGTGAGAGAAATAGAAACATAAAGGAGAATGAGTATGATTGGAATTTTAATTATAGCAGTTATAGTCGTAATTGCATTATTGTTATTATTTTCATTTGTACCTGTTGGATTGTGGATTTCAGCAATCGCAGCGGGTGTAAAAGTAGGCATTGGTACCCTAGTAGGTATGAGATTACGTAGAGTTTCTCCACGTAAAGTAATATCACCTTTAATTAAAGCTCATAAAGCAGGGCTAAACTTGACAACGAACCAACTTGAATCACATTATTTAGCAGGTGGTAATGTTGACCGTGTTGTTGATGCAAATATCGCTGCACAAAGAGCTGATATTAATTTACCTTTTGAACGTGGTGCAGCTATTGACTTAGCAGGACGTGACGTGTTAGAAGCAGTTCAAATGTCTGTAAATCCAAAAGTAATTGAGACACCATTTATCGCCGGTGTTGCAATGAATGGTATCGAAGTTAAAGCAAAAGCAAGAATCACAGTACGTGCGAATATTGCAAGATTAGTCGGTGGTGCTGGAGAAGAAACGATTATTGCACGTGTTGGTGAAGGTATTGTTTCTACAATTGGTTCTAGTGAACATCACACACAAGTGCTTGAAAATCCTGATAATATTTCTAAAACAGTTTTAAGTAAAGGTTTAGATTCAGGTACAGCTTTTGAAATTTTATCAATCGATATTGCAGACGTAGACATTAGCAAGAACATTGGTGCAGATTTACAAACTGAACAAGCGCTTGCTGATAAAAATATCGCACAAGCAAAAGCCGAAGAACGCCGTGCAATGGCAGTAGCACAAGAACAAGAAATGAAAGCAAAAGTACAAGAAATGCGCTCTAAAGTTGTTGAAGCGGAAGCAGAAGTTCCACTAGCTATGGCTGAAGCATTACGTTCAGGAAATCTTGGAGTGAAAGATTATTATAATCTGAAAAATGTTGAAGCAGATACTGGTATGAGAAATTCTATTAACCAACGTACAAAAAAAGAAGATGATGAATCACCGGAATAATAAATAGGGGTGATTAAATGAATATAGGTATTATTATCTTTGTAGTATCTGTCATTTTTACGATAATTGGTGCTATTAACGATGATAGTCATAAAAAGCGAAAAAAACAACAACCACCAGCTAATAAACAGCCGAATCAGTCTGAAACACCACCAAAAAAACGTGGTTTCCTTGAAGAAGTTGGAAAAACATTTTCTGAGTTAGAAAAACAATTTAATGATGGTCCTTTTACTCAGGAAGAACATACACCAAAGCAGAATAAACCTGCTGAAACACGAGCTGAAAAGATGGAAACTGAGACGCCTCAACAAGAAACATCAACGGTTCCTAAACATAATGAAACCGAAGCTGAAAAAGTAAAACGTGAGCAAAAGCAACAAGATGATACACTTCAAAAAGAGCTTGAAGCTGATTTAATGGGCAAAATGGAAGACGTACGTAATGAAATCGATCGTGAAACTGAGAAAAAAATACAAAGAACTGAGAAAAAAGCACGAGAAATCATTTCTGATAAATATTTATCAGAGAGAACTAAGCGTTATCGTTTAAAACAGTTAATGAATGCGCATTCTGTTCAAAGCTCTGGCACAAATGCTCAATATAGATTTGCTGATGATGAAGTTGTTAATGGTATTATTTGGTCTGAAGTTTTAGAAAGACCAAAAAAATTATAAATTTATTTAAACTCAACTTATAAAGTTAGATTTTTGACTTTGTAAGTTGAGTTATTTTTAATTTCAAAATATATAATGATCGTTAATTTTTATACTATACTTTCTTAATGCTCTGGTTTACATAAAAATAGCAATTTATGTTAATTTTTAATTCACTTTGAAATAATATGAGAATATTTCATGATATAATAACATTGAAGTTGCAGTATGATTTATTGAAATTGTTAATTTTATAATAATGCTTATTTCATATCATGCATCATAATTATTTTTGTAACTTAAAATCTAATAGGATAAAATAATAGAAACGAATATATTTGTAAAGGAGCAACTATATGCCTGGAATTATTCAAATAGATGACATCAATGAAGCACAAGCACTCATTGGTAATAATGATGAAAATCTTAAATCAATTGAAGAAGGATTTGATGTCATAATACATGCTCGAGGACAAGAAATAGCCGTAAAAGGTGAAAAAATTGAGCATGTAGAACAAGCAGAATCAGTACTGATTAATTTATTAAAAGTAATACAGCAAGGCGTAACTATATCGCTCAAGGATGTAGAAGCCGCTGTTAAAATGGCAAAAAATGGTACGATTCATTACTTATTAGATTTATATGATGACGAAATTACTAAAGACGCGTTTGGTAAAACAATACGGGCTAAAACTATGGGACAAAGACTTTATGTTAATGCTATGTATCATAATGACTTGGTATTTGGCGTTGGACCAGCAGGTACAGGGAAAACATTTTTAGCCGTCGTTTATGCCGCTAAGCAACTGCGAAAAGGTAATGTTAAACGTATCGTGTTGACAAGACCTGCAGTAGAAGCTGGTGAATCATTAGGATTTTTACCTGGTGATTTGAAGGAGAAAGTAGATCCTTATTTGCGCCCGTTATATGATGGTTTAAATACTGTTTTAGGAAGAGAACAAACTGCTAGATTTATCGAGCGTGGCGTTATAGAAATAGCACCATTAGCATATATGAGAGGGAGAACACTTGATGATGCATTTGTTATTTTAGATGAAGCGCAAAACACTACGCATGCTCAGATGAAAATGTTCTTAACAAGGTTAGGTTTTGGTTCGAAAATGGTTGTAACTGGTGATAAGACACAAATTGACTTACCTAAAGGTGTTAAAAGTGGGCTTAAAGAAGCAATAGCAAAGTTACACAATGTTAAAGGTCTAAGTATCCATCATTTAGACCAAAACGACGTTGTTCGTCATCCACTTGTAAGTAAAATAATTGATCGTTATGAGGGAGAAGAGTAAATGTTTACAATAGATTTTAATGATCATACTGAATTAGTTGATAACAACTGGTTTAAGCAAATAGACGATCTTCTTACTTTTGCAAAAGAACAAGAAGGAATAGATAACGATGCTGAATTATCTGTGACATTTGTAGACAAAGCAGAAATTCAACAAATTAATAAAATGTATCGAGATAAAGACAAAGTAACAGATGTAATATCCTTTGCTTTAGAAGAAGATGAACCCGAAATTAGTGGTTTAGACATACCTAGAGTACTCGGAGATATTATCATATGCACTGAAGTTGCTCAATCACAGGCAGATGCATATGGACATTCGTTTGAAAGAGAACTTGGCTTCCTTGCCCTTCATGGTTTTTTACATTTATTAGGCTATGATCACATGGATGAAGCGGACGAAAAAGAAATGTTTGGTCGTCAAGATGAAATTTTAAATGCCTACGGGTTGCCAAGAGATTAGAGGTAGTTATGAAACGTTTTAAATATGCTTTTCAAGGTTTACTGGTCCTCTTTAGTAAAGACAAAAAGTTTTTAATCCATATTATTTTTGCAGTTATTGCAATTTTTCTTAGTATTTATTTAAAAATAAATACAGTTGAATGGATTTTAATCCTCATTGCTATAGGATTCGTGTTAACATTTGAAGCCATAAATACAGCACTTGAATATGTAGTGGATTTGATTACAGATGAATATCATGACTTTGCAAAGAAAGCTAAAGATACAGCAGCTGCTAGTGTTATGCTTGCTTCAATAATTGCGTTGGCAATTGGACTTATCGTTTTTTTACCATATTTTATAAAATAAACAATACGATTTTTAATCTATCTATATACTAAGCAGCAGTTAGTTTGAAATAACAATACAAAATTAAAAATTGAATAGGAGTGTTAAATTATGGCATACCAACCTGATTATTTTAAGGAAGTAAGAAAAGCACAAAGTAATGCTTATGCACCATACAGTAAATTTAAAGTAGGCGCATATTTAATTACAAAAGATGGTAAAACATATCACGGTGCAAATGTAGAAAATGCCGCTTATCCATTAGGTATTTGTGCAGAAAGGTCAAGCCTTGTTGCAGCTATTGCTGATGGATACCGACCAGGCGATTTCGAATCGATTACTGTAACCGTTGATGCAGAATCCCCTTCTTCGCCTTGTGGTTCTTGTAGACAAGTGTTAAAAGAGCTTTGTGATGATGAAATGCCTGTATATATGACCAATCATAAGGGTGACATGATACAATCTACAGTTAGTGATTTGTTACCTCTAGGATTTTCTGGAAAGGATTTAAACTAATGACAGCACATAAATCAGGATTTGTAACAATTATTGGTAGACCTAATGTAGGTAAATCTACCTTTGTAAATCGCGTCATCGGACATAAAATTGCTATTATGTCTGATAAAGCACAAACGACAAGAAATAAAATTCAAGGTGTAATGACTCAAGAAGATGCACAAATTATATTTTTAGATACGCCAGGTATACACAAACCTAAACATAAATTAGGCGATTATATGATGCGTGTGGCGACTAACACGTTATCGGAAATTGATGCTATTATGTTTATGGTCAATGTTAATGAAGATATTGGTCGTGGTGATGAATACATTATGGAAATGTTAAAATCAGTTAAAACACCAGTATTTTTAGTGTTAAATAAGATTGACTTAGTACATCCAGATGAACTTATGCCAAGAATAGAAAAATATAAAAAATATATGAATTTCACTGAAATTGTTCCTATATCTGCATTAGAAGGATTAAATGTTGAGCATTTTATCAATGTTATTAAATCTTATTTACCAGAAGGGCCCAAATATTACCCGGATGACCAAATTTCCGATCACCCTGAACAGTTTGTAGTGAGTGAACTTATCCGCGAGAAAATATTACATCTTACAAATGAAGAAATTCCACATGCGATTGGAGTCAATGTTGATCGAATGATTAAAGAAGATGAAGATCGAGTGAGAATAGAAGCTACTATTTTTGTGGAACGCGATTCACAAAAAGGGATAGTTATAGGTAAAGGTGGCAAAAAACTCAAAGAAGTTGGGAAAAGGGCACGCCAAGATATTGAAGGGTTATTAGGCTCTAAAGTGTATTTAGAATTATGGGTAAAAGTTCAAAAAGATTGGCGAAACAAAGTTAACTTTATTCGTCAAATGGGATATTTAGAAGATCGAGATTAATTTGAGAGTCGGTGAGCTAAAATGTTAATCAAACAAAAGGGTATTATTATTAAAACAATTGATTATGGCGAATCCGATAAAATCATCACAATTTTAAATGAATATGGTGCAAAAATTCCACTTATGGTTCGACGCGCCAAAAAGAGTAAGAGTGGTTTGCAAGCTAATACGCAACTATTTGTGTATGGCTTGTTTATTTATTCCAAATGGAAAGGCATGGGAACTTTAAGTTCTGTAGATGTCATCGACCAAAATTACCATTTGCGATTAGATATTTATGAGAGTAGTTACGCTAGTTTATGTACTGAAACGATAGATCGATCCATTGAAAATGATGAACTGTCGCAATTTAGTTACGAGTTATTACACTTTGTATTAGCTAAAATTAAAAGTGGTGTATCCGCTCAATTGATGTCAGTCATCGTATTGATTAAATCAATGTCAAAGTTTGGCTTCAGCGCAATATTTAATCATTGCGTTGTCACTGGTGATGACGACCAATCTAAGCTCATTGGCTATAGTTTTAAATTTGATGGTGCAATTTCAAATCATGCAAATCAACAAGATCCAAATGCGTTGCTACTGTCCAATAGAACACTTTATTTATTAGATGTGTTACAAAACTTACCGATAAGTAAAATGAGCGCTTTAAGTATTCATCAAGATATCGTTGATGAGATGTCGCAATTGATGATAATGTTATATAGTGAATATGCTGGCATGTATTTCAAAAGCCAAAAACTTATTAATCAATTACAAAGATTAGATAATTCAAATTAATTCTATAAATAGGGTCAAGTTCAATCAATCATTAAATTTTATAAAAAATAAAAACGTCAATTTCTATAAATTGTATAGAAATTGACGTTTTTCATTTAGTTCGACCACTTTTAAGGGTCGATAGATATATTGAAATTAAAATTTAACTTTTTCTGTTAAGAAACTTTCTAATTCAGCAATCGGCATACGTACTTGTTCCATCGTATCTCTGTCTCGTACCGTTACTTGCTGGTCTTCTAGTGAATCGAAATCAAATGTTATACAGTATGGTGTGCCGATTTCGTCTTGACGACGGTAACGTTTACCAATTGATTGTGATTCATCAAAATCAATTGCAAAGTTTGCGCTTAACTGTTCAAATATTTTAATTGCATCACCAGATAATTTTTTACTTAATGGTAAAACAGCAGCTTTATATGGTGCTAATGCAGGATGGAAGTGTAATACAGTTCTTGAATCTTTACTACCTTCAACACCTTCTTCTGCATATGCATCACAAAGGAATGCTAAAGTAACTCGATCCGCACCAAGTGAAGGTTCGATACAATATGGTAGGTATTTTTCACCAGTTTCTTGGTCATGATATTGGAAATCTTCACCAGAATGTTCACTATGTTGTTTTAAATCATAATCTGTTCTACTTGCAATACCCCATAATTCTCCCCAACCAAATGGGAAACGATATTCTATATCAGTTGTTGCATTTGAGTAATGTGATAACTCGTCTGCATCATGGTCACGTAAGCGCGTTGCAGATTCACTTAAATTTAAATCTTTTAACCATTGGCTTGCAAAAGTTTTCCAATAATTTTGCCACTCTATTTCTTCACCAGGCTTACAGAAGAATTCTAATTCCATCTGTTCAAATTCACGTGTTCTAAAGATGAAGTTACCAGGTGTAATTTCATTACGGAATGACTTACCAATTTGGCCAATTCCGAATGGCAATTTTTTACGCATTGTACGTTGAACATTTTTGTAATTGACGAAAATACCTTGTGCAGTTTCAGGACGTAAGAAAATTTCATTTGTTGAATCTTCCGTAACACCTTGGAATGTTTTGAACATCAAATTAAATTGACGAATATCTGTCCAATTAGCAGTGCCACTTACTGGACAAACAATACCTTCTTCATCAATAATACGTTTCATTTCATCGAAACTTAGACCATCAGCAACGAAATTTTCATCGCCTTTTTCATTTGCCATATAGTCTTCTATTATTTTATCTGCACGATAACGAATTTTACTGTCTTTATTGTCTATCATTGGATCATTAAAGTTACCTAAATGCCCAGACGCTTCCCATGTTTTTGGGTTCATTAAAATTGCTGCATCGATCCCAACGTTATATGGAGATTGCGTGATAAATTTTTGCCACCAGGCTTTTTTAATATTGTTTTTTAATTCAACACCTAATGGACCATAGTCCCATGTATTTGATAATCCACCATAAATGTCACTACCAGGGAATACAAAACCTCTATGTTTTGCTAACTGAACGATTGTTTCCATATCTTTTGCCAAAAAAACCACTCCTTTTAACATAAAAAACGCCCCAAGACAAAGAAAAAGCCAAAAAAACTTAATCATTGTCTTGGGACGAGTTAATTAATTTTAATCACATATAATTTATGTGTTTTTAATAAATTTTTAATAACCCGCGGTTCCACCCAATTTAGTGTGTACACTCGCTTTTGAAACTTCATTTGAAATTGTAGCCAATTGTTTTGTTAAGCTTTCACCACCCTTAACTCGCTTTAAATACAATTTTAATGTATTGGTTGATTATTAGCAAGTAAATATATGTATTTGTAGCAATTTATAATTCAATGTATAATTAAATGTAATGAGTAAAGGGGTGAAGTCTTATAGAACTGAGTAAAAGACAACAACAAATTGTTGATATTGTCAAAAATAATGGACCTATTACTGGTGAACATATAGCAGAACATCTTAGTCTTACTAGAGCGACCTTGAGACCAGATTTAGCAATTCTCACAATGTCTGGTATTTTAGAAGCTCGTCCACGTGTAGGCTACTACTATTCTGGAAAGCCAAAAAATAAATTAATTGCTGATCAATTAAAACAATATATTGTTAAAGATTACGCATCACACCCTGTAGTAGTAAAAAACGAAATGTCTGTTTATGATGCAATTTGTACAATATTTCTAGAGGATGTTAGTACGTTGTTTGTTATAAATAATGAAGGAGATTTTATAGGCGTTTGTTCTCGAAAGGATTTATTACGTGCGTCAATGATAGGTAAGGATATACATACGATGCCTGTTAATATTATAATGACACGTATGCCTAATTTAAGCTTTGTACTTGAAGACGAGCGTGTAATATTTGCTGCAAATCTAATGATTGAAAAAGAAATAGATTCTTTACCAATTGTGATTAAAAAAGAAAATGGAAAATATGAAGTTAAGGGCCGTATATCTAAAACAACAATTACAAAAATATTTGTCTCTTTACTAAATGAATAGGTGGTATGTATTAAATGGAAAATATTAAAATTATTGTTGCTTCTGACTCAGTAGGTGAAACTGCTGAACTTGTAGCAAGAGCTTGCATTTCACAATTTAACCCAAATCAATGTGAAAGTGAAATAAGTAGGTATCCGTATATTGAAGCTTTAGAAAATGTAGATGAAGTAATCTCAGTCGCAAAAGACACTGAAGCGATAGTTGTTTATACATTAGTGAAGCCAGAAATAAGAAAGTATATGGAGGCGAAAATAAAAGAATTTCAAATTAAGTCTGTAGACATTATGGGTCCACTGATGAATATATTATTAGATAAAATTGATGAACAACCTTATTTTGAACCAGGACTTGTGCATCAATTAGATGAAGCATATTTTAAAAAGATTGATGCTATAGAATTTGCAGTAAAATATGATGATGGTAAAGATCCAAAAGGTTTAGATAAAGCTGACATTGTTCTATTAGGCATATCTAGAACTTCAAAAACGCCTCTGTCACAATATCTTGCACATAAAAGTTATAAAGTGATGAATATCCCAATTGTGCCAGAAGTAACACCACCAGATAATTTATTTAACGTTGACACTTCAAAATGCATTGCATTAAAGATAAGTGAAGACAAATTAAATCGCATCAGAAAAGAAAGATTAAAACAATTGGGCTTAGGAGATAGTGCAAGATATGCTACAGAGCAACGTATTGTAGAAGAACTAAATTACTTTAATGAATTAGTTGAAAAGATTGGCTGCCCTGTGATAGACGTTACTGATAAAGCAATTGAAGAAACTGCAAATGATATTATTAGTATCATTGAGCAAAATAGTTTCTTAAAATAAGAAATTCTATTATAATATGATAACTACTGTCTAATAGGTGATAATTTTGCGAATTGAACAAGCAACAATTAATGAAATTAAAGAGAAAACGGATATTCTCGATTTAGTAAGTGAATATGTTAAATTAGAAAAAAGAGGACGCAATTACATTGGGTTGTGTCCTTTTCATGATGAAAAAACCCCATCGTTTACTGTTTCTGAAGATAAACAAATTTGCCATTGCTTTGGTTGCAAAAAAGGAGGGAACGTCTTTCAATTTACTCAAGAAATTAAAGACGTTTCTTTTACTGAAGCAGTAAAATTATTAGGTGAACGTGTAAATATTGAAGTTGAAACGCCTCAGACAGCGTCAGATCAACATCCTAATCATCAAATTGCTTCTGAAGATTTGCAAATGATTGAAATGCATGAATTAATGCAAGATTATTATCATTACGCCTTAAAGAAAACTGTTGAAGGTGAAGCAGCGTTAAATTATTTAAAAGAGCGTGGTTTTACTGATGAACTCATAGATAGTCGGAAAATAGGCTATGCGCCTAAAAATGCAAATTTTTGTCATGACTTTTTACAGAAGAAAGGTTATGATATTCAACTAGCATATGAAGCGGGTTTATTGTCTAGAAACGAAGAAAATTTCAGCTATTATGATCGTTTCAGAGATAGAATTATGTTCCCATTAACAAATGCACAAGGGCGAACTGTTGGTTATTCAGGGAGAACATATACAAATCAAGAGCCAAAATATCTTAACAGTCCTGAAACACCTATATTTCAAAAAAGAAGATTATTATACAACGTTGATCAAGCCAGAAAAGCGATTCGAAAAAATGATGAAATTATTCTACTCGAAGGTTTTATGGATGTGATAAAAGCCGATTATGCAGGATTACATCAAGTCGTAGCAAGTATGGGAACACAGATTTCACAAGAACATATCGCATTTATGAAAAAACTCACTTCAAATGTGACGCTGATGTTTGACGGGGATTTTGCTGGTAGTGAGGCCACTTTAAAATCTGGTCAAATATTGTTACAACAAGGTTTTAATGTATTTGTAGTACAACTTCCGAAAAACATGGATCCGGATGAGTATATTGGAAAACACGGTGCAGATGCGTTTAATTATTTTGTTGAACATGAAAAAAAGTCATTCATTCTTTATAAAGTGCACATGCATCAAGAAGAAATTGAAAATAATGATTTGGCATATGAAAGATATTTAAAAGAAATCACGAATGACATTTCATTAATGAAGTCCTCAATTTTACGTAAAAAAATATTGCAAGACGTGTCAGAATTGTTTAAAGTAAGCATGGACAGTTTAAATATTGAAGTAGGACAACGTGAAGATTATTATCAACCACAGTCATATCAATTTCCTAGTGTGCCACAATTCACTAATTTAAATAAACAAGAAAAGGCAGAGCGTGCTTTATTAAAACACTTTATGAATGATAAGGATATTTTCTTGAATTATCATAAATTACTTCAATCAGAAGACTTTACAAATCAGTATTTTAAGCGTATATTTAATGTTTTACATGAGTTTTATTCTGAGAATGATACGTTTAATATTAGTGATGTTTTACAATATATCGATTCAAATGAAATTAAAGAAGCATTTATATCATTGGATAACTATATGATAAATGAAGAACCCTATGAACATGAAATCGATGATTATTTAAACACACTTTTAACAAATAGAAATGAAGAAACGATTGAATCGCTTAATCATAAGTTACGGGAGGCTTCTAGATTAGGTGATTTAGAGTTGCAGAAATATTACCTAGAAAAAATTGTAAACTTCAATAAAAATAGAATGAATTAAATAAAAAATGAATATATTTGTATATTATTGGGTTTAACAACTTGAATAAATCGTATGAATTATGGGTAGATAATATTAAGATTATCTATCAAATGATATCACGGTTTCAAGTTGATATTATATTCGGGAGGCCTTTTCATGTCTGGAAATAAAGTTACACTTAAAAAGCAAACAATTGACCCATCTCTAACTTTAGAAGATGTAAAAAAACACTTAATTGAAAAAGGTAAAAAAGAAGGGCATCTTAGCCACGAAGAGATTGCAGAGAAATTGCAAAACTTCGAGATGGATTCTGATCAAATGGATGAACTATTTGATCAATTAACAGATAACGATATCAGTTTGGTAAACGAAAAAGATAGTTCTGACAAAGATGCTAAATTAAATCCTAATGATTTAAGTGCTCCTCCAGGTGTTAAAATTAATGACCCTGTACGTATGTATCTTAAAGAAATCGGACGTGTCGATTTATTAAATGCGCAAGAAGAAATAGAATTAGCTAAAAGAATTGAACAAGGTGACGAAGTCGCTAAATCAAGATTAGCTGAAGCAAACTTGCGTTTAGTAGTCAGTATAGCCAAAAGATATGTTGGCCGTGGCATGCTTTTCTTAGATTTAATTCAAGAAGGTAATATGGGCTTAATTAAAGCAGTTGAAAAGTTCGATTTCAATAAAGGATTTAAATTTTCAACATATGCAACTTGGTGGATACGTCAAGCAATTACACGTGCAATTGCAGACCAAGCTCGTACAATACGTATTCCAGTGCATATGGTAGAAACAATCAATAAATTAATCCGTGTACAAAGACAACTATTACAAGATTTAGGTCGTGATCCAGCTCCAGAAGAAATTGGTGAAGAAATGGATTTACCACCTGAAAAAGTAAGAGAAATATTAAAAATAGCTCAGGAGCCAGTTTCATTAGAAACACCAATTGGTGAAGAAGACGATAGTCACTTAGGTGATTTTATCGAAGACCAAGAAGCTCAAAGTCCATCTGATCATGCGGCTTATGAATTATTAAAAGAACAACTGGAAGATGTCTTAGATACATTAACTGATAGAGAAGAAAATGTACTACGCTTGCGTTTTGGACTTGACGACGGAAGAACACGTACGCTAGAAGAAGTTGGTAAAGTCTTCGGTGTTACGAGAGAGCGTATTCGTCAAATTGAAGCTAAAGCATTGAGAAAATTAAGACATCCGAGTAGAAGTAAACGTCTTAAAGACTTTATGGACTAATTTTTCAGCTCTTTTGTACCTTGTCGTACAAAAGAGCTTTTTACATTTACATAGAGGAGCGCTTTTATGGTTACATTAAATGAAAGATTAAAAAAAGTGAGTACATTTATAACAGGAGATTCCTTAGCAGATATTGGTTCAGATCATGCATATCTTCCGATTTATGCGATTGAAAATAATTTAGTCAAAAATGCAATTGCTGGAGAAGTAATCAAAGGTCCATTCGAAGCTTCGAAAAAGAATGTTGTAGAACATGATTTAGTAAATCATGTTGATGTTAGATTAGGTGATGGATTATCGATAATACAGTCGAATGATCAAATCAATTCCATTACAATTTGTGGTATGGGTGGGCCACTAATAGCTAAAATCCTTGAAGAAGGTAAAGAAAAATTAACCGCACATCCGAGGCTTATTTTACAAAGTAACATACAATCTAGCGCGATTAGAAATTTGTTAGAATCCATGCATTATAATATTATTGAAGAAGTAATTTTAGAAGAAAAAGGTCATATCTATGAAATAATCGTAGCAGATTTTTGTGAACAACAGCCACAAACACTTACTAAATCGGAATTAAAGTTTGGACCGATTTTATTAAAAAAGAAACATGAATTATTTTTCAAAAAATGGGAAAGAGAACGACAAGCATTGCAAAAAATCAAAAGTCATTTGGACTCTGAAAAACATGGCGAGCGATTAAATGAAATTAACAACGAAATCAATTTAATTAATGAGGTGTTGTAAATGAAAGTCAAAACGTTACTTCAAATAACAAATCAACATGTACCATTTAAAACTGCAGAATCATGGGATAATGTTGGCTTGTTAATCGGAGATGAATCTGCTGAAATTTCAGGTGTTTTAACTGCTTTAGATTGTACCAATGAGGTCGTTGATGAAGCAATAAATCATGATTTTAACACTATTATTTGTCATCATCCACTCATATTTAAAGGTGTTAAAAATATCATTCATCAAGATGGTTATGGCGCTATTTTACGAAAGTTAATTAAAAATGATATGAATTTAATTGCTTTGCATACAAATCTAGATGTTTACCCAAAAGGTGTTAATGCGATGTTAGCAGAAAAACTTCAATTGAATAATCAACATATCTTGAATCCAGAAATTTTAAAATACTATAAAGTGCAAGTGTTTATACCAGAAGCAAACCTTAAATCATTTAAAGATGCTTTGAGTGATGCAGGTTTAGCTGAAGAAGGAAATTATAAATATTGTTTCTTTGAGAGCCCAGGAAATGGGCAATTCAAACCCACTGGTAATGCTCAACCACATATTGGAACATTAGATAAAATCGAAGAAGTTAACGAGTTTAAATTAGAATTTATGATTGATGAAAACCAAAAGCATTTAGCAGAACAATTAATTAAAACGAACCATCCATATGAAACGCCAGTTTTTGATTTTATAGAAATGGAAAAAGAAGCAAATTACGGTTTAGGTATGATTGGAGAATTGGAATCTGAGATGGATGCACCTACTTTTGTGAAGCATGTCAAAACACAATTGGAAATGCCAAGTGTTAGATTTATTGGAAATTTAAAGCAAACGATTAAAAAGGTTGCGATTATAGGTGGTTCGGGTATTGGATTTGAGTATCAAGCGGATCATCAAGGCGCAGACATTTTTATAACTGGTGATATCAAACATCATGATGCCTTAGATGCAAAAATTGCGGGTATTAACTTATTAGATATTAATCATTATAGTGAATATGTAATGAAAGATGGTTTGTGTGACTTATTAATTAATTGGATTAAACCGGATGATATTACTTTTGAAATTAAGGGATCTAAACTCAACACGGATCCGTTTAATTATTTATAATTGTTATTGATATAACTGGAAGAAATAAAATTTCATTAATCCTTCCGACTAAGAATAGTTGAAATTTGGAAAAGATAATTATTTAAAATTTTATTTCAGTCAACGACTACCATTTACTTTAGGCTGAGGCATTACTTTATGTCCCAGCCTCTCTTACTTTCAAACTATATTTACCATCAACGGTTAGATAAAAAAATAATTAGTTCAAAATCGTTTGTGAATGCTTTATAATAGAAAAGATGAAGATTTAAGGAGGCCAAATCATGGCAAATCACCCATTTGATAAGTTTAATTTAGACCCTAGTTTAATTGACGCGGTACGAAATTTGAACTTTAATCAACCTACAGAAGTACAAAATAGAGTAATTCCAAAAATATTAAAACAAGTAAACTTAATTGGACAATCACAAACAGGCACTGGCAAATCCCACGCCTTTTTATTACCATTAGTACATTTAATAAATGTCGATGTTAAAGAACCACAAGCAATCATTGTTGCACCAACAAGAGAATTAGCACAACAATTATTTGATGTTGCTAGCCATTTAGCTGATTATAAAGGTGGCTTATCTGTTAAACTTTTCATTGGTGGCACTGATATTGAAAAAGATAGACAACGCGCTAAGAACCAACCGCAACTTATTATAGGTACGCCAACACGGATAAACGACCTAGCTAAACATGGAGATTTACATGTGCACTTAGCTTCTTATTTAGTTGTGGATGAAGCTGACTTAATGATTGATTTAGGATTAATAGAAGAGATAGACCATATTGCTACACGCTTAGATGAACAATCTCATATAGCTGTGTTTAGCGCTACAATCCCTAAATCATTACATCCATTTTTAAATAAATATTTAGAAAATCCTGAATACGTTGAAATTGAAAATGTTCAAAAGAATAACAAAAACATTGAATTCTTTTTAATTCCAACAAAGGGAGAGGCAAAGATAGAAAAAACGATAAAACTCATTGATATTTTAAATCCATATCTATGTATTATATTTTGTAATAGTCGTGATAATGCAAACGAACTTGCAGACCAGTTAAATGCTGCGGGATTAAAATTAGGTATGATTCATGGTGGTTTAACTCCTAGAGAGCGTAAACAACAAATGAAACGTATTCGTAACTTAGAATTTCAATTTGTTATCGCAAGTGATTTAGCTTCACGTGGGATAGATATTGAAGGCGTAAGTCATGTCATTAACTTTGATGTACCAAATGATATTGATTTCTTCACGCATCGTGTTGGACG
Source organism: Staphylococcus sp. GDY8P198P (assembly GCF_017891615.1). Lineage (NCBI taxonomy): Bacteria > Bacillati > Bacillota > Bacilli > Caryophanales > Staphylococcaceae > Staphylococcus > Staphylococcus sp. GDY8P198P. The sequence continues at coordinate 89,535 of NZ_JAESJQ010000004.1, forward strand.
TACTGGTAGAGGTCAATATAAAGGTGTTGCAATTACCCTATACAGCCCTGAGGAAGAAGAAAACATCGCGTTAATAGAACAACGAGGTTATCAATTTGAGAATGTTGATATAAAAAACGATGAATTGACACCAATAAAGGCACACAATACACGACAATCACGTAAAAATAAAGATGATCATTTAACAAACGAATTAAAAAACAAAGTGAAGAGAAACAAGAAAAAAGTAAAACCTGGCTATAAGAAAAAATTCCAACGTGATCTAGAACATTTAAAACGTCAAGAGCGTAAAAAATTCAGTAAGAAACAAAATCGTCAAGCCAGAAAAAATAAATAAAGGATTGGTGACTACTATGTTATTAGGATCTCACGTATCTATGAATGGCAAGAAAATGTTAGCAGGTTCAGCTGAAGAAGCACATAAATTCGGTGAATCTACTTTCATGATTTATACAGGTGCACCACAAAACACAAGAAGAAAGCCTATAGAAGAATTAAATATTGATCAAGGTCAAGAATTGATGCAAACTTATGGGCTTTCAAATATTGTAGTGCATGCACCTTATATTATAAATATTGCGAATACTGTTAAACCTCATGTGTTTAATTTAGGTGTTGAATTTCTACAAAGTGAAATTGAAAGAACTCAAGCAATAGGAGCTAAAGATATAGTATTGCATCCAGGTTCACATGTAGGAGAAGGTGCAGATGCTGGTATTAATAAGATCATAGAAGGACTAAATGAAGTACTTACAAATGATAATAATGTACGCATCGCACTTGAAACAATGGCTGGTAAAGGGTCAGAAATTGGAAGAAATTTTGAAGAAATCGCTCGAATTATAGATGGCGTTAAGCATAATGAACGTTTATCTGTGTGTTTCGATACTTGTCATACACATGATGCAGGCTATAACGTAAAAGAAGATTTCGATGGTGTATTAAATGAATTTGATAAGATTATTGGTATCGATAGAATAAAGGTTGTTCATGTAAATGATAGTAAAAATGATATTGGCGCACATAAAGATAGACACGAAAATATAGGCTTTGGTTATATCGGTTTTGATGCTTTAAATTATATCGTTCATCATGATACGTTCAAAGATATTCCCAAAATACTTGAAACACCATATGTAGGTGAAGATAAAAAGAATAAAAAACCACCGTATAAATTTGAAATTGAAATGCTTAAACAACAACAATTTGATCCTGAGTTAAAGGATAAAATTTTAATGCAATAACACTTAAAAAGACTGGATAATAACCAAATAAAGTACTGAATAAAATAATGTTTTGAAGGATGGAATAGTAAACTCAATTTATAATTGGGCTCTATTTCATCCTTTTTGTTAATTCGTAAACATTACTATTTACATAATTGTTAACAAGTTGTATAGTATAGAACGAGGTGAAAAGATGACTACTCCAGTGTTCGAATTAAAAAATATTGATTATTATTTTGAAAACAAAAAAGTATTAGAAAACATAAACATTAAAATTAATAAAGGTCAATTTTTGGCTATAGTTGGACCAAATGGTGCTGGTAAATCAACTTTGCTAAAAATTATATTAGGACTTTTACCTTTGCAAAAAGGTGAAATATTTGTAGATGGCAAAGCATATAATGGAAAGCAATCTTTATATAAAATTAGTTATGTTTCACAAAAAGCCCAAGCATTTAAAGCGGGCTTTCCTGCGAGTGTCAAGGAAGTTGTTATGAGTGGGCTTACAAAACGTAAAAAGTTATTTCAATGGTTTAATAAAAATGATGAACATAAAGTGGTGGACGTATTAAATCGTTTGAATATAGGTCATTTAATTAATAAAAATATTGCAGAATTATCGGGTGGGCAACAACAACGTGTATTAATAGCGCGAGCTTTGATTAGCAACCCCTCAGTACTTATACTAGATGAACCGACTAACGGTATAGATGCAAAACACGTTAGTGAATTCTATGAAACATTAGAGACCTTAAAAAATGAAGGAGTAACAATCATTTTAGTTACCCATGATATAGGTGTTGTAGCAGATACCGCTACAGAAGTAGTATGTTTAAACAAGCATCTACATTTTCATGGCACAACAGAGGATTTTAAGTCGTTAGATGAAGTGGAAATATCTAAAATATATGGTCATCCTATTCAATTTGTAGACCATCAACATAATAGGGAGTGTTGTTCATCATGATTGAGGCATTATTAAATTTTGATTTTATGAGATACTCTCTGATAAGTGGTATTTTGATTGGCTTTATTGCCCCATTAATCGGTGCATTTATTGTTGTTCGAAGGCTATCTTTAATTGCAGATGCATTAAGTCACGTTACACTTGGCGGTATTTCTTTTGGTATGTTTTTCGTGACGATTGCACCTGCACTTACATTTATTAATCCGATGTGGTTTGGGATATTATTCGCAGTCATTGGTGCATTATTAATCGAAAAGCTTAGGACATCGTATAGTAATTACCAAGAAATCGCGATACCAATTATAATGAGTGCAGGCATAGCATTAAGTGCTATTTTTATTTCATTAGCAGATGGTTTTAATCAAGAAATTGTTGGTTTATTATTTGGTTCCATTAGTGCTGTAACTATCAGTGATTTATCAACCATTATCGCAATCGTTATCATCGTATTAGCATTTATATTGTTATTTTACAAAGAGTTATTCATACTATCATTCGATGAAGAATATAGTAAAGTTATAGGTATTCCGAAATGGATACAGTTTTTATTTATCATTATAGTCGCAATGGTCATATCAGCATCTATGAGAGTAGTAGGTATATTACTAGTAAGTGCATTAATTACATTGCCGATAGCTATCGCAATGCGTATGACAAAAGGTTTCAAACAACTGATTATATTGAGTGTGTTAATTGGAGAATTTTCAGTTATAGCAGGGCTAGTATTAGCATTTTATATGAATATTTCTCCTGGTGGCGTGATTGTCGTATTACTTGTTCTTTTATTAGCAATAATGATGTCATATCAAAAGTTCAAATTAAAAACTGTGAAAGGGGCTATTAATAATGAAAATAGACGAAGCAATTAATATTCTAAAAGCAGAAGGACACAAATATACAAATAAAAGAAGAGATATGATAAATGTTTTTATAGAAGAAGATAAGTATATTAACGCAAAACATATACAACAAAAATTAGATAAAGATTATCCAGGTATTTCATTTGATACGATATATCGAAATTTACATTTATTTAAAGATTTAGGTATCGTTGAGGGCACGGAACTCGATGGTGAAATGAAATTTAGAATTGCATGTACAGATCATCATCACCATCATTTTATTTGTGAATCCTGTGGTGATACAAAAATAATTGATTTTTGTCCAATTGAACAGATAAAAGCGTTTTTACCTAAAGTTGCAATCCACACCCACAAATTAGAAGTTTATGGAGTATGTGAAGCTTGTCAGCATGCTTAAAATTTCCAGTGTATCTCTAAATGTAAAATAGCACCAATCGACGCTTATTACAAAAAAGTTTCCTTCTAAACATAGGTCAATAGTCTGAATTATATTGAATTTTTAAAATACTTTGTCTATTATGTTTAAAATCCACTAATTTGAGATATAATAATAAAGAACTAAAGATAACAAATATAATTTTATGACTTTTGAATAAGTTTGTAAGCATATTCATTGTTGTAATCATTTTTAGTTGTTATGCTTTATTTACAGATTAATTAGGAGGATGATTATTTATGGCTTTTGAATTACCAAACTTACCTTATGGTTCTGACGCATTAGAACCACATATTGATCAACAAACAATGGAAATCCATCACGACAAACATCATAACACTTATGTTACTAAATTAAATGCAGCAATTGAAGGTACTGATTTAGAGTCTAAATCAATTGAAGAAATTATTGCAAATTTAGACAGTGTACCAGAAGATATTCAAACAGCTGTTAGAAATAATGGTGGTGGACACTTAAACCATTCATTATTCTGGGAATTATTAACTCCAAACTCTGAAGAAAAAGGAACTGTAGTTGATAAAATTAAAGAACAATGGGGTTCTTTAGATGCATTTAAAGAAGAATTTGCAGATAAAGCTGCAGCTCGTTTTGGTTCAGGATGGGCTTGGCTAGTTGTTAATAATGGTAATTTAGAAATTGTTACAACTCCAAACCAAGATAACCCACTTACAGAAGGTAAAACACCAATCCTAGGCTTAGACGTTTGGGAACATGCTTATTATCTTAAATACCAAAACAAACGCCCAGAATATATTAGTGCTTTCTGGAACGTTGTAAATTGGGAAAAAGTTGATGAATTATATAACGTTGCTAAATAATTAAGCTTCTATTTTTGACGGCCTTACACAGGTCGTCATTTTTTTATTTAAAATAATAGAAATCTGTGTCAATTTCATATATCATTTAAAGTGATCACTTTTGAATAGAGGTATGTTGTTTTGCTAAAAAGATTAAAGGAAAAATCAAACGATGAGAAAATAAGAAATACGATGAACAAAAGAATAAGCTTTGTGTTTGGTCTAATTGTATTTATTTTTGCGGTTATTGTTTTACGATTAGGTTATTTGCAAATTGCGCAGGGCTCTCATTATAAGCAATTAATTAAAAACAGTGAAAATTTAACTGTTAATGAAGCTGTTCCAAGAGGGAGAATTCTCGATAGAAATGGTAAAGTCCTAGTAGATAATGCATCTAAAAAAGCCATTACTTTTTCTCGTGGAAGAAAAACGTCGCAATCAGAGGTTTTAAAAATAGCTAATGATTTATCAAAACTTATAAAAATGGATACTGATAAAATTACAGATCGAGATAAACAAGATTTTTGGATTTTAAAGCACCCTAATAAAGCTGATGAATTAATGAAAAAAGAACAATCATTATTAGATGATGGAAGTATTACTCAAGAACAATATGATGAAACATTACATAAAAAAATTGGAAAGAAACAATTTGATTCATTTTCTGATAAAGATTTACAAGTTTTAGCAATATTTAGAGAAATGATGTCTGGTTCTGCATTAGATCCTCAAATGATTAAAAATGAAGATGTTACAGATGAAGAATATGCTGCAGTGTCACAAAAACTTTCTGATTTACCAGGCGTTAATACCACGATGGATTGGGATCGAAAGTATCCATATGATGATACATTACGCGGTATTTTTGGTGATGTCTCTACTACACAAGAAGGTATTCCAAAAGAATTAACAGAACAATATTTATCAAAAGGATATTCAAGAAATGATCGTGTAGGAAAATCTTATTTAGAATATCAATACGATAATATTCTTAAAGGTAAAAAGAAAGAAATGAAATACACAACAGATAAATCAGGAGAAGTCATTGATTCACAAGTAATTCATGAAGGATCACGTGGAGACGATCTTGTTTTAAGTATTGATATAGACTTACAAAAGAAAACAGAAGCGTATTTGGAAAAACAAATAAGCAAATTACGTAGTGAAGGTGCTAAAGATATGGACAATGCTTTAGTGGTTGTCCAAAATCCTAATAATGGTGATATTTTAGCGATGGCAGGTAAACAAATTGATAAAAACGGTGATTTAACCGATTATGATATCGGAACGTTCACGTCACAATACGCTGTTGGATCGTCTGTTAAAGGTGGAACATTATTAGCAGGTTACCAAAATGATGCCATTAATGTTGGTGAGAAAATGGTTGATGAACCATTAAAATTTGCAGGCGGTCTCTCTAAACGTTCATACTTCAACCAAGATGGTAAAGTAACGATTGATGATAAAGAAGCTTTAATGCATTCATCAAACGTATACATGTTTAAAACAGCATTAAAAATTGCTGGTTCACCATACTCACCAAATATGACATTGCCTACTGATATTTCAGAAGCAGGTCAAAAATTACGAAAAGGGTTAAATCAAGTTGGTTTAGGCGTTAAAACAGGTATCGATTTACCAAATGAAACTGGCGGTCAGATAGAACCATTAACAGATAATCCAGGAAACTATTTAGATTTAGCAATTGGACAATATGATACTTATTCACCATTGCAGTTATCACAATATGCTTCTACAATTGCAAACGATGGTTATAGAATTCAACCACATATTGGCTTAGAAATTAGAAAAGCAACAAATAAAGATTCCTTAGGTCCAGTTAAACAGAAAGTAAAAGGCGACGTATTAAACAAAGTTAACAATACATCAGACCAAGTTAACCAAGTACAAGAAGGTTTTAAAATGGCATTTAATGAAAAAGAAGGTACAGGCTATCAAAGTTTCAATGATACGGTTGTCCCTTCAGCTGGTAAAACTGGTACAGCAGAAGTATTCCAAGATGGTGAACCAAAAGTAAATTCAACTTATGTTGGTTATGCACCAATTGAAGATCCAAAATTAGCATTTTCAATTGTATATACTAATCAACCTGTTCCAGAACCTTGGCTTAATGGTGGTGACTTAGGTCGCGATATAATTAACTATTATTTTAAGGAAAAAGATAAAAAGTAAACCATAAACAGCCTATTTTAAGTTTAAAACCTATGGGTATGGTCTATATTAAAAAATAATACTTTTCAATTTTATAACTAAATGGTATGATAAATAAGTCGTATTTTGAAAAGGTAAGGAGGAATTAGCATGCGCGTAAACGTAACACTAGCTTGCACAGAATGTGGAGAAAGAAACTACATTACAACAAAAAATAAACGTACTAATCCTGAACGTATCGAAATGAAAAAACACTGTGCTCGTGATAACAAACATACATTGCACCGTGAAACAAAATAATAAAAATTTTAACCAGATTCTAAAATTTGAATCTGGTTATTTTTTTTCAAAAATATATTGAAATAGCAGTATGATGACATAATATATTTTTATCGTTATAATAAAAGAGGATATAAAATGGGAAGGTGTCATATATGAGTAAACGTTCATTAAGAAAAGAAATAATAAAAATAATGAAGCAATTTTCCGAACAAGATCAAAAATTATCTACTGACCAATACTTAACACAACAATTATTGAGTTCATCTGAATATAAATCGGCAAAACGTATTGGCATTGTGCTCTCAATGGCACATGAAGTCGATACTTATCCAATCATTTCAAAAATGCTAAATGATGATAAAAATGTATATGTACCAGAAACTGATTATAAAACTAAAACAATGTCATTTAAAGGTTTAGATGATTTATCGAATCTTGCACCTGACGATAAAGGAATTAATTATGTTACAAGTAATACTGAAATAACTAATGATTTAGACTTGTTAATAGTACCAGGTGTAGTATTCAATAACAAAGGCTATAGAATCGGTTATGGTGGGGGCTATTTTGATAAATTTTTATCACAGCATCACCAGCCAACGATAAGTTTAATTTATGACTTCCAAATGAATGATTTTGAAATAGAAGCACATGATCAACCCGTGCAAAAATTAATTATAGCGACTACGAATTAATGGAGGAAAAAATGATAACTGAAAAGCACTTTTGGAAGTCAATTTATACTTGGGTAAAATATTTAAACTATCAAGTAGTACATCGTAATCAAGATGATTCTGAAATTTGGCTTGCAAATAAAAGAAAGCAATCTGTTGCAATATTTAAATTTGGTGCTAATTCTACACAAGAAGTTAGATTTGATAAAAGTAGAGTTCAAGACCATGAAGAAGATATTATTACATTTTTAGGTTTCAAACCCAAAAATTATAATTTATATATTTACACTGATAAAACATTTACAAATGAAAATTTAGACGAGCTAAAATCAGTTAAATTCAAAGTAAAAATTATTCGACAAGTTGAACATATGGATAAAATAATGCCCAATTTTTTAGTGAAATTTATGTTTAATCGCAGTACGAAGCATACAAAAGGCTATTATAAGCAAAGAGCATTAAATAATAATCCTATTGAAAAACATATGCTTAAATTTGCACCAGTTACATATTCATTAATTGTAATTAATATTATTATCTGGCTTTCGATGGTGCTATTTTTAAATCATTTTTCTGATTTAAAACTTTTAGATATTGGAGGTCTTGTACATTTTAACGTCGTTCATGGAGAATGGTACAGACTCATATCATCTATATTTTTACATTATAATTTTGAACATATATTAATGAATATGTTAAGTTTATTTATTTTTGGAAAAATAGTGGAAGCTATTGTTGGGCATTGGCGATTTTTAATTATTTATTTTGTTTCTGGCTTATTTGGTAATTTTGCTTCGTTATCTTTTAATACAGATACGGTTTCCGTTGGTGCAAGCGGTGCTATTTTTGGTTTAATTGGAGCCATTTTTGCTTTTATGCATATTGGTAAACAATTTAATCAAAAGTTAATTGGCCAATTATTAATTGTCCTAGTCATCTTAATTGGTGCTTCATTACTAATGCAAAATGTAAATATAATAGCACATGTGGGTGGTTTTATTGGTGGTTTACTAATAACGCTTATAGGATATTATTTTAAAATTAACCAAAATAAATTCTGGATTTTTCTAATTTTAATGATTGTTTTATTTATTGCAGCTCAAATTCGAATCTTTACGATTCAAGAGGATAATATTTATAATACAATCATTGAAAAGGAAATGAAGCATGGTAATTATAAAAGTGCTGAAGATATGGTGCAACACACGGTAAATAAAAGTTATGCCGATGATGAAACATACTACCTAAAAGGATTAATTAATGCGACAATGGATTCAAAATCAGAGGGCATGGCAACATGGGAAAGAGGTTTAAGAAATTTTCCAGATTCTGCATTATTAAATTACCAACTAGCGGTTGCAAATAGATCTATCGATAACAAAGATAAAGCAAAAAAACATATTAAAGCCGCTTTAAAAATAGATCCAACTAATCATGATTATATTAATTTAAATAAAGAATTGAGCGATGACGGTGATTCATGAGATTAATACATTTTATGATGTGCAACAACTTTTAAAAAAATTTGGTTTTATCATTTACTTCAAGGATAAGGAAGATATTTATGAAATGATGGAACAAGAGCTACATTCATTGTATGAATATAGTTTAATTACCAAAGATGATTATATTAAATCTAAATTAATTATTAATCAACGGAAAAATGAACGCTAATGCCTTGAATCATTATATGAGTAAGTAGTTTTTATAATATGGATACATACCATATTGGCAGTTTAAACAGTTAACAATCAATAGCCACATTTTTTGTTATTGATTATATAATATATCTTTATATTCGTTATCATTGCATTTGTGAAATGAAAAATATTAATATAGATATATATGTTTTATACAGAGAAAAAATATATTTTAAGGAAAAAGACAACTATTTTAACATGCAAAACGTTAAAATCGACTGTTGATGAAATCAAGATTTAGATTAGTATTCCTTAAAAAATAAGAGAAGGATGAATAAAATACATGAAAAAAATTATCTTAGCAGCAGATATTGGTGGTACAACTTGTAAGCTAGGTATATTCGACCAACAATTAGAACAAATTGAGAAATGGTCTATAAAGACTGATACGTCAGATGTTACAGGTTATGCACTTTTGAAAAATGTTTATGAATCTTTCGTTGAACATGTCGATAATTCTGACTTTGTTTTTTCAGATGTGTTAGGTGTTGGTATTGGTGTACCAGGACCAGTGAATTTTAAAACAGGTGAGGTTAATGGTGCAGTTAACTTATATTGGAAAGAAACTGTTAATGTCAGAGAAATTTTCAAACAATTTGTAGAATGTCCTGTTTATGTTGATAATGATGCTAATGTTGCAGCATTAGGTGAAAAGCACAAAGGTGCAGGACATGGTGCAGACGATGTAGTTGCAATCACATTAGGCACTGGTCTAGGTGGCGGTATTATTTCTAACGGAGAAATTGTGCACGGTCATAATGGCTCTGGTGCTGAAATTGGTCATTTTAGAGTTGACCATGATCAACGCTTTAAATGTAATTGTGGTAAATCAGGTTGTATTGAAACCGTTGCTTCCGCGACAGGTGTTGTTAATTTAGTGAATTTTTATTATCCTAAATTAACGTTTAAATCTTCGATACTTCAATTAATTAAAGATAATCAAGTTACCGCAAAAGCAGTATTTGATGCAGCGAAAGCTGGAGATCAATTCTGTATCTTTATTACGGAGCGTGTAGCTAATTATATTGCATATTTGTGCAGTATTATCAGCGTGACAAGTAACCCTAAATATATTGTTTTAGGTGGAGGAATGTCTACAGCTGGTTTGATTTTAATTGAAAATATAAAAACAGAGTATCATAATCTAACTTTTACACCAGCACAACAAGGAACAGAAATTGTTCAAGCTAAATTAGGTAATGATGCGGGCATTACTGGTGCTGCTGGCTTAATTTATACTTATATAATTGAAAAGGAAGGTGTGAAATAATGGCTATAGTAGATGCAGTAGTTATACCTGTGGGTACAGAAGGACCAAGTGTTAGCAAGTATATTGCTGAGATACAAACGAAATTAAAAGAATTTAAAGCACAAGGTAAAATTGACTATCAATTAACACCAATGAATACCTTAATTGAAGGAGATTTGAAAGATTTATTTGAAGTCGTTCAAGCCATTCATGAATTACCTTTTGATAAAGGTATTGATAGAGTTTGTACGAATATCAGAATTGACGATAGAAGAGATAAATCTCGAAAAATGAATGATAAACTAAAATCAGTTCAAAATCATTTAGATAATGGAGGTCACTAACAATGCAAATCTCTAGTTTAGCATTGGGCTTAGTAAAGACGAATACTTATTTTATTGAAAATGATAAGCATGTCATTATAGTTGATCCAGCGGCTGATTATGAATTAATTATAAAAAAATTAAACCAAATTAATAAACCTGTCATTGCAGTATTGTTAACACACGCTCATTTCGACCATATTGGTGCTTTAGATCAAATTGTTGATAAATATAAGGTGCCCGTTTATATGCATTACAGTGAGTTTGATTTTTTAACTAATACTGATAAAAATGGTTCACAGAAATTTAAGCAATATGGATTAACACCTGTCACAAGTCGCGTATCACCACAAAAGATTGATGAAGGTTCTATGGAAATTGAAGGCTTTAAATTCAAAGTACTTCATACGCCTGGACATTCGCCTGGTAGTTTGTCTTTTATATTTGACGATTTTGCTGTAGTCGGTGATACTTTATTTAAACAAGGTATAGGAAGAACTGATTTATATAAAGGTGATTATGAAACATTAGTTGACTCGATATTAGATAAATTATTCAAGCTAGATGATGATTTACCTTTATTCCCAGGGCATGGGCCATATACAACGATAGAAGATGAACAACTTAATCCATACTTGCATGGTTAATTTAATTTTAGAAAGTAATATTAACACCTCCTACGTGTATTATTGTAGGAGGTGTTTTTTTGAAGTTACTCTTTAAAAATATTATTGATAAAGCTATTAATGAAAATGTATCAGATGTACACTTTATCCCTGACCAAAACAAAGTACACATTAAATTTAGGAAAAAAGAATATTTAAGCACTATAGAAACAGTAGAAGTTCATATTTATAGGAAATTGCTCACATATATGAAATATCAAGCTGGCTTAGATGTCTCAACACATAGCACTGCGCAAAGTGGAAGATATGCTTACAAACTCAAACAATTATACTATTTAAGAGTTTCAACTTTACCTTTATCTCTAGGATTTGAAAGTTGTGTAGTGAGAATTATACCTCAATACTTTCAAAATTCTGCAAAAGCACTTAGTATTAATCAATTATTTAAGCTAGTTCATAAAAAACAAGGGTTAATATTGTTTAGTGGTCCGACGGGATCAGGAAAAAGTACACTAATGTATCAGCTCATAGTACACGCAAAGGAGCATTTAAATGTTAACATCATTACCGTAGAAGATCCTGTAGAGCGTTTAGTTGAGGGAATTACACAAGTGTCTATCAACGAAAAAGCAGGTATTAATTATGCTAATTCTTTTAAGGCTATTTTGAGGTGTGATCCTGATATAATACTCATTGGTGAAATCAGGGATGCAATGATTGCTAAACAAGTAATTCATGCAAGTTTAAGTGGGCATTTAGTACTTTCAACAATACATTCAAATAATTGTAAAGGAGCATTGAGTAGATTATTAGAAATGGGCATTACTATTCAAGAACTGCGACAGACGGTATTAAGTATTATTAATCAGAGATTAGTAATCACTTCAAAGAATGAACGTTCTCTTATTTATGAACAATTAAACCGTGAAGATATAGCCTTTTATTTTGAAAATCAACTTACACTTCCGAATACATTCAAAAATTTATCTTACAAATTGCAAGAAATGGCAAAAGAAGGAGAAATTTGTGAAGAAACACTCAATAGATATCTTTAATACACCTCGATTTATGCTTATCAGCGAAAAGAATCAAATTGACTTACTTCAAAGATTGCATGATTTACTTCAACATGGTTTTACATTATCGGAATCATTTAAATTTTTATTACAACATATAAAAATTAAATCGCCCAAATTAATTTCTCTGATTAATACACGTCTCGATCAAGGTGCACAATGTTATGAAATATTATTACTTCTAAAATATCCCAAAATTATAATCATGTTAATATATTTTTCAGAGTTATTTAGTGAACTCACATCAACACTACCACATGCAAAAGACTATTTGATTCGAAATAACAAAGCGAAGCAACAACTAATTAGAACACTGCAATATCCCTTACTATTAATTACAATTTTTATAGGAATGTTGATAATTTTAAATCATACTATTATACCCGAATTTCAAGCACTTTATAATAGCTTTGATATTGAAATATCAAAAACACAATTAATCTTATCCTTCATATTAATTTATCTACCTAAAACACTACTTATTATTACATTAAACTGCTTAATTTTTTCTTATTTATTTTATAAAATCACAAAAAAATTATCGATTAACTTGAAGTATAGAATTATATTAAAAATCCCCATTTTACGTACTTTTTTTAAATTTTATAAAACTTACAGACTTTCTACAGAATTTGCATTGTTTTATAAGAACGGTGTGACCTTACAATCAATCGTTGATATATATTTTAAGCAAAAAAATGACACATATTTAATTTATCTTGCTAGAAAATTAGCAACAGGTAGTCAAAGTGGTCATAAGTTAAGTGAAATTTTAAAAAAGATTTCTTGTTTTGAAGAAGGATTGATTAATTTTATTGAGGAGGGTGAAAAGACAGGGAAACTAGATATAGAATTAAAATTATATAGCGAAATCATATTTACAAAAATTGAAAGATATTTACAATTATTAATTAAATTTATACAACCAACTATATTTATCATGCTAGGGATACTGATCATTTCCTTATATTTAGTGATAATGTTACCTATGTTCGATCTAATGCAAACGATTAAATAATAACATTCGGAGGTTTTTAATGAACAAAATAAAAAGAACTTTTAATAAGCGTGCATTTACTTTAATTGAAATGCTCCTTGTATTATTAATTATAAGCTTATTATTGATATTGATTATACCCAATATTGCAAAACAATCTTCACATATTCAAAATACTGGTTGTGAAGCACAAATAAAAATGATTGAAAGTCAAGTTGAAGCATTTACTCTAAAACATAATAAAAAACCACAGTCTATAGATGAACTTATTGCGGATGGCTATATCAAAGAAAACCAAAAAAATTGTAAATCAGGATCAACCATTACAATTAACAACGGTGAAGTAATTGCAAACTAGTAAAGCATTTACATATATTGAAATGCTATTGGTTATGGGTATCATAAGTATCTTATTATTTATTCAAGTAAACCATATATCTATAAATGATAAGAAAATTAATAAAAACAATTACTTTATGAATACTTTAATCATTCAACTAAATTATTTGAAATCTAAAGCGATTAAAGATGATAAATCCATAACACTCATATTTAACGACTATTCAAATAAAATCATAGTTAGAGAACAGTCAACTGAAAATAAAGAAATAAATTTTCCACAAAATACTTATATACATCCTAAAAGTAATATAAATTATTTAACATTCAACAATAAAGGTAATACAAATAAATTTGGGAGTATTTTTTTATCAGTAGATAATGAACTTTTTAAATTAATATTTCATATTGAAAAGGGAAGATTAAGATATGAGAAACAAAAACATTAAAGGTAGTATACTTATGGATGCATATATCGCTTTTGTTTGTATGCTTATAATGTGCAGTGTTTTTTTGCCTATGATTTTACAATTAAATCATACTTTCAGCGATAAAATCGACAGATTAAGTATGAAAAGAATTACATTATTAACGTTAAAACATAATGATCGTAAAAGTTTACTAAAAGGCATTGATATTGAAGGATACAAAGTTAAATTAACCAATTCAAATTTATGTATTAGAATAAAGGACCAAGTTAATGAAAAATGTTTTTACAAATAAATATTCAAGTTTTACTTACATTGAAGTATTATTTGCACTATTTATTACTTTATTAATATTTACAATGTTACCTTTATTATATAAATCAATCACCCCTATAAAACATCAGTCTAATTTTGAATCATCCATTGATATAGAATTTTTTTCTAGAGACTTAACCGAAACACTATTGCAAAGAAATTCAAAGGCACTAGAAATTGATAAAAACGGACGAATATTAAAATTCGACACAAGAGAAAATATTATAAGATATGAGTTCAAAAATAATAAGATTATTAAAACAATAAATAATACAGGAAACATCACATTATTAAACAATGTAACAAATGCACAATTCATATTATTAAAAAATAAGCACATAAAATTAAAATTGAAAATGCATTATACAGGAGGTACTTTTGAAAAAGCAATTCAATTCTAACATAAACGGGTACATATACCCTTTTGTGATGGTTGTTTATATGCTATATTTATCACTAATAGCAATATATTCTTTTCAATTTAATATTCAGCTAAAAACGCTTGATAATATTGAGTCTTATTATGATAAACAAATTAAATTACAATTACAAAAGGAAGATATTTTTGAAAAATAAAATTAAAACACCGCTTATTTTAATAGGTTTTATGGGTACAGGTAAAACAACATTAGGGAAATATATTGCACAACACAATCAATTAACTTTTGTAGATTTAGATGAATTTATAGTACAACAAGAAGAGAAAACAATACCAGAAATTTTTGAACAATTAGGAGAAAAAGGTTTTCGTAACTTGGAGTTTAAATACTTAAAAAAATGTGTTAACCAATTTGATGTCATTGCTACAGGAGGGGGCATCATCGAGGGCAATGACGCTTTTAACTTATTAATAGAGCAAAAACATGTTGTATGGTTAGATTGTGATATAGAAATTCTATACGATAGAATTAAAAATGATAGCAACAGACCCAATGCAAATAATAAACCGCTTTTTAAACTAAAAAGCTTGTATTCAACTAGAGTTTCAAGATATAATGAAATCGCATTCATCAAAGTGAATAGTAATAAGTCGCTTCCAGTTACATATAAAAAAATATTGGAATCGATGAAAGCGAATGACCAGTATTAGAGAGAATGGTTAATAATTGATTTTAACCATCGCCGAAGGTGCAAGTTTAACGAAACTCTCAGGCAAAAGGATAATACTGAGACGCATTCCTGGATTTTTTGACAGGGTAGGCTTAGTCTACTCTGTCTTTTTTAATACAATAATAGGGGGTTTAGCAATGGTAAATGAATTAAAACACACGCCACTTTATCAAAACTTCGTGGATCTTGGTGCAAAAATTGTTGAATTTGGTGGTTGGGCTATGCCAGTTCAATTTTCAAGTATTAAAGATGAGCACAATGCTGTAAGAACAAATATGGGTTTATTTGACGTAAGTCACATGGGGGAAATTTTAATAAAAGGTTCTGAAGCAGATCAATTAGTACAATACTTACTTTCAAATGATACTGATAATTTAGACACAAAGAAGGCACAATATACAGCATTGTGTAATGAACAAGGCGGTATTATCGATGATTTAATCACCTATAAACTTAGTGAAAAAGAATATTTACTAGTCGTAAATGCTGGAAATACTGATAAAGACTTTGATTGGATGAAAAAACAAGCAGAAAATTTCGATGCTGAAGTTTTAAATGTTTCAACAGAATATGGACAATTAGCTATACAAGGTCCAAAAGCACGTGATTTTGTTCAAGAACATGTGAATCATGATGTATCAGAGATGACTCCATTTGAATTCCTACAAGATGTTGAATTCTTTGGTAAAAATGTAATATTATCACAATCTGGTTATACAGGTGAAGATGGCTTTGAAATTTATTGTAAATCAGATGATACACCATATCTATGGGAATCAATATTAGAATATGATGTAGAACCATGTGGTCTTGGTGCTAGGGATACATTAAGATTAGAGGCTGGTTTACCACTTCATGGACAAGATTTAAGTGAATCAATCACACCATATGAAGGTGGAATTGCATTTGCTGCTAAACCATTAATCGACGCTGATTTTATAGGTAAGAACGTGTTAAAAGATCAAAAAGAAAATGGTTCCAAGAGAAGAACAGTTGGAATTGAAATGATTGATAAAGGAATTCCAAGAACTGGTTACACTGTTTATGATATCGATGGAAATGAGATTGGTGAAGTTACTTCAGGTACACAATCTCCATTAAGTGGTAAGTCTATTGGTTTAGCTATAATTGATAGAGATGCTTTTGAAATGGGCAAGGAAGTTATAGTACAAATAAGAAAAAGACAAGCAAAAGCAAAAATTGTTAAGAAAAATCAAATTAATAAATAATTTAAAGGGGTGTTATTGTGAGTCATCGTTATATTCCATTAAAAGATCAAGATAAAAATGAAATGCTTGAGACAATTGGTGCTGAATCGATCAGTGAATTATTTGGAGATGTTCCCAAAGACATTTTATTAAACAGAGAATTAGCTATTCCTGATGCTGAATCTGAAACCACATTAACTAAAAGACTTAATAAAATTGCTAGTAAAAATATCACTAAAGAAACACATACTACATTTTTAGGTGCAGGTGTTTATGATCACTATGCTCCTGCAGTTGTAGATGCAATGATCTCACGTTCTGAATTCTATACTGCTTATACACCTTATCAACCTGAAATTTCACAAGGTGAGTTACAAGCTATCTTCGAATTTCAAACATTAATCTGTGAATTAACAGATATGGATATTGCCAACTCATCAATGTACGATGGTATGACAAGTTTCGCAGAAGCTTGTATTCTAGCATTTAATCAAACGCGTAAAAATAAAATTGTCGTTTCAAAAGGTATGCATTATCAAGCACTACAAGTGTTACACACATATGTAAAAACACGCGAAGAATTTGAAGTTGTTGAAGTTGATTTAGATGGTACAATTACAGATATAGAAAAACTTGAAAATGCAATTGATGATGATACTGCTGCAGTTGCAGTTCAATACCCAAATTTTTATGGTTCAATAGAGGATTTAGAAAAAATCCAATCATTTATCGAAGATAAAAAAGCATTATTCATTGTTTATACAAATCCAATCGCACTAGGCTTATTGACGCCTCCAGGTAGTTTTGGTGCAGATATTGTAGTGGGAGATACGCAACCATTTGGTATCCCAACGCAGTTTGGTGGTCCTCATTGTGGTTTCTTTGCTACTACTAAGAAACTCATGAGAAAAACACCTGGTAGACTAGTCGGACAAACTGAAGACCAAGATGGAAACCGTGGTTTTGTGTTAACACTTCAAGCACGTGAACAACATATTAGACGTGATAAAGCAACATCAAATATATGTTCAAATCAAGCATTAAACGCATTGGCTTCATCAATTTGTATGTCTGCTTTAGGAAAACAAGGTATCTATGACATTGCGGTTCAAAATTTTGAAAATGCAAACTATGCTAAAGAACAATTTAAACAACAAGGATTTGAAGTTAGTAATGGTACATCCTTTAATGAATTTGTTGTTAAATTTGATAAACCTGTTAAAGATGTAAACGATGCTTTAATTCAAGAAGACATCATAGGTGGATTTGATTTAAGTGAAATCGTAGAAAACTTCGACAATCACATGTTAATTGCAGTAACAGAATTACGAACGAAAGATGAAATTGATACATTTGTTAAGAAAGCAGGTGAAATAAATGGTAGTAAGTAAATCTAGTCCATTAATTTTTGAACGTTCTAAAGAAGGTCGCTATGCATATTCTTTACCCCAAAAAGAAATTGATAATGGGGCAGTTAATAAGCTATTAGATGACAAATTTATCAGAAAAAATAAAGCTGAATTTCCTGAAGTAGCTGAACTAGATTTAGTGCGTCATTATACAGAGTTATCAAATAAAAACTTTGGTGTGGATTCAGGATTTTATCCGCTAGGGTCATGTACCATGAAATATAATCCAAAGGTAAATGAGAAAATAGCCAGAATACCTGGATTTGCTGAATCACATCCACTACAAGATGAATCGCAGGTACAAGGTTCATTAGAAATTATTCATAGCTTACAAGAAGAACTTAAAGAAATAACTGGTATGGAAGAAGTTACATTACAACCAGCTGCTGGTGCTCATGGAGAATGGACAGCACTTATGATTTTCAAAGCTTTTCATGAAAAAAATGGCGAAGGACATCGTAACGAAGTCATCGTACCTGACTCTGCACATGGTACAAACCCAGCTTCAGCAGCATTCGCTGGATTTAAAGCTGTTACAGTGAAATCTAATGAACGTGGAGAAGTTGATATAGAAGATTTAAAACGACTCGTCAATGAAAACACTGCTGCAATTATGCTTACAAATCCAAATACATTAGGTATTTTCGAACAAAACATCATGGATATTCGAAACATTGTACATGAAGCTGGTGGGTTATTGTACTATGATGGTGCTAATTTAAATGCAATTATGGACAAAGTTAGACCTGGAGATATGGGTTTTGATGCTGTTCATTTAAATTTACACAAAACATTTACTGGGCCACATGGTGGTGGTGGACCTGGTTCAGGGCCAGTTGGTGTTAAAAAAGAACTTGCAAGTTTCTTACCAAAACCAATGGTCGTTAAAGAAAATGATGTGTATAAATATGATAATGATATCGAACATTCAATCGGTCGTGTTAAACCATTTTATGGTAACTTCGGTATTTATTTACGCGCTTACACATACATTAGAACAATGGGTAATAAAGGACTTGAAGAAGTTTCAGAGGCAGCAGTATTAAATGCAAACTATATTAAAGCAAGATTGAAAGAACATTTTGAAATCCCATACGAGCAATATTGTAAACATGAATTTGTATTAAGTGGTTCAAAACAAAAAGAATATGGTGTAAGAACATTAGATATGGCTAAACGTTTACTTGACTTTGGCGTTCATCCACCTACTATCTATTTCCCATTAAATGTAGAAGAGGGTATGATGATTGAACCAACTGAAACAGAATCTAAAGAATCATTAGATTATTTCTGTGACACAATGATTGAAATAGCGAAAGAAGCAAAAGAAAACCCTGACAAAGTTTTAGAAGCACCTCATACAACGATTATTGATCGTTTAGATGAAACAAAAGCTGCTCGTCAACCAGTATTAAAGTTTGAGAATTTAAGATCAGAAAAATAATTTTAATAGAACAAGTCAAATATCTTTTGGTTTTAATAAACGAAAAAGAGTATGAGATATTAAACTCAATCAAATTTAGAGGACTAATCCATATAAAAATGGATTAGTCCTTTTTGTGATCGATGTAAAACGTTAATCGTATAAGCATATATGGTTGTAATTATAATTTTTTAGGCTCTCACCTTGCAATTATACTAAGATGACAAAGCTTATTTTCCAATTAATACTCTCACTGCTTTATTGGAATATATTATTAAAAAAATTGAGCTATTAGTAAAATAACTAATAGCTCAATTTTTAAATGTTTATTTAACCATTTACTTTTTTGATTTGATTTTACCAGTCCATTTTTTATATCCGCCTTTAAGCATGAATATATCTTTATATCCGTTCTTTTTTAATATTCTAGCGGCACGATAACTGGCAATACCATTCGCGTCACAAAGATAGATTGGTTGATCCGTTCTCAATCCCTGATATCTTTGTTTAAACATTGTGATTGGAATGTTACGAGCACCATTAATATGACCATAATCATAGTCTACTTTTTCTCTCACATCAATCACTTGAGCTTTTCGTAAACCATTATGGAATTCATTTTGGTTTAATTCTGTTACCGCTTTTTTGTTCAAATATCTATTGAACAACATATAAGCGACGATTATTATTAAAATTGCTAAAGCTATAAACCAAAAATTACTCATCTTGCATCCTCCCTAATTAACCGATATTATATATTATAAGACTGTTAGCACAAATTATCAAAATATTTTTATCATGATAATTACATAATACTGACATTTTTGTACAATTATTGAAAACGATAACACACATTAGATGTTATCACAATTTAATTTTAATGAATGGAGTTTTGATTGTGACTGAAACATGGCATTTTATCAACACGGGTAGTAATGATCCATTTTACAATATGGCAATGGATGAAGCGTTATTAAATTTTGTTTCTAGAGGTGAGATTGACCCAGTAATAAGATTTTACACATGGGATCCAGCTACACTTTCAGTTGGCTACTTTCAAAGATTGACTAAAGAAATTGATATAGACAAGGTGGCAGAAAAAGGTTACGGCCTTGTTAGAAGACAAACAGGTGGCAGAGGGGTCTTACATGACAAAGAATTAACTTATAGTGTTATTGTACCAGAATCGCATCCGAATATGCCCAAAACGGTTACAGAAGCTTATAGGGTCATTTCTGAGGGTTTACTTGAAGGGTTCAAAACATTAGGTTTTAATGCCTCTTTTGCTATTCCACGATCCAAAGAAGAAAGGTCTAAATTAAAACAACCAAGAAGTGCAGTTTGTTTCGATGCTTCGAGCTGGTATGAATTAGTTGTAGAAGGACGTAAAATTGCAGGAAGTGCTCAAATGAGACAAAAAGGTGTTATTCTGCAACATGGTTCATTGTTACAAGATATAGATATCGATGATTTGTTTGATATGTTTATATTTAAAAATGACCGTTTGAAAGAAAAAATGAAACAAGCTTTTGTTGATAAAGCAGTAGCAATTAATGATATATCTGACCGTTACATCACTATAGATGAAATGGAAAGCGCATTCGAAAGTGGATTCAAAAAAGGATTAAATATTAATTTAAAACCTTTAGAATTAACCACTCAACAAAATGAAGAAGTTGAAGCATTAATTGAAAAGTACCAATCATCAGAATGGACTTATCGAAAATAATTTTATTCTTTATAAAAAAGCATTTACCCACACAATTAATTTCAAATATTGTAGGGTAAATGCTTTGATTTTTCGATAATGTTAAACTTTAAAAGTTTAACATTATTTTTTTTTATTTCTTTTTCTATACTTTCTTTGGGCACGCTTATATTTTCTTTGATCTTCTGTTAAAAAGAAAAAATAGTAAATTAAATAAATAATACCTGCAAAAATAGCTAAACTGATGGCCATTTTTACAAAACTAAATATAAATGCATCTAAGTTAAGTATTAAACCAACTAATGCAATTGCGATTACGATATAGAATATTGCTTGTTTCAAAATAAACACTCCTATTTATATGTCACGTTACTCATTACTTATACTTACTTTTGATAAAGTAGTTTGACCTTTATTAAGTTTCTTCTTATCTTTTTCGTTATAGCCATCCCTTATATCACTCATAGCTGAATCTAATGATTTGTTTAATTTAGTAATACTTTTATGTTTCTTTTTATCTTCATCATTCATTTTATCTTTATCAATTTTATTTTTATATGTAGAAAAAGCAGCATCAATTTTATTAGTAATATCTGTTAATTTGTTTTGAGTTTTTTCACTTTGTTTATTTTTTGAAACCTCATCTTCAATATTATTATAATCATCAATTGCTTTTGCGACATCTTGATAATATTCAGAAGACGCTTTAATATGATTCAGCTTATTTTTATTACTTTTTGCATTCTTAATATTGTTTTTATCTTTTTCTAATGCAGTAATATTTGTTTTTTCTTTTTTTATTTCTAATTTTAAATCTTGAATATTACTTTTTAATTTATGATTTTCATCACGTAGTTTTGTTGTTTTCTCTTCTAATGGCCCTAAATTTTGGCTCCCACACCCAGCGAGTATACACGAAGCGCTTAAAATAGCGAATAATTTCTTCTTCATAACTCTCTCCTAATTCAAAAACTATAAATTTGTACATTAATTATGCTATCATTTTAATGTATATATTGGAAATGTACAAATTTATTGAATAGGGTGATTACTGTTGAATAGAATAGATAAATTAAAAGCTGCTCTAAAAACAAAACATTTAGAAGCAATTATCGTTTTATCTGATTATAATAGACGTTACTTATCTGGATTCACTGGAACCAGTGGCGCACTAATTATTACAAATGAAGAAAAACTATTACTTACTGATTTCAGATACATAGAACAAGCGACTACTCAGGCTGCTGATTTTAAAGTAATTAAGCAACAGGGGCAATTGATAGAATCTATTAAATCAACACTTGAAGAATTAAATGTGCAAAATGTTGGTTTTGAAGGTAATTTAGTGAGCTATGATACTTATTTACAGTTAAGTAAATCTTATATTAGTTTAATAAGTATTTCTGGATTAATTGAAAAGATCAGAGAAGTCAAAGATGAACAAGAAATAGCAAATATTCAAAAGGCTGCTCAAATTGTTGATGATGCTTATGAGTATATTTTAACAGTTGCTAAAGCAGGAATGACAGAACTTGAGCTGAAAGCAAAATTAGAAAGTAAAATGCTCGAATTAGGTTCAGAAGGTCCATCTTTTAATACAATTGTTGCCTCTGGAGTCAGAGGGGCGCTCCCACATGGCGTAGCAAGTGATAAAGTAATTAACCAAGGAGAATTAATCACCTTAGATTATGGTGCTTATTACAATGGATATGCCTCAGATATTACTCGTACTTTTGCTATAGGCGAACCGGATGCTCAGTTAAAAGAAATATATCAAATTGTATTACAAGCAAATTTAAAAGGAATTGAAGCAGCTAAAAAAGGGATGACCGGAAAAGAACTTGATGCAGTTGCAAGAGATTATATCACTGAAAAAGGATATGGTGAAGCGTTTGGTCATTCACTGGGCCATGGTATTGGATTAGATGTACACGAAGGTCCAAATTTATCTAAAAAATCTGAATCTCCATTAGAGTTAAATAATTGTGTTACAATTGAACCCGGTATATATTTAGATGGAATTGGTGGCGTGCGTATTGAAGATGATATATTAATTACAGAAAATGGTTGCGAACGCTTTACTAAATCGTCTAAAGACCTTATTATTTTATAGAAGACCTTATATTAAGGAGGAAACTGAATGATTTCGGTTAATGATTTTAAAACAGGTTTAACAATTTCTGTAGATAATGGAATTTGGAAAGTTTTAGATTTCCAACACGTAAAACCAGGAAAAGGTGCTGCATTTGTACGTTCTAAATTACGTAATTTAAGAACAGGTGCTATCCAAGAGAAAACATTTAGAGGCGGAGAAAAAGTTGAAACTGCTATGATCGAAAATCGCCGTATGCAATATTTATACGCTGATGGTGATACACATGTTTTCATGGATAATCAAACATTTGATCAAATTGAATTATCTGCTGATTATTTAGAACATGAATTAAATTTCTTAAAAGCAAATATGGAAGTTCAAATTCAAAGTTATGAAAATGAAACTTTAGGTGTTGAATTACCTAAAAACGTTGAACTTACAGTCACAGAAACAGAACCAGGTATTAAAGGTGATACTGCTACCGGTGCTACAAAGTCTGCGACAGTTGAAACAGGTTATACATTAAATGTGCCACTATTTGTTAATGAAGGAGATACTTTAGTAATTAACACTAGCGATGGTAGTTACGTATCAAGAGCTTAATTCATCAACTTCACACATAATATGACTACAGTATCTTGCAAATTACTTAAAAGCCTTTCCAATTATTTAAATGGAAGGGCTTTTGTTATTTAAGAATAAACTGAAAATAACCTTGACACAAATAATCGTTAACCATTGATTAAATATAGTAATTAATGAGTTATAATAGAAAATATGTATATGCTTGAATTGAACATTTCACTAAAGTAAAATAAACTAGGTAATGAAAACAATCTGAAGGAGTCAGTATTTATGAATTTTAAAGAAATTAAAGAATTAATTGAAATTCTTGATCAATCCAGCTTGACTGAAATTAATATAGAAGATAAAGGGAATATAGTTAATTTAAAAAAAGAGAAAGAAACTGAGATTATTACACCTCAAGTTTCACAACAACCGATGCAACAAATTGCACCACAACAATCGGCTGTATCAAATCAACTCGATGCTCAAAGTTCTGAAGAGACAAGTTCTTCTCAGGAAAATGATAACTTGAAAACAATAAATGCACCGATGGTTGGTACGTTTTATAAATCACCTTCACCGGAAGAAAGTCCATATGTTCAAGTAGGAGATTCTGTTTCAAACGAATCCACTGTATGTATTTTGGAAGCTATGAAATTATTCAATGAAATACAAGCAGAAGTCACAGGGGAAATTACTGAAATACTTGTAGAAGACGGTCAAATGGTAGAGTATGGCCAACCGTTATTTAAGGTGAAATAATGAATAAAATTTTAATAGCAAATAGAGGGGAAATTGCTGTAAGAATTATACGTGCATGTCACGATTTAGGATTACAAACTGTAGCAATATATTCTGAGGGAGACAAAGATGCATTACATACTCAAATTGCTGATGAAGCATATTGTGTCGGTCCCACTCAATCTAAAGATTCTTACCTAAATATCCCTAATATTTTATCCATTGCGACTTCTACAGGATGTGATGGTGTTCACCCTGGATATGGTTTTTTAGCAGAAAATGGCGATTTTGCTGAACTTTGTGAAGCTTGTCAACTTAAATTTATTGGTCCAAGTTATGAATCAATTCAAAAAATGGGTATTAAAGACGTAGCTAAAGAAGAAATGAAGCGTGCTGAAGTACCTGTAGTTCCTGGCAGTGAAGGATTAGTTAAAGACATTAAAGAAGCTAAGAAAATTGCAAAAGATATAGGTTATCCTGTTATTATCAAAGCTACTGCAGGCGGTGGTGGTAAAGGTATACGTGTCGCACGTGATGAAAAAGAATTGGAAACTGGCTTCAAAATGACGCAACAAGAAGCAGAAACTGCTTTTGGTAATAGTGGCTTGTATCTTGAAAAATTTATAGAAAACTTTAGACATATTGAAATACAAGTGATGGGAGATAGTTATGGTAACGTCATCCATTTAGGAGAGCGAGATTGTACAATACAAAGACGTATGCAAAAACTTGTGGAAGAAGCACCATCTCCAATCTTAACTGATGCTAAAAGACAAGAAATGGGTAATGCAGCAGTACGAGCAGCAAAAGCTGTTAATTATGAAAATGCTGGTACTATTGAATTCATTTATGATTTAAACACTAATGAATTTTATTTCATGGAAATGAATACGCGTATTCAGGTAGAGCACCCCGTTACAGAAATGGTAACTGGTATTGATTTAGTAAAACTGCAACTTAAAGTTGCAATGGGTGAAAAATTACCATTCACACAAAAAGATATTGAAATCAAAGGACACGCAATCGAATTTAGGATTAACGCCGAAAATCCATATAAAAACTTTATGCCTTCACCAGGAAAGATTACACAGTATCTAGCACCAGGTGGTTTTGGAGTAAGAATCGAATCCGCATGTTATACTAATTATACAATCCCTCCATATTATGATTCTATGGTAGCAAAATTAATTGTTCATGAACCATCGAGAGATGAAGCAATTATGACTGGATTGAGAGCGTTAGGTGAATATTTAGTATTAGGAATTGACACTACAATTCCGTTCCATATTCGACTTTTAAATAACGATATATTTAGAAGTGGTAAATTTAATACTAACTTCTTAGAAACATATAATATAATGGATGAATAATCTAAATAGGAGGTTTGTGAAATGGTCAAAGTAGCAGAATCATCACATTCCAATTTAGGAAAAATAGAAATAGCACCTGAGGTTTTGACTGTTATAGCTAGTATAGCAACCTCAGAAATAAAAGGCTTAGAAGGACACTTTAAAGAAATTAAAGACTTAAGTGTTGAAAAAGTTACAAAAAAACAATTAGCACGTGGCATTAAAGTAGATACAAAAGATGATGGTATTCATATAGATGTTTATTGTTCATTTTCATACGGCATTAATATCTCAGAAACTGCAAGAAAAATACAAAATGCCATTTATAACTCATTATCTACGATGACAACCATCATACCAAGTCAAATTAATGTTCACATTACACATATCGTATCTACAAATTAAAAATAGCACTATGACTTTAATGTAGTCATAAAACAGGAGTTCCATAATCAAGTGATTAACAAAATTCTATTTTATATTAGTCATAAAGCGTACAATGCTAAAAGGAGTTTATAATGAGTCGAAAAGAATCAAGAACACAAGCCTTTCAAACACTATTTCAATTAGAAATGAAAAATAGTGATTTAACGATTGATGAAGCAATTAGTTTTATTAAAGATGATAATCCAGATTTAGAATTTGATTTTATTAATTGGCTAGTTACTGGTGTAAAAGATCATGAATCTGTGTTAGATAACAAAATTGCGCCACATTTAAAAGATTGGACGATCGACAGGTTATTAAAATCTGACCGTATCATATTAAGAATGTCAACTTTTGAGTTGTTAAATAGCGAAACGCCACAAAAAGTAATCATCAATGAAGCAGTTGAATTAGCAAAACAATTTAGTGATGATGATCATTATAAGTTCATCAATGGTGTATTAAGTAATATTGAATAAAAGAGTGATATAATATGTCAGATTATTTAAGTGTGTCAGCTTTAACTAAATATATTAAATATAAATTTGATCAAGATCCACACCTACAAAATGTATTGCTCAAAGGCGAGCTTTCTAACTTTAAAAAACATAGTAGTGGTCATCTTTATTTTAATGTTAAAGATAAAAATAGTGTAATCAGTGCAATGATGTTTAAAGGAAATGCTTCAAAAATTGACTTCGAGCCTAAAGAAGGTGACGAAGTGCTTTTAGAAGCACGTGTTTCTGTATATGAAAGACGTGGCAATTATCAAGTTTATGTTAATAAAATGCATATAGATGGCATTGGTAATTTATATCAAAAATTAGAACAATTAAAAAAGAAATTAACTAAAGATGGGTATTTTGATCAAAACCACAAGAAAATGATTCCTAAGTTTCCTGAAAAAATTGCTGTGTTGACTGCAGGTACTGGTGCAGCAATAAGGGATATCCATACAACTATCAATAGTCGATATCCTTTAGTTGAACAAATTCAAATTAATACTTTAGTACAAGGTGAGCAGGCTAAGCATGATATCATTGAAAAAATAAAACAAGCTGATGAGTTAAATGTAGATACTATTATAATTGGGCGTGGTGGTGGTTCTATAGAAGATTTATGGAACTTCAATGAAGAAGATGTTGTAAAAGCGATTTATACATGTGAAACACCAATTATATCAGCAGTAGGTCACGAAACAGACTTTACACTTAGTGATTTCGTAGCAGATGCACGTGCAGCAACACCTACACAAGCAGCAGTGATGGCTACACCTGATCAATATGAATTAAGACAATATATTCAACAACAAAAATTTTCTCTAACTAGGTTTATGAAACAACAAATTCAACATCGAAAACAGTATCTACAACATGTTGCTTCATACTATAAATTTAAAACGCCAACTTTGTTATATGATCAACAGATTCAAAAACGTGATGATTTAGAAAAACAACTTAATTTAGCAATAAACTTTAAAGTTAATCAACAGGTACAAAAACTGCAATTAATAAAACAGAATTTCAACTTAAAACATTTCAAACAAAGTATTCAGAGAGAACAAACAACGATCAATCAACAACAAACGAATCTTGTAAAATTAATGAATCACCTCATTGTAAAACAAAGAAATAATTTAACTAATAAAATAGAGAATTTGAATAATCTTAGTCCAACCAATACAATGTTACGTGGTTATACGATTGTGAATAAAGAGGATAAGATAGTAACGAGCACGAGTGATTTAACTGAAAATGATAATATTGTATTAACAATGAAAGACGGTTCTGTTGATGCACAAGTTATGAAAGTAAGGTGTAATGATGACGAATAAATCACAAAGTTTTGAAGAAATGATGAAAGAATTAGAAAATATAGTTCAAAAATTAGATAATGAAAATGTTTCTTTAGAAGAATCTTTAAACTTATATCAACGAGGTATGACATTATCAGCAAATTGTGATGAAACATTGAAAAATGCTGAAAAAAAAGTGAATGAACTTATGTCTGAAGAAAATGTTGAAGGCGATGAAGAAACTGAAAAGGAAGAAAATCATGATGAATCATAAAATTGACAATTTAACTGATGAAATAAATAAATTATTGCAAAAATCAATTCCGAATTCATCACTAAATACAGATTTAGAAAATAGTATGAGATATTCGTTAGAAGCAGGTGGCAAACGAATTAGGCCTGTTTTACTTTTATTAACACTGGACATGTTAGCAAAGGATTACAAACTTGGCTATTCTTCAGCACTTGGATTAGAAATGGTACATACGTATTCTCTTATTCATGATGATTTACCTGCAATGGATAATGATGACTATCGAAGAGGTAAATTGACAAATCATAAAGTGTATGGTGAATGGAAAGCAATACTTGCTGGTGACGCATTGCTCACAAAAGCTTTTGATATTATTATTAATGATGACAATCTGAAAGATGATGTTAAAGTAAAACTTATCAAGCGCTTGTCATCTGCAAGTGGACATTTAGGTATGGTGGGCGGTCAAACGCTAGATATGCAAAGCGAAGGTGAAGGATCTGCAGTAGACCTGAATACTTTAGAACATATACATCATGCTAAAACAGGAGCGTTATTAAAATTTGCTGTAATGGCTGCAGTAGATATTGCTGAGCCCGAAACCAATGTCGCCAGTTTATTGGAATCATATAGTGAACATTTAGGATTAATGTTCCAAATAAAAGATGATTTATTAGATATTTACGGTGATGAAGCAAAACTAGGAAAAGCTACAGGTAGTGATATCGAAAATGATAAAAGTACTTACGTTTCATTGTTAGGACATAATGGTGCAGAAGAGAAGTTAAAGTCACATACTGAATCTGCATATGCTTGTTTAGCTCGTTTACCTGAGCAGTATGACACAAGTAATCTAAAATTTATAATTGAATTATTTAATAATAGAGAATCTTAAAAAACTTATTAACTGTTTTTGATACTTTTATATTATTTCAAATATTAAGTCATGCTACTGATCGTAGCATGATTTTTTATTTATAAGAATTTATAATTTTATAAATAAATATTCATTTGCTACTAAAATTGTAACAGTATTAGCAGTATAAAATAGAAGTATGTGCAATATTAAACAATCTAAGAAAATAGGCAAGCAGTATATATAACAGTGAATAAAAGTATTTCAATTAGATTAACTTTAGTAGTAGTATCATCATCCATGTGTTAAAATCATTGTATAAATATTCGTTTATAGAGGTGCTACACATGGCAAAAAAATCAGTAAGACATATTAAAATAAGAGAAATTATATCTAATGAAAAAATTGAAACACAAGATGAATTGGTAAAGCGTTTAAATGAATATGAGTTAAATGTAACTCAAGCAACTGTTTCTCGTGACATTAAAGAATTACAATTAATTAAGGTACCTACACCTTCTGGTCAATATGTTTATAGTTTACCTAATGACAGAAAATATCATCCATTAGAAAAACTTGGTCGTTATTTAATGGATTCATTTGTAAACATTGATGGTACAGGAAATCTTTTAGTACTTAAAACATTACCTGGTAACGCTCAATCAATTGGAGCAATCCTAGATCAAATAGACTGGGATGAAGTGCTAGGAACAATTTGTGGTGATGATACTTGTTTAATTATATGCAGAGATGAATCTGCAAGTGAAAAAATTAAAACGCGTATCTTTAATTTACTATAAGTATAAGGAAGTGATTATGAATGCTACAAACCTTATCGATTAAACAATTCGCAATTATAGATGAATTAGAAGTGAATTTTGGTGATGGCTTAACTGTTTTAAGTGGTGAAACTGGTGCTGGTAAATCAATTATTATAGACGCAATTGGGCAACTAATTGGCATGCGTGCATCATCAAACTATGTTAGACACGGTGAGAAAAAAGCAGTGATTGAAGGTATCTTTGATATTGATAATAGTAAAGAAGCCATTTCAATACTTCATGATTTATCAATCGATATAGATGAGGACTTTTTATTAGTAAAAAGAGAAATATTCAGCTCTGGTAAGAGTATTTGTAGAGTTAATAATCAAACAGTTACTTTACAAGATTTGCGAAAAATAATGCAAGAATTACTAGATATACATGGCCAACATGAAACACAAACTTTATTAAAACAAAAATATCATTTACATTTATTAGATAGTTATGCTGAAAATACATATCAAACGCTACTTGAATCGTATGTTGATACTTTTGATAAATATAAAGCTAAGAAAAAAGAATTAGCCGATTTAGAGTCTGCTGATCAAGCATTATTACAAAGGTTAGACTTGTTGAAATTTCAATATGATGAATTACAAGAAGCGAATCTTATTGAAAACGAAGTCCCACAACTTGAAACCGATATCAAACGTATTCAAAATTCCGAAAGTCTAAGTTTAGCGTTAAACAATGCACATATTACATTAACGGATGAGCATGCTATTACAGACCGTTTATACGAATTGAGTCATCAATTACAATCAATCAGTGAAATTTTACCAGAAAAATACGATGAACTAAAAGAAGATGTCGACCAGTTTTATTACACACTTGAGGACGCTAAACATCAATTATACGATGATTTAACGAATACAGAATTTGATGAACAATATTTAAATGAATTAGAATCTAGGATGAATTTATTAAATAGTTTAAAGCGTAAATATGGTAAAGATATCAATGAACTTATTATGTATCAAGATAAAATGGCTGACGAAATTAATAAGATTGAAAATTATGAAGAAAGTACAGCTCAATTACGTCAAGAAATAGATGATTTATATAAAAATGTTATGGAATTAGGGGAAAAGTTATCACAAGAAAGAAGAATTGTCGCTCAATCTTTGCGTAATCATATTGTAGATGAAATCCAAAACCTACAGATGAACGATGCTAATTTAGAAATTTCATTTAAACCATTAGACACACCTAATCGAGAAGGTATAGAATTTGTAGAATTTTTAATCAGTCCAAATAAAGGCGAACCTTTAAAAAGCTTAAATAAAATAGCTTCTGGAGGAGAATTGTCCAGAATTATGTTAGCGCTAAAAACTATCTTTGTAAAAACTAGAGGCCAAACAGCCATTTTATTTGATGAAGTAGATTCTGGTGTGTCTGGTAAGGCTGCTCAAAAAATGGCAGAAAAAATGAAAGGACTGGCTGAACACATTCAAGTGATATGCATCTCGCATCTACCACAAGTTGCATCAATGAGTGACCATCATTTATTTATTAGTAAAAATACAGATGATGAAAGAACAACAACACAAGTTAAAGAATTGACTGGAGAAGAGCGTATCGATGAAGTAGCGAGAATGATTTCAGGCGCTACTGTGACAAAATTAACCAAACAAAATGCTAAGGAAATGATAGAACAGAATCACAATTTATAATAAAAATTTAAATTCATTATTGTTATTTTTAGTGCTAGCTGAATTTGATAAATAATCAGTGAAGGATGTTGATTTTATGCGATTCCAACAATTAGTTGAACCATGTGAAACAATGACTGGAAATGTAGCGGTTTTATATGCAAATGATGAAAAAATGATAGCAGTATTAGTTAAAGCATTAAAATTAACTAACATAGATATTTTTATTTATGATACCCAAGACACTACAGAAATCATACGTTCTTTTGATTTAGAACCCCAAATCTTGAATAGGATTCATGTGCTAACATTTTCAAGTGATTACCAATTACTAAAACAATGTTCAGAAGATCTATCACAAGGAAAAGTTACTGTTTTAATGAAAGGAAAAATGAAAGCCACATCAATGATTTCTTTTGTTTTAAGCAATAAAAACTTTATAGATCAATATGGCTTTTTAAATCATGTTGCGTGCTTTAGTATTCCTAATTATCACAAAACGTTAATGATTAGTGACGTTGCATATAATGTAGCCCCGACAATTGAAGAAAAAAAACAAATCATTAAAAATTTAACTACTTTCAGCAAAGCACTAGGTTATGATGAATTTAACATAGGTTTATTATCTTCAGTAGAACAAGCATCTAAAAAGATTTTGTCATCTATAGATGCTGAAAAATTAAAAAATATTTTCAATCGAACATCTGATACAGATGCGAAAATAGACGGACCCATTCTTTTTGATCATGCAATCAGTAAAAAAAGAGCAATTGAAAAAAATAATACATCTAGTATTGCTGGTAACGTTGATGCACTTCTAGTTTCCAATATAGATGTTGGGAGTGCATTGTTAAAATCTTTAACTTATTTTGGAAATGCTTCTGTTTCTAGTTTGTTACTCGGAGCAAAATTCCCTATTGTTTTCACATCTAGGACAGAAAGTAAACAAAATAAATTAAACTCTTTATTACTTGCTTTGAAATCACAAAATAAATTTAACTTCTAATTATATTTGAATTTTTACACTATTATTTAGGTTATTAATTTTATAATATTGAATTTTGATGTAAGATAGTAAAGGATATAAATTAATAGAAAACTATTTCTTTTGCGCTTGTATTTAAATAAAGTATGAAGCATACGATTTTTCTATAAAAGACTTATTGTAATCATAGTAACCATCAATATTTCATTATCTAGACAATTCTTTTAAAATATAGAATTAAAGCATTTGAAAAATAAAGGATTTTAGAAATTTTAAAAACACGCATTGAAATCACTTTTAAAACTCAAAGGTGATTTTATTCGCATGTTTAAAATAATTAATATCAAACAATTTAGTTTAATAAAAAATTAAAATTTGTTATGAATTTGATTTTTATATTGTATATTGATTTTCAATTACTTTGCTAAATTTTTTGTTTAAATATGATTATTGACATAGTACTAAGATTACAGTTAGGAGTAAAAATATGGCAGACGAAAAATATGATTTAGTAATTTTAGGTGGGGGCACTGCTGGGTATGTGTCCGCAATTAGAGCATCTCAATTAGGGAAAAAAGTTGCACTTGTAGAAAAGTCACTTTTAGGCGGCACATGTTTACATAAAGGATGCATACCAACAAAAGCACTTTTGAAATCAGCTGATGTATTAAGAACAGTAGTAAATTCGAGTGGATTTGGTGTAGATGTAGATGCATTTAAATTAAATTTTTCACGAATTCAAGCACGTAAAAATGAAGTTGTCCAACAAATGTTCAAAGGTGTTGAACAACTTATGAATCATAATAAAATTGATGTATTTAATGGGGTGGGACGAATATTAGGTCCATCTATTTTCTCACCTCAAAGCGGTACTATTTCAGTAGAATACGAAAATGGTGAATCAGAATTAATTCCAAATAATAATGTATTAATCTGTACCGGTACATCTCCAATGCCTTTACCCTTTTTACCATTTGATGGAAACACTGTGCTATCCAGTGACGATATATTAAAACTAGATAAATTACCCCAATCACTTGCGATCATTGGTGGAGGTGTCATAGGTTTAGAATTCGCATCTTTAATGACGGATTTTGGGGTTGAAGTAGTTGTCATAGAAGCAGGTAAACGAATCTTACCGACTGAAAGTAAATCCATCGCAAATACATTAAAAAATGATTTAATACAACGTGGTGTGAAATTTTATGAAAATACACAACTATCAAAAGAACAAGTCTCAATTGAAGACTCTGGTATCAATATTTTATTGAATGATGAAACGACTCATTTTGAAAAATGCTTAGTCGCAATTGGTAGAAAGCCCAATACGGATGATATTGGCTTAAATAATACAAAAATAAAATTATCAGATGCCAATCATATAATTGTAAATGAATATCAACAAACTGAAGACAAACATATATATGCTGCAGGTGATTGTATCGGTAAATTACAACTCGCACATGTAGGATCCAAAGAAGGCATAACAGCAATTGACCATATGTTTGATGCTTCACCAATATCAGTTGACTATGATAAAATGCCAAAATGTGTTTATACGCAACCTGAAGTTGCAAGTATTGGGCAAAATTTAGAACAAGCAAAATCTAATAAGCTTAATGCAAAAGCCTTTAAAGTTCCGTTTAAAGCAATCGGCAAAGCTGTTATAGAAAATGTTACAAATCAAAATGGCTTTTGTGAAATCATAATCGATCAGGATAATGATACTGTACTTGGACTTAATATGATTGGTCCACATGTAACAGAATTAATTAATGAAGTATCATTAATGCAATTTATGAATGGCTCCACTCTAGAACTTGGATTAACTACTCATGCTCATCCATCGCTGTCTGAAGTGTTAATGGAGTTAGGCTTAAAAGTTGAAAACAGATCGATTCATGTTTAAATAAGGAGGAAATAAGATGTTTGATTATAAATCAGTTGGACTTGAAGCGTCTGACTTACAAACCATGTATAAATGGATGGACTTAGGTCGTAAAATAGATGAGCGCATGTGGCTTTTAAACCGTGCTGGGAAAATCCCATTTATCATAAGCTGCCAGGGGCAAGAGGCGACACAAATAGGTATGGCATATGCTATGCATGAGGGAGACATATCTTCACCTTATTATAGAGATTTAGCGTTTGTAACTTATATGGGTATGACAGCATTAGACTCAATGCTAGCTGCATTCGGTAAACGTGATGATATAAATTCCGGTGGGAAACAAATGCCTTCTCATTTTGGAAAAAGAGAAAAAGGTATATTATCACAAAGTTCTCCTGTTGGCACACAAATATTACACGCTGTAGGTGCTGCATTAGCATTAAAGATGGATAATAAGCCTAATATTGCTATGGCAACTGTGGGAGAAGGTAGTTCAAACCAAGGTGATTTTCATGAAGGTCTCAATTTTGCTGGTGTTCACAATCTTCCATTTATTTGCGTGATTGAAAACAACAAATATGCAATTTCAGTACCCGACACGCTACAATATGGTGCAGAAAAATTATCTGATCGCGCTATTGGTTATGGTATGCATGGCGAGCATGTCGATGGTAATGATCCAATAGCAATGTATAAAGTAATGAAAGAAGCACGAGAACGCGCATTGAATGGAGAGGGATCGACATTAATCGAAGCAATGTGTACAAGAATGACTGCACACTCATCAGATGATGATGACAAGTATCGTACACAAGAAGAACGTGATGGGTTAAAATCATTAGACTGCAACCTAAAATTCAAATCTTTTTTATTAGAAGAAGGTATCATTGATGAACAATGGTTGGATGAAATAGAAAAAGAACATAAAGAGATTGTAAATCAAGCAACAAAAGAAGCTGAAAAAGCTCCTTATCCATCACCAGAAGAAACTTACACATATGTCTACGAAGAAGGGAGCTTAAATAATGGCTAAATTATCTTATTTAGAAGCAATTCATCAAGGCCTAGATCAAGCAATGGAAAAAGACAATGACGTTTTTGTATTAGGTGAGGATGTTGGTAAAAAAGGTGGCGTGTTTGGTCTCACATTAGATTTACAGCAAAAATATGGAGAAGCAAGAGTGTTAGATACACCACTTGCAGAATCGAATATTGTGGGTACTAGTATTGGTGCTGCTATGTTAGGTAAACGACCAGTTGCAGAAATTCAATTTGCTGAATATATTTTACCTGCAACGAATCAAATTATGAGTGAAGCAGCAAAAATGAGATACCGCTCTAATAATGATTGGCATTGTCCTATTACTATTCGTTCTCCATTTGGTGGAGGCATACATGGTGCACTTTATCATTCACAAAGTGTTGAATCCATTTTTGCTTCTACGCCGGGGCTCACAATTGTTATTCCGTCCACACCATATGATGCGAAAGGCTTATTATTAGCATCAATCGAATCAAATGACCCAGTATTATATTTCGAACATAAAAAAGCTTATCGCTTACTTAAAGAAGAAGTGCCAGAATCGTATTATACAGTGCCAATTGGTAAAGCTGATGTTAAGCGTGAAGGCGACGATATTACTGTATTTACTTATGGTCTTTGTGTCAATTACTGTATTCAAGCAGCTGATATGCTTGCTGAAGATGATATAAATGTTGAAGTAGTTGATTTACGCACAGTCTATCCTTTAGATAAAGAAACGATTATTGAGAGAGCTAAATTAACAGGTAAGGTTTTATTGGTCACTGAAGATAACCTAGAAGGTAGTATCATATCTGAAGTTGCTGCAATTATTGCTGAAAATTGTCTGTTTGATTTAGATGCACCGATAATGAGACTTGCTGGACCAGATGTTCCTTCAATGCCATTTGCACCAACACTCGAAGATGAGTTTATGATTAATCCAGATAAGATAAAAATTAAAATGCGTGAACTCGCAGAATTTTAAGGAGGCACAATGATGGAAATAAAAATGCCTAAACTCGGAGAAAGTGTGCATGAGGGCACAATAGAACAATGGCTCGTTTCAGTAGGCGATAAAGTAGAAGAGTATGACCCACTTTGTGAGGTTATTACGGATAAAGTAACTGCAGAAGTGCCTTCATCATACGCTGGTACAATCCGCGAAATTATTGTGGAGGAAGGTACAACAGTAGAAGTTGGTGAAGTAATTTGTTATTTAGATACTGAGGAAGAAGTATCCAATGAAAATACCGATAATAATACTACAAATGAACAAGATGAATATACATCAGAATCAACACAAACTATGGTTGATTCCTCTAATGTAAATGATAGCACGACTGATGCGTCAGATAATCTTCCGAAAAATAACGGACGCTTTTCACCGGTAGTATTTAAACTTGCGTCTGAACATCAAATCGACCTTTCACAAGTCAAAGGGACTGGCTTTGAAGGTAGAGTAACCAAAAAAGATATAGAGAAAGTAATCAAAGAAGGTACTAATAAATTAGGTTCAGAAATCATCGCTCCTAAAGACTCTCCTAAAGTCAATAAGCAAGTTCAATATAACGAACCATCTCCTGGCTCTGCAATTCCAGTAAATGGTGTTCGCAAACAAATAGCTGAAAATATGGTGAACAGTGTTAATGAAATCCCACATGCTTGGATGATGGTTGAGGCAGATGCTACAAACTTAGTTAAAACAAGAAATTATCATAAAAATAGTTTCAAAGAAAATGAAGGTTATAACCTTACTTATTTTGCGTTCTTTGTAAAGGCGGTTGCAGAAGGATTAAAAGCATATCCTTTACTCAATAGTAGTTGGCAAAATTCCGAAATAGTTATGCATAAAGATGTCAACATTTCAATTGCAGTAGCTGATGAAGAAAAATTATATGTTCCTGTAATCAAAAATGCAGATGAAAAATCCTTAAAAGGCATTGCTAGAGAAATAAATGATTTAGCACAAAAAGCACGTAATAAAAAATTAAAATCTGAAGATATGCAAGGTGGTACATTTACGGTCAATAATACTGGTACATTTGGCTCAGTATCATCTATGGGTATTATCAATCACCCAGAAGCCGCTATACTGCAAATTGAATCCATCATCAAAAAGCCCGTTGTTATTGATGATATGATAGCTATTAGACACATGGTTAATCTATGTATTTCTATTGATCATCGTATATTAGATGGTTTGCAAGCAGGTAGATTTATGAATTTCGTTAAGACAAGAATTGAGCAATACTCTATAGAAAATACAAGTATTTACTAGTTTTTATAGTATAAACAAATGGTAATTTATATCAAAATGGTAAGTTAGAAATCAAATTTGATTATTTTGATTTCTAACTTATTTTTTTAAATAACTATTGTTCAAGCATTTCACGAAAAGCGAACTTACTTTCTCATTAAACACACATGTTGAACTATTGTCTATATATTAGTAAAATGAAATTAATAAATTGATAATGAAAGGTGATTTGAATATGGATTTAAATTTTGATTTATATATGAATGATGTAGTAAGCCAAGCAAGAAATGAAATTGAGGAAGCGGGTTATGAACAATTAACAACAGCAGATGAAGTTGATAAAGTGTTAAGTCAAGAAGGTACATCACTTGTTATGGTTAATTCAGTTTGTGGTTGTGCTGGTGGGATTGCTAGACCAGCAGCTACGCACGCTTTACATTATGATAAATTACCAGACAGACTAGTGACAGTGTTTGCTGGACAAGACAAAGAAGCTACACAACAAGCAAGAGATTATTTTAAAGGATACGCACCATCAAGCCCATCATTTGCATTAATAAAAAATGGTGAAATCACACAAATGATAGAACGTCATCAAATCGAAGGCCATGATGTGATGGACGTTATTAATCAATTACAAAATTTATTTGATACTTATTGTGATGAAAGATAGAGGTTGACACCGATGATGCGATTAAATCCATATCGAATCGGATTCAGAACAATTAAAACTGCTGTAGGTATGGCACTAGGAATTATCATTGCTAAATTAATGGGATTAGATAATTTTGCTTCTAGTGCCATTTTAGTAGTGCTTTGTATTAAACATACCAAAGTGCATTCACTTCAAGCGATTATATCAAGATTTGTATCTTGTATATTAATCCTTATAATAGGGTCAATAGCTTTCAGTTACTTCGGTCAAAATGCTATTATTTTAGGTCTAATCGTATTATTTTTTATACCGCTCACTGTTGTATTTAAAGTACAGGAAGGCGTAGTTACAAGTTGTGTCATTTTGCTGCATGTATTTAATGCTGAAGTGATTGACATGCACTTGTTTATCAATGAAATTTTATTATTAATTGTGGGCCTTGGTATTGCATTCATAATGAATTTAATCATGCCTAGCCTAGACTTTAAACTTAAACAATATAAAGAAGAAATAGAAAATCAATTTACAACAATTTTTGAAATATTTAGTAATAATTGTAAAGAACCCAATGCTTCATTAAATATTTCTTTCAACCAGTTACAACTTACGATTCAAAAGGCAAAATCAATTGCATTTAGAGATGTTAAAAATCATTTCGTACGTAATGAAAATTCTTACTATCATTATTTTGATATGAGAGAAGAGCAGTTAGAACTACTTGAAAGAATGTCTAAAATGATACAAAACATTGAAACGAAAGATATGCTGTTAACTAAAATCAGCAGTTTATTTTTGGAAGTGGCTCATAACGTAAATAGTAATGACTATACAGTGTTACGATTGCATTCTCTCTATGAAATTAAAATAGAGTTAGAACAATTAGAGTTACCAAAAACACATGCTTCATTTAGAACTAGAGCAAGTATTAAACAACTACTCAATGAATTAGAAGAATATTTAGAAGTTAAATCACAATTTGGATCCTTAAAATTACATAAAGATACAAAATCAACAATTTTTTCATAGAAAGCATAAATAATAATCACCTTGGCCTAGTTAAGAGAATGACATCTATTTTCTTTATACCTAGGCCATTTTAATTAAAATTGTACAGAAAAAGAGCTTGTGATATAAAGTTCTTGGACTAGTGAAAAAAGACAATTTCTATTAAAATAACATAGAAATTGCCTTTTTCATTATTGTTTTGATTACGGTTGATGATATGATGTATTACCACGATGATATTTGAATACATCGAATACATTTGCAGGGATAGTTTCAACGATTTCATTAACATGTCGTGACAAACACATATAAATGCGACGTATTTTGGCGAGACGCTTGAGGGAACAGGACAAGCTGAAGACTACAAGCTAAAGCTGTCGCCTAAGAAAGTGAGCCTACAATACGAAGTATGGAATAAAAAAGAAGCACTCAGATGAAATGAATTAAATCATCTAAGTGCTATTTTTAACGGATTTATGTCTCAATCCGATAGAAAAAATTTTTAAAAGTTAAGCTTTGATTTTAATTCGTTAAAGGAACTATACTTGTCAAGATTAATGCAAGTACTACTGCTACCAACATAACTACAATTATAAATCTAAGCACTTTATTGTTATTCAATCTTTATTCCTCCATAATATATCCAATGCGTTTTATTAATCATTATTGTACTTTGAAGCATCCACAATAATTTTAAGTATCTTTATTTTATCAATGTATATTATAACATAACAAGTCTAACACGTATAAACATATTTGTTTTACTAAACTTTAAACTTATGTAAACTAAAATAAATTGTGATTATAGAAAAGGGGATAAATATGATAAATGAAAAACGTCTATTAGAGACATTTTTAACACTCGTTCAAATTGATTCAGAAAGTGGAAATGAACAAACTATACAAAACCATTTAAAAAAATTGATGGAGCAACAAAATATAGATATCAGCGAAGACAAAGCGAGTATTCAAAATGAAGCATTAGGTGCTAATAATTTAATATGCACATTAAAGGCTACTCCAAATTTTGAGCATCTTGAGAAAATATATTTTACAAGTCACATGGATACAGTTGTACCAGGTCAAAAAATTGTACCAACTGTAAAAGAAGATGGATACATATACTCAGATGGAACTACAATTTTAGGCGCAGATGATAAAGCAGGTTTAGCAGCTATTATAGAATTTATCCGTGTCATTAACGAACAAAATTTGCCTCATGGTCAAATACAATTTATTTTAACTGTAGGAGAAGAAATAGGTTTAGAGGGTGCGAAAGCTATAGATAAAACTTTACTAGATGCAAATTATGGCTTTGCGATTGATGCAAGTGTTCCAGTCGGTACAACAGTAGTAGGTGCGCCAACACAAATGAAACTGAATGCCACAATATTTGGAAAAACAGCACACGCCAGTACGCCTAACCATGGGATTAGCGCAATTAATGTAGCAGCAAAAGCAATTAGTGAGATGAACTTAGGTCGAATAGATGAATATACTACAGCTAATATCGGTCGCTTTGAAGGTGGATCAGCTACCAATATTGTGGCTGAAAAAGTAACATTAAATGCAGAAGCACGTTCGCATTTAGATGAAAGTATTATCAAACAAGTGAATCATATGAAATCTGTATTTGAAACAACTGCAAAAAAGTACCATTGTCATGCAGAAGTAGAAATCATCAAAAGTTATCCAGGATTTAAAATTTCTGATGATGCAACGGTTACTTCTATAGCAAAATCTAGCGCTTTATCTTTAGGTTTAGAAGCAAATACCGTCATTGCTGGTGGCGGATCAGATGGTAATATAATCAATCAACTTGGTATACCTACAGTCATTTTAGGTGTCGGTTATGAAAACATTCACACTACAGAAGAAAGAATATCAATTAAATCTTTAAATCAGTTAGCTAATCAACTTTTAAGTATCAACGATGTGGTTATTAAACAATCTATAAACTGATTATGTGAATCTAAAGATACCTTTGTGATACAATGTACTAGAAAACTTTAATAAGAGAGGTTAGTTAAATGACACAACAAATAGGTGTAGTAGGTTTAGCCGTAATGGGTAAAAACCTTGCTTGGAATATTGAATCACGCGGATACAGCGTATCAGTTTTTAACCGTTCTTCAGAAAAAACAGATGAAATGGTAAAAGAATCTGAAGGAAAAAACATACATCCAACATATTCAATGGAAGAATTTGTAAATTCCTTAGAAAAACCCCGTAAAATTTTATTAATGGTAAAAGCTGGTACAGCGACAGACGCAACAATTGATACTCTATTACCATTATTAGATGATGACGATATTTTAATTGATGGCGGTAATACAAATTATCAAGATACAATCAGACGAAACAAAGCTTTAGCTGAAAGTGGTGTTAACTTTATTGGTATGGGTGTATCTGGCGGTGAAGTTGGTGCATTGACTGGACCTTCACTTATGCCCGGCGGACAAGAAGCAGCTTTTAATAAAGTGAGTCATATATTAGAAGCTATATCAGCAAAAGCAAAAGATGGTGCACCATGTGTAGCTTATATTGGTCCAAATGGTGCTGGTCATTACGTTAAAATGGTTCATAATGGTATAGAATATGCTGACATGCAATTAATTGCAGAAAGTTATGCAATGATGAAAGACTTGCTAGGTATGTCACATAAAGATATTGCTCAAACATTTAAAGATTGGAATGCTGGTGAATTATCAAGTTATTTAATAGAAATTACTGGTGATATTTTCAATAAATTAGATGATGAAACGAATGGTCCATTAGTTGAACAAATATTAGATACAGCTGGCCAAAAAGGTACTGGTAAATGGACATCTATAAATGCTTTAGAATTAGGAATACCTTTAACAATTATCACTGA
This sequence comes from Staphylococcus sp. GDY8P198P, assembly GCF_017891615.1. Taxonomy (NCBI): domain Bacteria; kingdom Bacillati; phylum Bacillota; class Bacilli; order Caryophanales; family Staphylococcaceae; genus Staphylococcus; species Staphylococcus sp. GDY8P198P. Next base: position 132,134 of record NZ_JAESJQ010000004.1, read on the forward strand.
GTCAGTATTTGCTCGTTTTATTTCTTCAATTAAAGAAGAACGTGTAAATGCTTCAAAACAATTAAATGGACCAAATGCAAAATTTGAAGGTGATAAGGAAGCATTCCTTGAAAAAATCCGTAAAGCACTTTACATGAGTAAAATTTGTTCTTATGCACAAGGTTTTGCTCAAATGAGAAAAGCTAGTGAAGACAATGCATGGAACCTTCAACTTGGTGAACTTGCTATGATATGGCGTGAAGGTTGCATTATCCGTGCTCAATTTTTACAAAAAATTAAAGAAGCATACGATAATGATAGCGATCTACAAAACTTACTATTAGATCCTTATTTCAAAGATATCGTTACGAATTATCAAGAAGCTTTACGTGACGTTGTTGCAACAGGCGTACAAAATGGCGTTCCGACACCAGGTTTTTCTGCAAGTATTAACTACTATGATAGTTATCGTTCAGAAAATCTACCAGCAAACTTAATCCAAGCACAACGTGATTACTTTGGTGCACATACTTATGAACGTAAAGATCGTTCTGGTATTTTCCATACACAATGGATTGAAGAATAATTTAGATATATTATAATGGTCAGTTTTGAATAACTAACTTAGAAGACCTAAAAATTGTCAGAGATATACACAATTCAGACTTTAAATTATATAATTTCATTAGAATAATTATATAATAACTTCAAATAATGGAGTGAAATTAAAACACTTTCGTTGAATTCATAATAAAAAATGAATTTATACGGAAGTGTTTTTTCTCGTATCATAAATACATAATAATTTCTACGTTTTGTAACCTACTGACGCGTAGTGGTGTGTTAAGAGATAGATACTACAGACTCGGATTATGTAAATCATATCCCGAGGCAAGCATGCATAGTCAAAATAGAAAGCATTTTCATAAAGTTATCTTAATATTTTAAACATGAGATTGTTGTTTCTCCCATTTCACTTGCTTTCGAGTAATAATTATTAATATAAGTTACTAATTTTTTAACATTATATTGTTTTATCAATTATCTATATGCTTTTTCAAAAATAATAAATATATTCATTTGTAAGCGATTGCGCTAAAATTTTGACTTTTATACGTACATTAATTAATCTATTAATATATGTGATTAAGTCTATTATATTTAATATTGTATTAACCTATGACAGTTTAAACATTGATACTATTTTTCATGCTATATTTATATGACATGATTGTTCATAGTTAAAATTTTAGATATAAATATTGATAGGATTTAACAAATTCAATAACTTTAAAGGGGGATATATATGAAAAGGGAATGGTGGAAAGAAGCAATCGCTTATCAAGTTTATCCAAGAAGCTTTAATGATACTAATAGCGACGGTATCGGAGATTTAAAAGGTGTGATAGAAAAGTTAGATTACTTAGATGATTTAGGAATTGATGTTATTTGGCTTAGCCCAATGTATAAATCGCCAAATGATGATAATGGCTATGATATAAGTGACTATAAAGATATCATGGATGAGTTTGGAACAATGGACGATTTTGATCAATTATTAGATGAAGTACACCAAAGAGATATGAAGTTAATATTAGATTTAGTCGTTAATCATACATCAGACGAACATCAATGGTTTATAGAATCAAAATCAAGTAAAGATAACCCTAAACGTGACTGGTATATATGGAGAGATCCGAAACCAGATGGATCGGAGCCAAATAATTGGGAAAGTATATTTAATGGATCTACATGGGAATTTGATGAACAAACAGGTCAATATTATTTTCATTTATTCAGTAAAAAGCAACCAGATTTAAACTGGGAAAACCAAGAAGTCAGAAATGCTATTTTTGAAATGATGAATTGGTGGTTTAATAAAGGTATAGATGGTTTTAGAGTAGATGCTATAACACATATTAAAAAAACATTTGAAGCTGGTGACTTAAAACTACCAGAAGGAAAAGTTTATGCGCCGGCTTTTGAAGTAGATATGAATCAGCCTGGCATACAAACTTGGTTACAAGAAATGAAAGATAAATCTTTAAGTCATTATGATATTATGACCGTAGGAGAAGCAAATGGTGTTAGTCCAGAAAACGCTGAACCTTGGGTAGGTGAGACAACTGGCAAATTCAATATGATTTTTCAGTTTGAACATTTAAGCTTGTGGAATTCAGGCGATGTTAAATTTGACGTCAATGCATATAAAAATGTACTCAATGAATGGCAAAAGAAACTTGAAAATGTTGGATGGAATGCATTGTTTATTGAAAATCACGATCAGCCAAGACGTGTATCAACTTGGGGTGATGATACTCATTATTGGTTTGAATCTGCTACAAGTCATGCAGTCGTATATTTTTTGCAGCAAGGCACACCATTTGTCTATCAAGGTCAAGAAATTGGTATGACCAATTATCCATTTGATGATATTGAAACCTTTAATGATGTTGCAGTGGTCAATGAATACGAAATTGTCAAACAACAAGGTGGCGATGTCTCAAAACTATTAGATAAGCATAAAAAAGAAAATAGAGATAATTCTAGAACGCCTATGCAGTGGAATAGTTCTTACTTTGCAGGATTTTCAGATGTAACGCCTTGGTTTCCTGTAAATCCAAACTACAAAAACATTAATGTTGCACATCAACAAAAAGATCCAGATTCAATATTAAATTTCTATAAAGCTTTAATAAAGTTAAAAAAATCTCATGATGTTTTTACATATGGTGAATTTAATTTGGTTGATTCAAAAAATAACCAAATATTTGCATATACACGAGAATTAAATGAGCAATATGTACTAATTGTTGGTAATTTAACAAATAAAAAAGCTGCATTATCCTTTGATGCAAGCTTCCTAGAAGAAAACATATTACTACATAACTACAAAAATAACACGATTGATTTTGAAAATATACAACCATACGAAGCATTTGTAATTAAACTTTAGAAACAATTATCTAGCAATTAAGATAATGATTAACTAACAAAAATATAGCGAGTAAGCAACTTATATAAAAATATGTTTGCTTGCTCGCTATATATTGTTTAAGCGTATTTTTATGGTTTTATTCTAATATGTCATATTGTTCTTGATCAACAGGCATCCATAATTGAACTTTAGTGAATGGATCATCGAATGAAATGTCAAATGGATAAACTTCAACGTACAAACTATTATGTTCATAGGGTAAAGTCATTTGAAGGCTAGTCTCTATATAATACCACGCTTCATTGACTACATAATCCATCTCACCTTGTAAATTAAATTTAGCATATTGTCTTTCAGGTAAGAAACGACTTTCAAGGTGCGCAGGATATCTTTCACTCGGTACGCCAACAAAAATTTCCATTCCATTATCAAGCGGACAATTAACCACAAAGAGTTCATGTGGACTCGTATCATTATATCGTTGTAATTCTTTAATTTTATCGTCAATTAATAAATCCTCTAAAAAATCAGGCACTTTAAAAGGGTTATCAATTTCTTCTGAATTTAAGAACTTAGCATAACCTACTAAAGACAAACCTTGTGTATCTTCCAAACGGTACGCATAAGGGGCACGTTCTGTAGTAGTAAGTTTAATATAAAGCCTTGATTGCAATTTTAATTCGTCTCGTTTTGTATTGACTTGAATAGGAGAAACACCATGAAAATCACTAAAATCATTAGCAAAATCATTAGCGTCTTTATAACTATACTTTTTTGCAACATCTACCAAGCGAGCTGAACCACTTAAAATGTCTTGTGCTGCTAAAGTCAACCTTCTTGACCTTGCATATTCTGTTGGTGATTGACCTACAATCATTTTAAATGATTGATCAATATGAAATGGTGAAAGACCAACGTAATCACTAAGTGCTTGCAAATGTAGAGGCTCTAGCAAATGATCTTCAATATATACAATTGCCTGTTGGATTTGCTTGATAACGTCCAAAACTTTCACTCCTAAATTATAACGAAATACAAATGATTATGTACCTCGTTACTTTTCTATACATAATGTTATGAATCATTGTTGATTAATTCTATTTTACATCATTTTCATGTGACTTACATCTCAAAAATATTAAATAGGGTAAAATGTAAACATCCTAAAATTGTATATGAATGATTTAATCAATAGTCTAAATCATAACACAAATAAGGTATAATAAAAAAGCAACAACACAAGCTCAGATTGAAACTTGTATCATTGCCTTATTTTTAAAAAGTTGATTAATGGATATCGTCCCACCAGTGGAAGCCATCTCTACTCAATAGTAAATCACTCGCTAATGGACCATTTGTTCCAGCTGTATAATTAGGGAATTCTGGTTCATTTTGGTTCCACTCTTCTTGTATTGCATCAACAAATTTCCAAGTTGATTTTAATTCTTCCCAATGCGTAAAGTTAGTTGCATCTCCATTTAAACAGTCAAATAATAAATTTTCATAAGCATCCACTGTGTTCATTTTATCTTGTGCACTCATTGCGTATGATAGTTGAACTGGCTCAGTTTCAATGCCTTGTACATTCTTTTTAGCATTTAAGTGTAAAGAAACACCTTCATTTGGTTGAATATTAATAACTAATAGGTTGGAATCTAGTTTTTTATCTGTTTTATAGTATAAATTCATTGGAACTTCTTTGAATTCGACGACTACTTGTATCGTTTTACTCTTCATTCGTTTACCAGTTCTTATGTAGAACGGTACGCCAGCCCATCTAAAATTATCAATGGTTAGTTTACCAGAAACAAAAGTTGGCGTTGTAGAATCTTCTGCAACACGATCCTCATCTCTATATCTTTTAACTTGCTGTCCTTCTATGATGCCTTCATCATATTGACCACGAACAAAGTTTTGACGAACTTCTTCAGGTTCTAGTTTGCGTAATGATTTTAAAGCCTTAACTTTTTCTGCTCTGATATCTTCACTATTTAAACTTATAGGTGCTTCCATTGCTAGCAAAGCAACCATTTGCAGCATATGGTTTTGGACCATATCTTTTAATGCACCACTAGATTCGTAGTAGCCACCTCTGTCTTCAACTCCAAGTACTTCCGAAGAAGTAACTTGAATGTTTGAAATATATTTGTTATTCCATAATGGTTCAAACATTGCATTAGCAAAACGAAGTACTTCAATATTTTGCACCATATCTTTACCAAGATAGTGGTCAATACGGTAAATTTCTTCTTCCTTAAATGAACGACGTAGTTGTTCATTTAATTTTTCAGCAGATTCTAAATCTGAACCAAATGGTTTTTCAATAACTAAACGTTTGAAACCAGTTGTATCTGTTAATCCAGAAGATTTTAAATAATCAGATATAACACCAAAGAAATTTGGAGCCATAGCTAAATAAAAGAGTCTATTACCTTGTAATTGGAAATCGTGATCTAATTTATTACTGAATTCTAATAGTGATTGATAACTTGCTTCGTCACTTACATCGTATTTGTGATAAAATACGTGTTCCATAAACTTATCTAGGTGTTTAGTATCTTTAACGTGTTCTTGAATTGACGACTTCACTTGACTACGGAAATCATCGTTTGTTAAGTCTCTTCTACCAATTCCAACGATTGCAATGTGCTCATTCAAATTTTCTTGTTGGTATAAATGGAATAATGATGGAAATAATTTTCTGTGACTAAGATCACCAGTTGCTCCAAAAATTGTAATTAAGCATGGGATATCTTTATTTCTAGTATTCAAGATCAAAACCTCAATTCTTTATTAAATCTGTATTTATTATAGACCAATACACCAGTATCTTCCCACAATTTTGCTTGTAATATCATATTTTATTATATTTTTAATACTTTTATATGATAAAATATGAACAAGAAGAGGAGGCATATGCATGGAAATTACGTTTTTTGGGACAAGTGCTGGTCTGCCAACTAAAGAAAGAAATACCCAAGCGATTGCATTAAATTTGGAACCATACTCCAATAGCATTTGGCTTTTTGATGTTGGTGAAGGCACACAGCATCAAATATTACACCATTCAATCAAATTAGGAAAAGTAGATCACATTTTTATTACGCATATGCATGGTGATCATATATTTGGTTTACCTGGGTTACTCACAAGTCGATCTTTTCAAGGGGGCGAAGATAAGCCTCTTACTATTATTGGTCCAAAAGGTATTAAATCATATATAGAAACTACTTTAACTTTATCAGAATCAAAATTAAATTATCCAATCACTTATATTGAAATAGAGGAACAACTTTCTTATCATCACAATGGATTTAATGTTGAAGCACATATGTTAAATCATGGTATTCCTTCTTTTGGATATAGGGTAGAAGCGCCATATAAATCTGGTAAAATCAATGTTGAAGCGCTCAGAAACATTGGTTTAGAACCAGGACCTAAATATCAAGATGTAAAAAACAATGAAACATTTGAATACAAAGGTGAGATTTATAACTCTAAAGATTTTAAAGATGAAGCAATTAAAGGCCCAGTCGTAGCAATTTTTGGAGATACTATGCCTTGTAAAAATGAAATGATAATTGCACGTGATGCAAATATCATGGTACATGAAAGTACATATATAGAAGGAGATAAATCATTAGCTAATAGCTATCACCATAGCCATATTGATGACGTTTTTGAATTGATGAGAGAAGCAAATGTTGACTATAGTTTAATAACACATATCAGCAATCGTTATACTAAAGAAGAGGTGTGCGATATTAGTAAATCGCTTAAAGCTTTGAGTAATACACCACCATTTAGTTTTGTCAGTGATTTTGATTCTTGGCAATTTTAATAAATGAAAAGTGGGGCAGTTTTCTAAAAATTATAGTATTTTACAATTTAGATTACTGTCCCACTTTTTATAATAATTTAAGCTTTTTAAATTTTAATCATTGTCTTGGTTAGATAATTCAATACTTCTATTTACTGCAGAACGTAAACAATCTTCGAAAATAGCTTCTATATCATGATCTGCAAGTGCATTAAGGCCTGCTTGTGTTGTACCACCTTTAGAAGTAATATTTTTTCTTAACTGTTCCATACTCAATTCTGAGCGTTCTATCATTTTGCTCGTCCCTATGATTAAATTACGAATTGATTCTTCTACCTGTGATTTTTCCAAACCCAAACGTGTACCCGCTGTGACATATTGCTCAAAGACATGGTATAAAAAAGCTGGACCGCTTCCAGTAATTGCTGTAACTTGATGCAAATTATCTTCTGAAACTTCTATCGCAGATCCAAATGCGTTTATTAAATTATCAACTTCTTCTTTTGACTTAGCGCCAAAATTATTAGAAAAGCTAATACCAGTAACTGAATGTCCAACATGGGCATTTGTGTTTGGCATGATACGTGCAATTGGGTTGTTAGAAGCCAATTTTTCACGAATATAGTTTATCGGTAAACCAGCCATAATAGAAATGAATTTATTTTTTTCTGCAATATATGGCTTAATACGCTCTGCTAAATCATCAAAATCATATGGTTTCGTTCCTAAGAATACATAATCTGCATCTTTTAACAATGCTGCATCATCATAGCTATAATTAACACCTAACTCGTCAGCATATTCTTTTAATGCAACTTCATTTGAACGATTCGTTAAATAAATATTATTAGAATCAATCACTTTAGAACTAACAATACCTGTAAAAATTGCATGCGCCATATTTCCGGCACCATAAAATACTAGTTTCATGTGAAGACTTCACTTCCTCTTTGCTTTTTATGTTTCCATACTAACATAGATTTAAATTATGGCTAAGAATTTTTAAAGACCTGTGGCAAAATATCGTTTACACTCATATACTTAAACTATGAATTTAAAGCAAGGAGAATTTACTATGATAGGTAAACATTTTGTGTTAACTGGTGGTACAAGTGGATTAGGTAAAGCTATATTAAAAGCATTATTATCTAAAAGAGCATATGTTACTGTACTTGCCCGAAATCCAGATAAACTAAAACAATTCGCAACGCAATATGATACGGAACATCTAAATATCATTAAATGCGATTTACAATCACAACAAGAAATCATTGATTTAAAGGAATACTTTCAATACCAAACCATTGATGGACTTATATACAGTTCTGGCCTTGGGTATTTTAAATCTATTGAAGACCATACATTTGTAGAAATGCTTGAAACATATAAATTAAATGTGCTCCATTTCAATATATTAATGAAAGTTTTACAACCGGCATTCTCAAAAAATCCAATAATAGTAGGTATAGGTAGCCAAGCTGCCTTTATAAGTCAAGGTTATGCTGCACATTATGGTGCAAGTAAAGCAGCTTTTAACCAATTGTTAAATGCACTGCGTATCGAGAAACCAAATTATCATATTATGACTGTTAATACTGGGCCAATAGCGACACCATTTCATGAAAAAGCAGATCCATCTATGAAATTTGCCAAAAAATACAGGGACATGATGCTTGACCCAGAAAAATTAGCAAACCAAATTATCAATGGTATAATTGAGAAAAAATTAGAAATCAATCAACCTAGATGGATGCACCATTTATTAAAAATTTATCAATTGATGCCACGGTTTATAGAAAAAAACTTTACTTCATTATTTAAGAACAAAGGTTAGCACTTCTTCAAAGTTTGGAAATATTCATTTTGACTAAAGCATTAAAATAGAAGACAGCAATGTCATGGATTAAGAAGCTTTATAAAAATAAAAACGTCAATTTCTATAAAATCATAAGAGAAATTGACGTTTTTGCTTTGATAGAAGTTATTTATATTTTTATCTTTGCTCAGACATACATGTTTTAGGACAACGAAAAGAGATTTATTTAAAATGTTGGGTATATTCTAAATTTTTCACTCGATCTTGCGCTGCTTTTAATGCTTCTAAACTTATGTCTTTTGAACGTTGATAATTTTTTACATTTTCATCTAGCTGATCTGTACTACTTGCACCTACAATGATAGAACCTAATGCATCATGAGAAGTTAAATAATTAAAAGTAAGTGCAGATAAATTACTTTCAATTTCTTTAATTGATGCAATTGTTTCTCCAAGTTCTTGATAAGTATAATCAAAAATACCATCACTAAATTTTGAATCTAACACATTGTTACTTTTAGCAGTTAATAACCCTTTAAATACTGGACCACGTGCTAGTACTTTAACTTTTTTAGCATGTACATCATCTAAAAGTTGCTCTGGTCTGTTATCAATTAAATTAAATTGAGACATTAGCGTTTCGATATCGCTATGTTCTAAATAGTAATCAATCACGTTAGGTCTGATTGAAGAAATACCATAAGCACGGATAATACCTTCTTTCTTTAATTCATCGAAAGCACTAATTGTTTCATCAATTGGATCCTCGATTGTACCACCGTGTAACTGATATAAATCTAAATGATCTAATCCGAGTCTTTTCAAGGATCCTTTCACTGCTTCTTTGATATAAGATTTAGAAGGATCCCAAGTTGTAGAACCATCTTCTGTTAAACGATTTCCTACTTTTGTACCAATAATGATATCATCTCTATTTTGATATTTTTTTAAAGTCTCACCAACAATTGTTTCGTTTACACCTTTGTCATACATATCAGCTGTATCAAAATACGTGATACCATGTTCAATTGCACGTTCAATGATAGGCTCTGCTTGTTTCTTACTTGTTCCAAGACTCATACAACCTAAACCTAACTCTGAAATTTCTATACCGCTTTTCAAAACATTTTTTTGCATGTTTTATCTCCTTTCGATACACTTGAATAATAGGGCGTAGACGTAATAAAGTAAGATGGATTTTCAATATTAAATCTATACATAGCATAATGAAACAAGTATATGTTCATTCGCTATTCCCATAATAACTAATGAGTACATCTTAACAATATCTTAAATCAATTAAAAGGACTGTGATTATTTATGAACCTATTTGAAAAGACTTTACATAGTACTTCTATTTATAAAGGGACAATCATTGATTTAGAAGTCCACGATGTTGAACTACCCGATGGACAAACTTCTAAACGTGAATTGATATACCACAATGGTGCTGTCGCAGTTTGTCCAATTACACCTGAAAACAAAGTGATATTAGTGAAACAATTTCGTAAAGCTTGTGAAAAACCACTTTTAGAAATTCCTGCAGGCAAATTGGAACAAGGTGAAGAACGAATTTCAGCTGCCAAACGTGAACTTGAAGAAGAAACAGGTTATATTGCTGATGAATTAGAACATATAACTGAAATGTATGGTTCTCCAGGTTTCTCAAATGAGAAATTATCAATTTATATAGCTGAAAATTTAACAAAAGGTAAAATGCAATTAGATGAAGATGAATTTTTAGAATTAGCATATTATGATATGAACGAAATAAAAACGTTGTTAGACAATAAAGAAATAGAAGACGCAAAAACTATAATTGCTTTACAACATTTAATACTTAATTATAATCATTATAAATAAGATGCGAGAATACTTGCGAATTTTATCAATTATTGGTATTTTATATATATATATCATAACTAAATTAAAATGATTATAATTATTAGTAGGGGAGTGAGGCTTCCGTGGAAGAACGATTAAATCGCGTGAAGCAACAATTACAGCAATCATCTTATAAATTGACGCCACAACGTGAAGCAACTTTAAGAGTTTTAATTGAAAATGAAAAAGACCATTTAAGTGCTGAAGATGTTTATTTGAAAGTTAAAGACAAAGCACCTGAAATTGGACTTGCAACTGTATATCGTACTTTAGAATTGCTAGCAGAATTGAAAGTGGTAGATAAAATAAATTTCGGAGATGGTGTTGCTCGATTCGATTTGAGAAAAGAAGGAGCAAAACATTTTCATCACCATCTTGTTTGTATGGAATGTGGTAAAGTAGAAGAAATCGAAGAAGACTTATTACCTCGTGTAGAGGAAAGAGTTGAAAATGAATTTGAATTTAAAATATTAGACCATCGTTTAACATTCCATGGTATTTGTGCGTCATGCCAAGCAAAAGGGAAATAAATTTAAAAATACTATTTCAGAAATAGAGGTAGTACAGTGAAAAATATTATAGATGAATATTTGAAATTTATACAATTAGAAAAAGGGTTAAGTGTAAATACAATTGGTGCATATCGAAGAGATTTAAAGAAATATGATGAATTTTTAACATTACACAAAATTAGTCATATTGATTTTGTGGATAGACAACTTATTCAAGAATGTTTGGGTCACTTACATGATGAAGGCGCATCTTCAAAATCATTAGCTCGCTTCATTTCTACTATTCGTAGTTTTCATCAGTTTGCATTAAGAGAAAAATATGCAGCAAAAGACCCAACGGTATTAATAGAAACACCTAAATATGATCGTAAATTACCAGATGTTTTAGAAATAGATGAAGTACTGAGACTATTAGAAACACCTGATTTATCCAAAAACAACGGCTATAGAGATCGCACAATGTTAGAATTACTTTACGCTACCGGCATGCGTGTATCAGAACTGATTCAGATTGAATTAGAAGACGTTAATTTAATTATGGGCTTTATACGTGTTTTTGGTAAAGGAAATAAAGAAAGAATTGTGCCATTAGGCGATACAGTGATTGAATACTTAAACACTTATTTAGAAACGGTAAGACCACAATTATTAAAAAATACGGTCACTGATACACTATTTTTAAACATGCACGGCAAACCTTTATCGAGACAAGCGATATGGAAAATGATTAAACAAAATGGTATCAAAGCAAATATATTAAAAACTTTAACACCACATACATTAAGACATTCATTTGCTACCCATTTACTTGAAAACGGAGCAGATTTACGTGCAGTACAAGAAATGCTCGGTCATTCTGATATATCAACAACACAATTGTATACACACGTTTCGAAATCACAAATTCGTAAGATGTATAACGAATTTCATCCAAGAGCATAAACACAGACTGGTTTATTCGATTGAATAACTGGACTGTGTTTTTTTATTGATGCCATAGCATGTAACAAATCATCTACGTAAGTAAAGTGTTTATACTGATCTATTTCGCGCTTGTAATGCACGTTTCCTTGCCGCTTCAACTTCAGTTCTATCCCTTTTTAAATGGTGGTCTATGATATAATCATCTTCAATTTTATAATATGTCAGCACATAATTCGGGTACTGTTCTAATACAATTTGTTCCATTGTATCTGTTAAAGGTAGATGAATTGGCTCAAAAGATTTCTCTTTTTTTGCAGCTTTAATTAATCCAACTAGCAGACTTTTATACGGTTGTATATCTAGTCCAATATTAATCGCTGAATCATAGTTTTCAATAACTTTTAATGCCTTATTAAAAGATTTGTGGGCGCCTACATAATTTTGTCTACGGTAATGATAAGATCCAGTTGCAATCAATATAAGACTCACAACAGCATCATTCTTATTGTAATTTGGGTTAGTTTTCCAAGCTTCTTCTAAAATATCGTGACAAAGAAAATAATGTTGCTTTGTATGAAATTGAAAATAAAAATCTTTTAGTGCATTTTTCAACATGAATATCGCTCCGATTTTAAATGTTTATAATAAACATGCTATAATAATTTAGTGAATTACGCACTTAACTTGCTAATATGAGGTAGATAAAATGTATGAAGTAAAACTCGATGCCTTTAATGGTCCTTTAGATTTATTATTGCATCTTATTCAAAAATTTGAAATTGATATTTATGATATACCAATGAAATCTTTAACAGAACAGTATATGCAATATATACATGCGATGAGTCAATTAGAAATTAATGTGGCAAGTGAATATTTAGTTATGGCTTCAGAATTACTTATGATAAAAAGCAAAATGTTATTGCCTCATTCAGAAGAAGTTGACGATTTAGATGATGATCCACGCGAAAATTTGGTTGAGAGATTAATTGAATATCAAAACTATAAAGAATACACAGTGCTCTTAAACGAAAAAAGGGCGGAAAGAGAAAAGTATTATTCTAAACATCCAACGGATTTAACGCACTTAGAATCAAATGAAACTTGGGATCCTAATAATACGATTGATTTAACAGAGTTAATCATAGCTTACCAAAAGGTGAAAAATCGTGTTGAATATCAAACACCTAAATCCGTCGATATTCGAAAAGAAACGTTTACAATTCAACAAGCTACTTCACAAGTAACTCAACGTTTACAAAAACATGAATCATTCAACTTTTTTAGTTTATTCAATTTTACTGAACCATTGGAAATGGTTGTTACTCATTTCCTTGCAATACTAGAAATGTCTAAATCTGGAATAGTAAATATTGAACAACAAAAAAGCTTTGACGATATTAATATTTTAAGAGGAGTTAATTATGGCATTGAACGATAAAGGTATCCTGGAAGCATTACTTTATACTGCAGGTGATGAAGGACTTGAAGAAAAACAAATTCTAGAAATTTTAGACATTGACCAAGATAGTTTCCACACATTAATAAAAGAATATGACGCTTGTGGCTTAGAAATCCAACATTATGGGGAACATTATGTCTTAACAACTAAAAAAGACGCGTCAGAATACATTGAGAAGTTAATAGAACAAAAATCTAAAATGAAATTATCGCAAGCAGCAATGGAAGCTTTATCGATAATAGCATATAATCAGCCATTATCTCGAAGTGATATCGAAATGATTAGAGGCATTAATTCTGACGGAGCCGTCAAAACTCTAATAGCACGTGGTTTAATTGAAGCTAAAGATGAGGAAGATTCGAGAAGTCAACAATTATATACAACAGCATTATTTTTAAATGTATTTGGTATTGAACAATTAGATGATTTACCAACTACTGATGAAGAAGACGAAGAAATAGAAGCTTTCTTTAGTAATTTAGTAAATCAAAAAGGAGATAATAATGAATAAAGAAACAGAAAGATTACAAAAACGTATCGCAAATAGTGGTTATACATCAAGACGTAAAGCTGAAACATTAATTACAGAAGGTAAAGTAAAAGTAAATGGTGAAATTGAAACAGAATTAGGTACTAAAGTAAAACCGACAGATACAGTAGAAGTTGAAGGAATTAAATTAGAACAAGAAGATAAACTATATATTCTTTTCTATAAACCTTCGCAAGTTATCACTAGCGTATCAGATGACAAAGGTAGAAAGGTCGTTACTGATTATTTCAAACAAATTAAGACAAGGATTTATCCAGTCGGACGTTTAGATTATGATACATCAGGGTTACTTTTACTTACCAATGATGGTGAGTTCACTAACTTAATGACACACCCTCGTTATAAAATCAAAAAGAAATATGTAGTTAAATTAAAAGGTTATCTAATGCGTGAAGAAGTTAAAGCATTAGAACAAGGTATTAATTTAGAAGATGGAAAAACACAACCTGCAACAGTTAAAGTCAAAAACCAAGATAAAGATAAAAACACTACACTTGTTGAAATTACAATAACTGAAGGTCGCAATAGACAAGTCAGACGCATGTTTGAACACTTTGGTCATCAAGTATCAAAATTACAGCGCATAGAATTTGGTCCTTTAAATCTAAAAGGACTCAATGCAGGTGAAGGTCGCGTACTTACACCTCACGAAGTAAAAACGATACGTCAAATTGCAGAACACGGACATTAATTATGACTTTACTTTAACAAAAACTTGATATTGATAATTTTTTCACAAACTTTTCATTCATAAACACTTTTATAGCTCAACCTATGATATAATATGGTTGAAATTGAAAGTTAGCAGTGTGGGAGGGTACGAACCTATGTCAAACGAAATACTTATCGTCGATGATGAAGATAGAATCAGACGATTATTAAAATTGTACTTAGAAAGAGAATCTTTTGAAACTCATGAAGCTAGAGACGGACAAGAAGCATACAAAATGGCAATGGAACATGATTATGCATGTATCTTATTAGATTTAATGTTGCCAGAAATGGATGGCATTACTGTGGCATCTAGATTAAGAGAGCAAAAGGAAACACCAATTATTATGTTAACTGCTAAAGGAGAGGAAACAAACCGCGTAGAAGGTTTTGAATCCGGTGCAGATGATTATATTGTAAAACCATTTTCACCGCGTGAAGTGGTTTTACGTGTCAAAGCTTTATTAAGAAGAACTCAAGTTGCACATACAGAACAAAGCGAACCACATGCACGAGATTTAATAGAGTTTGAACATCTTGTGATTGATAATGACGCACACCGTGTGCTAGCAGATGGCAACCAAGTAAACTTAACTCCAAAAGAATATGAACTTTTAATCTTTTTAGCAAAAACGCCAAATAAAGTCTTTGATCGTGAACAACTTTTAAAAGAAGTATGGCACTATGAATTTTACGGAGATTTGCGTACTGTTGATACACATGTAAAACGTTTAAGAGAAAAATTAAATCGCGTTTCTGATGAAGCTGCCCAAATGATTCAGACCGTTTGGGGCGTTGGCTATAAATTCGAGGTTAAATCTGAAAATGAACCGACTCAATAACGTAGTAGTAAAACTGTGGTTAACTATAATCTTTATAGTAACGACAGTTTTAATTTTATTAAGTGCAGCACTTATAACGTTTATACAATCTTACTTTACGCAAGAAACCGAAGATTCATTACTTGAAGATGCTAAAAGAATAAGTCATTTAGTTGAGAATTCTGATGATAAAACAACTGCCATAAAACATAGTAAATCCCTTATCGAGGGGCCAGTAGGACTCATCATCATGAACCATAAACATATGGATAGTATTAATAATGATGAGACAAAAGAAAAGATGTTCAAAGAAATTAAAAGTAATAAAAACTATGAAAAAGTGTTTGATCGAGGAAAACAGATATCAGAGCACGTGACAATTGATATGAATAAACAGCAAAAGACTTATGTTTTAATAGGCTATCCATCTAAAAATCTAGAGTCTAGTCCTCATAATAGTAAATATAGTGGTGTTTTTATCTATCAAGATTTGAAAACGATAGAAGATACTAATAATGTTATTACAGTCATTATATTAATTATTGCAATAATCTTTTTATCTATTACAACTGTGTTTGCCTTTTTCTTATCATCACGAATTACAAAGCCCCTTAGAAATTTAAGAACACAAGCATTAAAAGTTTCTAAAGGGGACTATGCTCAAGTAGTTCCTGTTAATTCTCGAGATGAAATTGGAGAATTATCACGTGCTTTTAACACGATGAGTTCCGAAATACAACAACATATAGACGCATTATCCTCATCTAAAAATATCAGAGATAGTTTAATAAATTCTATGGTTGAAGGTGTACTTGGCTTTAATGATAAACAAGAAATAATCATATCAAACAAGATGGCACAAAATATTTTAAAGATATTAGATGCTCACGATTTAGACAAGCTTGATCGTCAAAACGAATTAACATTTAAAACCCAGCAAACACAATTCGAAGAATATGAAATTAGCACACGTTATTTTGTCATTATTACAAGTTATATTGAACAAATTCAACCTGATGGTCGAAGTGGTATTGTCGCTATTATTCGTGATATGACAAATGAGCATAATATTGATCAAATGAAAAAAGATTTTATTGCTAATGTATCGCATGAATTGCGTACGCCTATTTCATTATTACAAGGATATACAGAGTCGATTGTTGATGGTATTGTAACAGAGCCAGACGAAATACATGAATCATTGTCAATTGTCCTTGATGAAACAAAACGTTTAAATCGATTAGTAAATGAATTGCTCAATGTTGCACGAATGGATGCTGAAGGACTAACTGTAGAAAAAGTTAAACAACCCATTGATCCGCTGCTAAGTAGAATGCAACAAAAATACCAAAAACAAGCAAATGATTTAAAGTTAACAATGAATTTAAATCCAAATACACACAATCAATTATGGTATTTCGACACGGATAGAATTGAACAAGTGTTGACCAATCTCATTGATAATGCTACCAGATATACAGAACCTGGTGATTTAATATCAATTAGTTATGGAGAAACAGAAAGTGAAAATATCTTATACATTTCAGACACAGGATCTGGTATTGCTCCAGAACATTTACAACAAGTATTTGATCGTTTCTATAAAGTTGATACTGCTCGAAAACGGGGTAAACAGGGGACTGGTTTAGGACTGTTTATCTGTCGTATGATCATTGATGAACACGGAGGAACGATTGACGTTAAAAGTGAGCTTGGCAAAGGCACTACTTTTATAATTAATCTACCAAAACCAACAGATGAATATAAAAACACTTGATTATCAATTAATTAGTATAAAGTTAAATTTGATTTAGTTTATAAATATGAATATTTATAAAGCATGAGTGTGCTGAAAAAGGCGAGATAAGAAATCAATATTTTAATATTGATTTCCAATCTCGTCTTTTTTAAAAATAATATCATTTAATTAGAATAGAGCACGTCTATTGTTTTTATCTGAGTAATAGGCTATGATATATTTATAAAATTTAACAAATTCATCTTCGGGGTAGGGTGTAATTCCCAACCGGCAGTAATTTAAGCCTGCGACCCGTTTATCTATTAATGAGATAAATGGCTGATCTAGTGTAAATCTAGAGCCGACAGTATAGTCTGGATGGGAGAAGATGGAGGGTTTTTGTTGTGCAATTAAATCCTCCTTTTCTGTGTAAGATGAATGGAAGGAGATAATTGAATATGCAACAACAAACCAAACGACTTATTACAATAAGTATGTTAAGTGCGGTGTCATTTATTTTGATGTTTATTAAATTTCCAATTCCGTTTTTACCGCCGTATTTGACATTAGACTTTAGTGATATTCCAGCTTTATTAGCAACTTTTAGTTTAGGACCAGTAGCCGGTATTATTATATTATTTATAAAAAATTTACTTAATTTCTTATTTAATATAGGTGATCCAGTGGGCCCCATTGCTAATTTCTTAGCTGGTGCAAGCTTTATTTTAAGTGCTTTTTATATTATTAAAAATAAACATACTGTCAAAACACAAATTATTGGATTTGCTATAGCGACAATTGTCATGACTATTGTCTTAAGTATTTTAAACTATTTTGTTTTATTACCACTATATGGCATGATTATGAATTTAACTAATGTAGTTGAAAATATTAAAATTGTTATAGTTTCAGGTGTTATACCTTTTAACATAATAAAAGGTATCATAATTTCTTTAATATTTATGCTACTATTCAAACGTTTGGAAAAAATTTTACTTAACTAATAGTTAATTACACGTTTAAGTCTAAAAATATGAAACAAATAAGAATAAAAGACTCGAGAATGGCTGAGATAAATTTAATATCTCAGCTTCTTTCGTTATTAAAAGGTTTTGATAAATTTGAAACTTGAAGGAAGTTATTACCATTTATATTGTCTCTTTATTTGTTGTGCTTAAACGCCTCATTCATAACGATTTTGTAATGTGCTGACGCCTAGGGGAAAGATATGAGTGAGAGACTACTGGCTCGAGCCATATCCCAGGCAAGCATGCACGATCAAAATCGTAAGTTTTTTATATAAAATGGACTCATCCATCATGCATGTGTATTCATTTTAAGTTATATCTTTTGTTTAATTAAAAATATGACTTTCTATTAGTTGTACAAGTTAAATAATACGAGGCTTTTTTATTGTATTAAAACACATCACTTATAGAGATTTTGCATCGTGCTGACGCCCGAGGGGAAATGATATGAGTGAGAGACTACAGGCTCGAGCCATATCCCCAGGTAAGCATGCACGATCAAAATCGTAAAATATTAAAAAAATAACCAATCCTTTTGTATACGGATTGGTTATTTATTTTGTAAATAAGATTTATGTACAAAGCTTTACTCGTTCATTTCCAAATGATTATCTGCATAATGTTTGCTTTTTCCTAATATAAAAGCTCAGCATTTTCATTAATACAATGAATACACTGAGCTTTTATAAATTAAATTCATTCAAAAAATGAACATCTATTTGATTAATTTTATTATTCAAATTTTAAAGGATCGCCGTCAAAAGATTCCTCTTCAATTTTAATAGAATCTGTAGGACAACCTTCTAATGCATCTTCCATGTCTTCATATAATTCTTCTGGTACTTCCGCAGTACCTTGGTTATCATCTAGTATAACGTATGCGATACCTTCATCGTCATAATCATATATATCAGGGGCAGCAGCACCGCAAGCACCACATGCAATGCATGTATCCATATCAACAATTGTATATTTAGCCAAACTCTTCGCCTCCTTTAACAAACATGCTACACTAATAACACAATTAGTATTGTAGTTACTGTTTTAAATTTTTTCAAATGTTTTTGTTTTATAAAATGAGGGAGCACACATGTATAATTTAATTCACTTTACACGAACGCAAGCACATAATTACAAAACAGAAAAAAGCATATATAATATTATCACAGGCAAAAAGTCCCATCAAACCTTTTTTGACGCCTGTAGTCAACAGCTATTATCATTGTATCATAGCTTACCAAACTTAAAATATCCATCATTTGTTGGATATGCTCAAAATGAAACACAAGATGTTGATGATACGCAATTAATTCGTACTCATCCAAGGTATACATACGATAGTTTATTAAATACTTTTAAGGCAATTCAATTATTAACCCAAACAATTTCGAATATCGCACATGATTCATTTCAATTTGTACCTGTAACGCACAACAGTACAATTCAATATAGAGTGAAAAAAGTATATAACAACTTTAAAAATAAGGACATATCATTCAAATTAAATAACGAATTAAATATTTTATTTTCTTCAATTACGGAAAAGAATAATAAAACATACTTACATTACTATTTACAAGGATATAAAGAAAGCATGTATACAAGACAACAAGTTAGCTTAATAGAAGACATTTCCCAACAACATTTGTTTGTACTAGAAATGAATGATTTAGTAATAATGATGTTTGAATTAGAAAATGTAACTAAATATCCTATTTTAAGTCAATTGATTATTTTACCTACTTTACTTTTTAAAACAGAAGAAACATACAATGGTATAAAAAAAGGGCTCAGTTTTAAACAATTAGCCAAGATGCAAAATGTAAAACCAAATACAATCGAAGATCATATACTAGAATTATTTATCAAAGGATATTTATCACACTACGATACATTTATCAATGAGAAGTCGTATACACATTTTTTAAGTTATTATGTAGAAAATCGTAGCGAAAGACTAAGAAACTACAAAGAAAAATTTCCAAAATTAAATTACTTTGAAATAAAACTATTAATCATCGGTTATGAAAGAGGTGATTTAAATGTTGCATCATGAATTAAAAAAATGGTTTGGTTTTGATACATTTAAACCTGGGCAACAAGAAATTATAGAACATGTATTAAATGATAAAAATACTTTGGGTATATTGCCTACTGGTAGCGGGAAAAGTCTATGTTATCAATTACCAACCTATATTAAGCAAAAACCAACGCTCATCATCTCACCATTAATATCTTTAATGGATGATCAGGTCATGCAATTAAAACTTCAAGGCGAGCATTACGTTTCATGTATCCATTCAGGATTAGATGAAAATGAAAAAAAACAAAATATACAATCTTTGCTACATAGTCGCTTTATATTTTTAAGTCCTGAATTTTTGTTGCAACCACATAATTTTAAACTTATACAAAGTTTGGATTTAGGGTTAATTGTTTTAGATGAAGCACACTGCTTGTCTGAATGGGGTTATGATTTCAGACCACATTATGCCCTTGTAGGGAAAATTATCAATCATTTTCCTAAAGCAAACATACTTGCTTTGACTGCTACAGCACCACCATATTTAACATACGACTTAAATCACATGTTAAATAAAACATTTACTGTTGTGAAAACAACAACGAATAGAGAGAATATTACATTATCTCACAAAAATTTCGAAGATGATCACGGAAAGTTAAAATGGCTACTTCCAATGTTAGAACAATCAGGACCAACAATTATTTATGTTTCATCTAAAAAAATGTGCCTGACTTTAGCCAAAGCAATTTACCAATATGGCTTTTTAACAGGAATATACCATGGTGATTTAACCTATCAAGAACGACATACAGTACAACATCAGTTTATAAATAATGAAATACCCATTATTGTAGCAACGAGCGCTTTTGGTATGGGGATTAATAAAAAAGATATTCGAACAATCATACATTTTCATTTAGCTACGAGCCCATCAAGTTATATGCAAGAAATTGGACGTGCAGGACGTGATGGTAAGTCAAGCCAAGCAATCAGTCTTTATCAACCAGATGACAGCTATTTATTAGAAACGTTACTCTTTGCCGATATCATTACAGAAGAAGATGTGAGTTCATTTGAATTAGGTATGTTTTTACCACCTGAAAAAAATGAAATATTAGACGTTCTTAGTAGTTATTATAAAATTGAACAATTGCGTGCTATTTTCAAAGCAGCTTTTGAACGAAAACAACGAGGTTATTATCGAATGTTAGGTTATAAAAACTTAGATCAATGTCGCAGAGCATATATGATAGAATTTTTCGGTGAAAATCTAACATCTAAACCAACACAGTGTTGCGATAATGACTCAGAATTAAAATCAATTCATATAATTAATAGTAAAAAAGTGAAAAGAAAAATGGATTATAAAGAAAAATTACAAAATATATTCAAATAAAAGATAAATGCTTTACTTCACTTTTTCAATCAAGCTATAATACGAGATATACACTAAAGTTTTATTTATTTTTCATATAAAATTTATACATATATACTACCTTTTAGGGTAAAACAGTATATACTAAAATTAAATGACGGAAGGATGATGAATTTGTCTAATAATAATTTCAAAGATGATTTTGAGAAAAATCGTCAATCTATTGATCCAAAAGAACATCAAGATGATGTACAGGATTCTGTTAACGATTCCGTTGACAACGTAAAAGAGGAAGTTTCTGATAAAAAAGACGAACAATTCCCTCCTAGAAATGCTCAAAGAAGACAACGTAGAAGAGATACGGCAACACATCAAAATGAAGGAAACCAATCACCTGTTGATGAAAATAATGATAAATCAAGTCAAATAGATGATGAACAACAACAAGACACACATTCATCATCTCATACAGATGAAATCAATAAGAATCAAGACCCTTCAGAAAGCAATAATATAAATCAAAATCGAAGTGAAAAAGATAGTGATAACGAAACACATAACGACAACCAATCTGAAGATAAAAACGATAAGAAAAAAGGTGCTGCCGTGGCTGGTGGAGCGGCAGCTGCTGGTGCTGGTGCTTATGCCACTAAAAAACATCATGACAAAAAAGACGAATCTGTTGATTCAAAAGATGATATCACATCAACAAAAGATAAAGAAAAAAGTGGTGCTAGCACAGACGTAGGTGCATCTAATAATAAAGATCAACATACTGAAGAAACTAGTGCTAAATCTGAAAAAGATAAAGAGCAAAAAGACAACAAGAAAAAAGGTGCTACCGTAGCTGGCGGAGCAGCCGCAGCTGGTGCTGGTGCTGCAGGAGCAAAAGCTGCACATTCAAATGGCAACGGCTCTGGTGAAAATAATGGCAACGATAACAATAACAACGATAATAATGATGATGATAACAATAAGAACAAGAAAAAAGGTGCTGCCGCAGCTGGTGCTGGTGCTGCAGGAGCAAAAGCTGCACATTCAAATGGCAACGGCTCTGGTGGAAATAATGGCAACGGTAACAATAACAACGATAATAATAATGATGATGATAACAATAAGAACAAGAAAAAAGGCGGCTTGTTCGGAAAAATATTGCCTATTATAGCAGCAATTTTAATTTTAGCAGCAATCGGAATTTTTGGTGGTATGGCACTAACTGGCAATAATGATGATAGTGGCAGCAACGACGATAAAAAAGTAGCTGATAATAAAGATAAAAATGCTGACTCAGATAAAGACAACAAGAAAGATTCAGACAAAGACAAAGATGCTGATAGTGATAAAGCAAATAAAAACAGTGACGATAGCGCTGAATCAGATAATAATGATAGTTCAAATCAAACTGATTCTAATTCTGATGATGCTGCTACTAGCGACCAAAATCAAGCTACTGAATCAGACCAAAGCAATCAAAGTAATCAAAGTGATCAAAATGCACAAAGTGGTCAAAGCGATCAGTCTCAACAAGATAACCAAGCTACGAATCAAGATAATGATTCAGCAAATCAAGACCAAGCAACCAACAGCCAAAACAATCAACAAAACAATCAATCTTCAAACAACAATTCAGGACAACAAACACATACTGTAAATGGTCAAAACCTATACAGAATAGCTATCCAATATTATGGAAGTGGTTCTCCTGAAAATGTAGAAAAAATCAGAAAAGCCAATGGTTTACAAGGTAATGATATTCATAATGGACAACAATTAGTTATCCCTCAATAATATCATTCACACTGTACAAATATAATGAGCTTGAATATTAACTCCATTTCCATAAAAAGACTAATCCCTATCAAATGGATTAGTTACTGAACGTAAACAAACCCTTCGCATTAATTTGCGAAGGGTTTGTTTATTTTCTACTTATATAGTTTTTTCAAAATAGTAGTAGTCTTTCAGACCATTATTGGTACTTTTACTAGTCGCAATGCGATTTATTAAATTCATGGCACCACAAATTAGCGTAGTATCCGGCTTCTGGATCAGTTGTGCTTAACTTTTTTTGTTTTATTTTCCTCCTTGTTTTTACTTTTTAATGGCTTTTTTCTTAGTGCTCGTCTTTGTTTATTTATTTCATTGTCCAATTCTTTCTGCAAGTGGGGCGTATCTTTTTTCACAATTCTTTTGGTGTATTTATTCTTATTTGCATTTACTTTAATATGCATAAAATCAATAAATAAAAATGACTGATCTAATAGATTTCTTTTTGATAGCTATTTTTAGTATTTTCTCAAATATTTGTTCAAATAAATCTGTATCATGAAAACGACTTGTATAATTATTACTAAACAACTGGATCTATTGATGGTTTACCATTATCAAGACAATATTTATCTTCGACAAGTTCATATACAAAATTTAAATCTAATATCGCATCGACTTTACGTAATAAATGATTATTAGAGACAAATTCAGAAAAAGAAATTATTTTATCTTGCTCTCTTTTATTGATTGATTTATTCAACAGCATAAATAACATCACTGTTTAATTTACATATATTATAATATTGACAGTGATTTATGCCGACTCCTGCGGGAATAGCACTAGCCGAAGACTATAGGCTAAGGCAGTGCCCGCGGAAAGCATGCATAAAAACTGCCAACAAAGTCGGAGACTTTGTCGACAGCCTGAGACTAATCCTTATCAAATGGATTAGTCCTTTTTGTATTGTGCTAATTTCAATGAATTAATTTTTATTGTAAACAAATTTTCAAATTCTATCACTTGGTTTTTTAAAATCTACTGGTATAATAAATGGGTGGTAAAAGGAGGACAAATACTATGCAAACAGTAGAAAGTATAATCATTGGCGGTGGACCATGTGGTTTAAGTGCCGCTATCGAACAAAAGAAAAAAGGGATTGATACATTAGTAATTGAAAAAGGAAATGTAGTGGATGCTATTTATAACTATCCAACACACCAAACATTCTTTTCTTCAAGTGATAAATTAAGTATCGGTGACATTCCGTTTATTGTAGAAGAAAGCAAACCACGTCGAAATCAAGCATTAGTGTATTATAGAGAAGTTGTTAAACATCATCAACTACGTATCAATGCTTTCGAAGAAGTCCTTACTGTTAAAAAAATTAATAATCGTTTTACACTTACTACTACGAAAGATGTTTATCAGTGTCGATTTCTAACTGTAGCTACTGGTTATTATGGTCAACATAATACTTTAGAAGTAGAAGGTGCAGAACTACCAAAAGTAAAACATTACTTTAAAGAAGCACATCCTTATTTCGATCAAAATGTTGTTATCATCGGTGGCAAAAACTCAGCAGTAGATGCAGCATTGGAATTAGAAAAAGCTGGTGCACATGTCACAGTTATCTATCGTGGTTCTGACTATCCAAAAGCAGTTAAACCATGGATTTTACCTAACTTTGAATCATTAGTGAAACATGAAAAAATAAACATGGCTTTTAATGCTGACGTCACAAAAATAACTGAAGACAGTGTTATTTATGAGCAAGATGGGGAAGTAATTGAGATTCCTAACGATTATATTTTTGCAATGATTGGTTATCACCCGGACTATAATTTCTTAGAATCAATTGGAATTGAAATCAATGAAAATGAATATGGTACAGCACCGGTTCATAACAAAGAAACTTATGAAACAAATGTTGAAAATTGTTATATTGCTGGTGTAATTGCAGCAGGGAATGATGCTAATACGATTTTCATTGAAAACGGTAAATATCATGGTGGCATCATCACACAAAATATTTTATCTAAAAAACAAACACCTTTAGAGTCATAATATAAAAAAAAGAGCTGGATAAGTGATTATTATTTTAGAATTCCTTCAATATTCTAAAAATCCAATATTACTTATCTCAACTCTTTTTTTATTTTATAACTGAGCTTCAAAATACTTTTTCAATTGTTCAAACGTTAAATGATTACTTAAACCGATTAATAATTTCAGTCTCGCTTTTTGTCCATTTAATCCATTAGAGAAAATAACACCTTTTTCCTCTAATGTTGCTCCGCCACCTTCATAGGCATAAATTGGGCCAACAATGCCATTAAAAGATCTAGATACAAGTATGACTGGTATATGATTACTTAAACATTGATTCAATCCTTCTAAACATGTCGGAGGTAAATTACCTTGTCCGAGTGCTTCAATTATAATGCCATCCACTTGTTTTTTACTGTAGAAAGATAATACATCACTATTCATCCCCATATATGCTTTAACAAGGGGGATATTTAAAGTTTGATTTATTTCAGTCAGTACTAAATGATCAAATGGTCTGTGATGAAATTGTACACTTTGTTTTGTAATCACACCTAAAGGACCATGATTCGGACTTTGAAAAGTATTCGTATTAGAAGTATGTGTTTTCGTAACATTTCTAGCTGTATGAATCTCATCATTAAATACCACCATAACACCCATATTTAATGATTCATCACTTATTGCAACTCTAATTGCTGATAAAAAGTTATATAATCCATCTGCACCAATTTCATTAGAGGAACGCATCGCACCTGTGATTACAATTGGTTTCGAGGTATCCACTGTTAAATCTAATAAATACGCCGTTTCTTCTAGCGTGTCAGTGCCATGTGTAATCACATAACCATCATAGTCATCTTGTTTTTCAGATTGGTTAATAATTTGCTTTAATGTTTCTACATACTCAATATTCATATGTGGAGATGGTACATTAAAAGGTGTTATTTCAGTTACATCAGCATATTTATTAATAATATTTTGATGATTCGAAATTGGATTATCCGTATTTGTAACAACTTTGTTTGATTCATCTTGTGACATGCTAATCGTACCACCAGTATGTATGACAAGAAGTTTTTTCATGTGTGCATTCCTCCTATTTATAAAATACATATTTATGATAAAATAATATCTATAAAACAACAAGGAAGGGTTACTAAAATGAAACCAATAAATATCGCACTTGATGGACCTGCAGCCGCAGGTAAGAGTACAATAGCAAAACTTGTGGCAGCCAAATTGTCTATGGTTTATGTAGATACTGGTGCAATGTATCGTGCTATTACTTATAAATATTTACAATTAAATAAAACTGAAAATTTTTCTGAACTTGTTCAGTCAACGGAGCTATCATTAACTTATGATGAAGAAAAAGGGCAAAGAATTATTTTAGACAACCAAGATGTTACAGATTATTTAAGAGAAAATGATGTAACGAATCATGTTTCCTATGTTTCTTCAAAAGAATCAGTGCGTTCATTTGCAGTTGAAAAACAACAAGAATTGGCAGAGCAAAAAGGAATCGTAATGGACGGAAGAGATATCGGTACTGTTGTCTTACCTGATGCTGATTTAAAAATATATATGATTGCTTCTGTGGAAGAACGTGCTGTACGTCGTCAAAAGGACAATGAAATCAGAGGGATTCAATCAACAGTAGAACAATTAAAAAAAGAAATTTCTGAGCGTGATCAATATGATATGAATAGAGAAATATCTCCATTGAAAAAAGCTGATGATGCAATAACAATTGACACTACTGGTATGAGTATCGAAGAAGTTACTGATAAAATTTTAACATTAGTAGAAAAAATTTAAATAATTAAGCATGCATGGCAATTTGTTATTCTTTTTGTCTTTTTGTTAAAATAATGTAAAAAAGTTATAAAATATCAAAATTAGGGTATATTATTGTAGTAGATTTTTAAAATTTGTACTACATATAAGTCAATGTAAATTGCTATTGATATTAAAACTATTGTCTACATGATAAGTATCAATTAATATTTTTAAATGTATGGAATTAGAGTGTTCACTATAAAGTGGAATTTCTTGACAATTCTGTCAAATTATAAGATGTTATAAATATGTAGTGTAATAAGGAGGCAGACAAGATGACTGAAGAATTCAATGAATCAATGATTAACGAAATTAAAGAAGGGGATAAAGTTACTGGTGAAATTCAAGAGATTGAAGAAAAACAAGTAATTGTACATGTTAACGGTGGTAAATTTAACGGTATTATCCCTATAAGTCAACTTTCAACACATCATATTGATAATCCGAGTGATGCTGTTAAAGTTGGTGACGAAATCGGTGCATATGTTACAAAAGTGGAATATGACGAAGAAAATGAGACAGGTACTTATATCTTATCTAAACGTCAATTAGAAACTGAAAAGTCATATGAATTTTTACAAGAAAAATTAGATAATGATGAAATTATCGAAGCTAAAGTCACTGAAGTTGTAAAAGGTGGTTTGGTAGTAGATGTTGGTCAAAGAGGGTTTGTACCAGCTTCATTAATTTCAACCGATTTCATCGAAGATTTCTCTCATTTTGAAGGTCAAGTTCTAAAATTAAAAGTTGAAGAACTAGATCCAGCAAATAATCGCGTCATTCTTAGTCGTAAAGCTGTAGAAGCATTAGAAAATGCGGAGAAAAAAGATGACTTACTAAATAATCTTAATGAAGGCGATGTAATAGAAGGTAAAGTTGCACGCTTAACAAACTTCGGAGCGTTTATCGATATTGGTGGCGTAGATGGACTTGTACATGTTTCTGAATTATCACATGAACATGTTAAATCACCAGAAGATGTTGTCTCAATTGGTGATCAAGTAAAAGTGAAGGTAAAATCTGTTGATAAAGATTCTGAACGTATTTCATTATCAATTAAAGATACGTTACCAAGCCCATTCGAATCATTAAAAGGAGAAGTCAATGAAGGCGATGTAATAGAAGGTAAAGTTGTCAGACTTACAAATTTTGGTGCTTTTGTTGAAATCAAACCTGGAGTTCAAGGTTTAGTTCATATTTCAGAAATCAGTCATTCACACATCGGTACACCTGGTGAAGTGTTAGAACCAGGACAAGTTGTCAGTGTTAAAATACTCAGTGTCGATATTGATAATGAACGTATTTCACTTTCTATTAAAGCAACATTATCTGACGAAAACGTTGCTGAAAGTGATAATGAAACAACGCAATCGTATTTAGATAATAATGAAGATGAAGACAATCCAACACTTGGTGATGTTTTCGGAGATAAACTTAAAGATATTAAGTTTTAATAGTTATCATAAGACCAAACCTAAATCTTGTCCTATATTATGTTAGGGCAAGATTTATTTTTTTAGTGTCCATATCAATCAATTAAGTAATTGTATTTAATGGAAATCATTTAAATGGTTTCATTAATAATTTCTTTTGAAATACTTACCTCGTATGATAGAATTATAGAGATTAAAAAAGAGAGGAAGTTAGTTATGACTAAACCTATAGTTGCTATTGTAGGAAGACCGAATGTTGGAAAGTCTACAATTTTTAACAGAGTCGTAGGTGAACGTGTCTCTATTGTTGAAGATACACCAGGTGTGACTCGTGACAGAATTTATTCATCAGGCGAATGGTTAACTCATGATTTCAATATCATTGATACTGGAGGTATT
This sequence comes from Staphylococcus sp. GDY8P198P, assembly GCF_017891615.1. Classification (NCBI taxonomy): domain Bacteria; kingdom Bacillati; phylum Bacillota; class Bacilli; order Caryophanales; family Staphylococcaceae; genus Staphylococcus; species Staphylococcus sp. GDY8P198P. Next base: position 161,209 of record NZ_JAESJQ010000004.1, read on the forward strand.
GAAATAGGTGAAGCTCCATTCCAAACACAGATAAGAGCACAAGCAGAAATTGCCATAGATGAAGCTGATGTCATTATTTTTATGGTAAATGTTAGAGAAGGCTTAACACAAAGTGATGAAATGGTAGCTCAAATGCTATATAAATCTAAAAAACCCGTTGTATTAGCTGTGAATAAAGTTGATAATCCTGAAATGCGTAATGAAATTTATGATTTTTATTCACTAGGTTTCGGAGATCCTTATCCTATTTCAGGTTCACATGGTTTGGGATTAGGTGATTTATTAGATGAAGTAGTTAAAAACTTCAAAGAAGAAGAACCAGACCCATATGACGAAGATACAATTCGTTTATCAATCATTGGTCGCCCTAATGTTGGGAAGTCAAGTTTAGTTAATGCCATATTAGGTGAAAATCGTGTTATCGTATCAAATGTTGCTGGGACAACTAGAGATGCTATTGATACTGAATATAGCTATGATGATCAAGATTACGTCCTTATTGATACTGCTGGTATGCGAAAAAAAGGTAAAGTATATGAAAATACAGAAAAGTACTCAGTTTTACGAGCACTTAAAGCGATAGAACGATCAAACGTTGTTTTAGTAGTAATTGATGCAGAACAAGGCATTATAGAACAAGATAAGCGTGTCGCTGGGTATGCGCATGAAGAAGGAAAAGCGATTGTTATAGTTGTCAATAAATGGGATGCTGTAGATAAAGAAACAAACACAATGAAGAAATTTAAAGACGAAGTGCGTAAAGAATTTCAATTCTTAGATTACGCACAAATCGCATTTGTTTCAGCTAAAGAACAGAAAAGATTATCTACACTATTCCCATATATTCTAGAAGCTAGTGAAAATCATAAAAAACGTGTTCAAAGTTCAACATTAAATGAAGTTATCACAGATGCAATTTCTATGAATCCTACACCAACAGATAAAGGACGTCGATTAAACGTATTTTATGCTACACAAGTTGCAATAGAGCCTCCTACATTTGTTGTATTTGTAAATGACGTAGAATTAATGCATTTTTCTTATAAACGTTATCTTGAAAATCAAATAAGAGCTGCCTTTGGATTTGAAGGTACACCTGTACACATCATATCTAGAAGAAGAAATTAATAAATGGAGGGGTTACATGTCTAATATAACTGTCTTTGGTACGGGGAGTTTTGGTACGGCATTAGCAAATGTCTTAGCTGAAAATGGACACCAAGTATTAATGTGGGGAAAAAATGAAACGACTGTTAAAGAAATAAATGAATTACATTCAAACACAAAATATCTTAAAAATGCACAACTTGAGTTATCAATTAACGCAACTACTGATATAAATAAAGCAATAACACATTCAGATGTATATCTCATGGCTTTACCTACTAAAGCGATGAGAGAAGTTGCAAGTGAAATAGATTCACATTTATCATCGAAAAAAACCTTTATCCATGTTGCTAAAGGAATAGAAAACGACACTTATAAACGTGTTTCTGAAATGTTAGAAGACTCAATCAGCCCTGAACATAATGCAGGTATTGGTGTATTATCAGGGCCAAGTCATGCTGAAGAAGTTGTCATCAAACAACCAACTACAGTGGCTGCTTCTTCTAAATCAACAGAGGTGAGTAAGCTAGCTCAAGATTTATTTATGAACGATTATTTAAGAGTTTATACTAATGACGATCTAGTTGGCGTAGAATTGGGTGGTGCTTTGAAAAATATTATAGCTGTTGCAAGCGGTGTGATTTCAGGAATGGGTTTCGGAGACAATGCTAAAGCGGCATTAATGACTAGAGGTTTAGCTGAAATAAGTAGACTTGGTGAAAAATTAGGTGCAGATCCACTCACATTTTTAGGTTTGGGTGGTATTGGCGATTTAATTGTAACTTGTACCTCTACACATTCTAGAAATTATACACTTGGTTATAAATTAGGTGAGGGTAAATCCTTAGACAAAGCATTGGAAGAAATGAATATGGTTGTTGAAGGTGTATACACGACAAAATCAGTTTATAATTTAGCAAAAGAACACAATATTGATATGCCAATTACAACTGCATTATACAAAGTTTTATTTGAAAACCAACCTGTCGATGAAAGCGTAAAAGATTTAATGGAACGTGGCAAAAAAGCTGAATAAGATAGAAGTATTACACTTTTTAGCAAATATATAACAATTTGATATTAAAATCCTATTAATTCAACGTTTTTTACACATAAATCATTGCAGTTGCAGTATTCGTTGTGTTAAAGTCATACCATAATGATATTAAGTTATCATTATAAACCCTAGGGGAGGTGAATTCATAATGAACAAAACAGATTTAATCAATGCTGTTGCTGAACAAGCTGACTTAACTAAAAAAGAAGCTGGTTTAGCTGTAGATGCAGTATTCGAATCAATTCAAACATCACTTTCTAAAGGTGAAAAAGTACAATTAATTGGATTCGGTAATTTCGAAGTACGTGAACGTGCTGCTCGTAAAGGACGTAATCCACAAACTGGTAAAGAAATTGATATCCCTGCAAGCAAAGTACCGGCGTTCAAAGCTGGTAAAGCTTTAAAAGATGCAGTTAAATAATTCTTTACTTACAAGTGAAGCCCTTGTTACAGGGGCTTTTTTCTTTTGGTAAAAACTTTTAAACGCAAATAAAAATAGATTGTAAACTATGTCTCTTAATATGGTATCATTCGATATGATGATATGATATTAAGAGCTTTTTAAAATAATTAACAAAACATAATTCATTTCTTTGAATAATTTTTATTATTCACAAAATACATAAAACGTATATATTTATCAGTTTGAAAACCGTTGATTTTAATTTTCCTTATATAATGTTAATATGTATATTGATAATAACGTGAGGTGTGAACATGGAAACGACATTAAGTATTTTTGAAAAACAAATTACCCAACGCTTGAAAGGTATACATCATTATGACGCTATTTATATAAATGAAGTATTAGCAAAAATCCTTGATTCTTATGATATACCTGAAGATGCTAAATTAGCTTGCCTCACTATAGATACTGCCATGCGTCATTTAGATGAGGTTTCCAAAAATTTATCCTCTAAGAAAGCCATATTAATTGGTGATTTACTAAGCGCTCACTTTTATACATTATTAGCGAAGTTACATGATCCAATTTTTCAAAAGCAAATTAGTTCAGCGATTGTTGAAATTAACGAAATGAAATCTTCAATCCATAATGGAGTGATTCCAAGAGAAAAAATTGGACATTATATTTTAATGATAGAAAATAAATTTCCACTTATAACAATCAATCGATACGTACCAAATATAGAAACAGTAAATATAAACCAAAAATTATTAGCAAACATATTAGAAAATCATCCTTCGTATTTAAAGAAATATTCAAAAGATGAATTAACTACATTTTTAGATGAAATTAAATCAGAAATTTATTAAAAAAGAGGTAATCAATGATGACAGATAATAAAGCAAAAAAAGAACAAGTCCATAACGTTTTTCAAAATATTTCTGGAAAGTATGATCGCTTAAATAACATCATTAGCTTTGAACAACATAAAACATGGAGAAAACGTGTAATGAAAGAAATGAATGTCAAAGACGGTAGCAAAGCATTAGATGTTTGTTGTGGCACGGCCGATTGGACCATTTCTTTAAGCAAGGCAGTCGGTCCTTCTGGTGAAGTGATAGGTGTAGATTTTAGCGAGAACATGCTTGAAGAAGGGAAAAAGAAGACAACGGATATGCAAAACATCCAACTTATTCATGGTGATGCAATGAATTTACCGTTTGAAGATAATGAATTTGATTATGTCACAATCGGCTTTGGTTTGCGTAATGTACCTGATTATCTAGCAACACTTAAGGAACTTAATAGAGTATTAAAGCCTGGTGGTATGGTTGTTTGTTTAGAAACAAGCCAACCAACTGCACCAATATTCAAACAGTGTTATAAATTATATTTTAAATTTATTATGCCTATATTCGGTAAAATATTTGCGAAATCAAAAGATGAATATGAATGGTTACAACAATCCACTTTTGATTTTCCAGATAAAGAAAAATTGAAACGTTTATTTTCACAAGCAGGATTTAGTAATATAAAGGTACGTAGCTTCACTGGTGGCGTTGCAGCGATGCACCTAGGCTATAAATAAAATGAAACAACCAAAGGTGATGACTGTGTCAAAGTTAAATATGAATAATGAAATTAAAATAATTGAAAAACGATTAGAAGAAGCATTAATAAGTAAAGATCAAATTTTAGAAGATGCTTCTTATCATTTGTTTTCATCAGGTGGTAAACGTGTAAGACCTGCCTTTGTAATCTTAAGTAGTCAATTTGGTGAAGAAATGAATGAAGATGTATATCGTGTAGCTGTTGCACTTGAATTAATACATATGGCTACTTTAGTACATGATGATGTCATTGATAAAAGTGATAAACGTCGCGGTAGCTTAACTATTGCTAAAAAATGGGATCAGGATACTGCGATTCTTACAGGTAATTTTCTATTAGCAGTCGGTTTAGAATATATTTCAAATATAGAAGATAATCGAGTACATAAAGTGATATCTAGTGCTATTGTTGAAGTATGTATGGGTGAATTGTACCAATTTCAAGATCAATTTAATGCAAATCAAACAATTACAAATTATTTAAGAAGAATCAATCGCAAAACAGCCTTGCTCATACAATTATCAACAGAAGTTGGCGCAATTGCTTCACACGCCGATACCAAAACAGTTCGTAATTTAAAAATGATTGGACATTATATTGGGATGAGTTTTCAAATCGTAGATGATATTCTAGATTTTACTAGTTCTGAAAAAAAATTAGGAAAACCTGTAGGCAGTGATTTAATGAATGGTCACTTAACTTTACCAGTATTGTTAGAAATGCGTAAAAATCCTGAGTTCAAATCAAAAATCGAACAACTTGGCCCTAACAGTGATCAATCATTATTTGATGAATGTATTCAAACAATTAAACATTCTGATGTCATAAACCAATCGCAAGCAATCAGTGATAGATATTTAGATAAAGCCTTACATCTTATTGATCAGCTAGAAAGAGATGAAGCAAAACCTATATTTAAAAAAATTATTAAAAAAGTAGGAAAAAGAAACGGATAATTGTGTGAAAAGCATTGAAAGCGCTTAAATTAACTGTTAATATTATAATGTGCTTTAAGACATTATAATATTTTGTTTTATATTTTTATAAAACTTACATCATTAACAGGGGGATAAACACACAATGGAAAGAACATTTTTAATGATTAAACCGGACGCGGTTCAACGTAACTTGATAGGTGAAATCGTTTCACGTATTGAACGTAAAGGACTAAAACTTGTAGGTGCTAAACTAATGACGGTACCAAAATCGCTTGCAGAAGAACATTACGCTGAACATACAGATAAACCATTCTATGGTAATTTAATAGATTTTATTACTTCTGCACCGGTATTTGCAATGGTTGTAGAAGGTGAAGATGCTGTACATATTGCACGTCACATTATTGGAGCAACAAACCCATCAGAAGCTACACCTGGTACAATTAGAGGAGACTTTGGTTTGACTGTAGGCAGAAACATTATTCATGGTTCAGATTCAGTAGAATCTGCTAATAAAGAAATCAAGCTTTGGTTTAACGCAGAAGAATTAAGTGATTTCACAGAATCACGTGAAGCTTGGTTATATGAATAATTGTCTTTGAATTGACAAACCAATGCAAATAAGATGACATTCGTTATTAACTTTTAATACTTTCAACAATATAGATAAAAAGCTGATAGTTAAAAACACGATTCTTGGTCGTGTGATTATAATCAAAACACTTTCGTTGAATTCATAATAATATGAATTGATACGAAAGTGTTTTTTCTATGGATAAAAGTTGCAATTGCATTCTATAGTGAAGTCGTTTAATATCTTAAGTTATTACTAAAATTTAGCCAGATGTTATAGTTGAATGTAGGTAAATCTTATAAAGTTTAGTTATTTGAAATTTTTCTGTTAATTTGAACAAATGAATATGATAAGATAAGGAACATATAATCATTTAAAGTACTAAAGAACGGAGTGGGTAAATAATGAGATATTTAACTTCAGGAGAATCACATGGTCCACAGCTAACAGTAATTATTGAAGGTGTGCCAGCAAATTTAGAAATTAATGTTGCCGATATAAATGAAGAAATGTTTAAGCGTCAAGGTGGATATGGTAGAGGTAGACGCATGCAAATTGAAAAGGATAGTGTTGAAATTGTGTCTGGTGTGCGAAACGGGTATACACTTGGTAGTCCAATCACGCTTATTGTCACAAATGATGATTTTAAACATTGGAGAAAAATTATGGGTGCTGACCCTATTAGCGATGAAGATCAAGAAAACATGAAACGTGTGATTACAAAACCACGTCCTGGACATGCAGATTTAATCGGTGGTATGAAATATAATCATAGAGACTTAAGAAATGTATTAGAACGTTCTTCAGCTAGAGAAACTGCCGCGCGAGTAGCTGTTGGCGCTGTATCTAAAATATTACTTAAGCAACTCGATATTCATTTTTATAGTAGAGTTATGGAAATTGGTGGTATTAAAGATGATTTAGAGTATGATCTTGAAACGATTAAATCTAATATTGATAAAAATGATGTCCGTGTTATTAATGATGACATCGCTCAACAAATGAGAGATAAAATTGATGATGCTAAAAAGGCAGGAGATACTATTGGTGGTGTTGTGCAAACTGTTATTGAAGGTGTGCCAATTGGTATCGGCAGTTATGTCCATTACGACCGTAAATTAGATGGTAGAATTGCTCAAGGTGTCGTAAGTATCAATGCCTTTAAAGGTGTGAGTTTTGGAGAAGGATTTAAAGCAGCTGAAAAACCTGGTAGTGAAATACAGGACGAAATACTATATGATACAACCAATGGTTATTACAGAGGATCAAATCATTTAGGTGGATTTGAAGGTGGTATGTCTAATGGTATGCCTATTGTCGTCAATGGAGTTATGAAACCAATTCCAACACTATATAAACCTTTAAACTCAGTAGACATTAACACTAAAGAATCATTTAAAGCTTCTGTTGAACGTTCTGATAGTTGTGCTGTTCCAGCTGCAAGTGTTGTAGTAGAAAATGTTGTTGCATTTGAACTTGCAAAAGCACTATTAGAAGAATTCCAATGTAATCATATCGATCAATTAAAATCACAAATTGAAGAACGTCGCTTGTTGAATATAGAATACTAAGTTTTATTAAAATTTTAAGATTAGCCAGGTGATATCTATGAAATTACAAACTACGTATGAGACAAATAATTATCCCATCATCATAGAACATAACGCATTAAAGGATCTGCGTCATTATATTGAAAATTATAAAGATATTGTACTTGTCGTTGATACCGAAATCGCAAACAAATGGGATGACACATTAGAATTTATTACATCTGAATACGATGCACACAAGCTGATGGTTCCATCAGGTGAAACCACAAAATCTCTAGCTTATTATGCCGAAAGTATAGAAACATTATTGAGTAAAAATTTGACCAGAAATACGTGTATCATTGCAGTAGGAGGGGGAGCCACAGGTGATTTCGCTGGATTTTTAGCTTCTACCTTATTAAGAGGCGTTGATTTTATTCAGGTGCCTACGACGATATTAGCGCACGATTCTAGTGTTGGTGGTAAAGTGGGTATCAATTCGAAACACGGTAAGAATTTGATTGGTGCATTTTATAGACCAAATGCTGTTATCTATGATTTGAATTTTCTTTCAACACTCCCTTATACAGAAGTATTGAGTGGTTATGCTGAAGTATATAAACACGCATTATTAAATAGTGCGAACGCAGTACGAGATATTGAAGCGCATTTTTATGATAAAGCTACGTTAGCTTCCTTAAATGAAATGGAATATTATCTTTTTAAGGGCATAGAGACTAAGTTAAATATCATTGTAAAAGATGAAAAAGAATCTAACGTTCGTAAATTTTTAAACTTAGGACATACTTTTGGTCACGCCGTTGAATATGCATTTAAAATTCCACATGGTCATGCAGTAATGATTGGCATCCTATTCCAATTTATTGTGTCAAATCATATTTTAAATCAAAATTTTGATATTTCACATTACATCAATTATTTAAATTCTCTAGATTATCCATTAAATATCATCAATACCTTCGATTTTGATCCACTTTATGAATTGATGTTAAGAGATAAGAAAAATGATCAGCAAGGGGTGCAGATGGTTTTATTAGAAGGATTAGGTAACCCTGTGGTTAAACATGTTGATAAATCCATATTATTAGAGAGCTTTAATGCATTACAAACATATATTAAAAAGTAGGTGGCATATTTGGTTATTAGTAAAACAATTGATATAAAAGGTCCTCTGATTGGAGATATAGAAGTTCCTGGAGATAAATCAATGACGCATAGAGCTATTATTCTGAGCTCATTAGCATCTGGTAAATCAACGATATATAAACCATTACTTGGTGAAGATTGTATTCGTACAGTTGAAATTTTCCGTCTGCTAGGTGTGGAAATAGATATATTAGAAGATAAAATAGAAATTAATTCACCTGGATATAAATTTTTCCAAACACCACATCAAGTACTCTATACTGGTAATTCTGGAACAACTACACGCTTAGTTGCTGGATTATTGTGTGGCCTTGGTATTGAAACAGTGTTATCTGGTGATGCTTCAATTGGAAAAAGACCTATGGATCGAATTATGAAACCCTTGACCTTAATGAATGCAGATATTTCAGGTGTAAATAATAATTATACACCTTTATTAATCAAACCTGCTCAAATTAAAGGCATAACATACCAAATGGAAGTCGCAAGTGCTCAAGTTAAAAGTGCAATTTTATTTGCAAGCTTATTTGCAAACGAAAAAACGACTATTTCTGAAATCGGTATTACGCGTAATCATACAGAAACGATGTTTGAACATTATCAAATTCCAATCACTACCAATGATAAAATGATTGAATTACCTGAAAATAGTATCAAACATATTACTGCCACTGATTTTCATGTACCTGGCGACATTTCTTCTGCTGCATATTTCATTGTTGCTGGCTTGATAACACCAGGCAGTGATATTACAATTCACAATGTTGGCGTAAATCCAACACGTTCAGGTATTATTGATATCGTGACACAAATGGGTGGAAATATAACTTTATTCAATCAAACTAATGGTTCAGAACCTACCGCTTCAATACGTGTACAGTATACGCCAAACATGAAACCTATCCATATCGAAGGTGAGTTAGTACCTAGAGCAATTGATGAGTTACCAGTTATTGCATTACTTTGTACTCAAGCAAATGGCACAAGTATTATAAAAGAAGCGGAAGAATTAAAGGTCAAAGAAACAAATCGTATTGATACTACAGCAAACATGTTGAATTTATTAGGCTTTACATTGCAACCAACAAGTGATGGCATGATTATACATCCATCAAGATTGGAACAAACTGCCACAGTGGATAGTTTTACTGATCACCGTATTGGAATGATGCTTGCTGTAACTTCTTTATTAACTGATGATACATTAACGATTGATCAATTTGATGCAGTCAATGTTTCCTTCCCAGGTTTTTTAGCTAAATTTAAACAATTAGAAAAAGAGGGATAAAGTATGGAAGATATCTATAAACTTATAGATGATATCAACTTACAAAAACTAGACAACTTAGATACACGTGTAAATGACGCGTTAAGTTCTCCAAAAGATGATGCACTCTTTATACTTGGTGAAACACTATATAATTATGGATTAATGCCGCAAGGTCTTGAGGTATTTCGTACACTTTATCATAAATATCCAGATGAAAGTGAACTGTTAATTTATTTTATTGAAGGGCTGATCGCGGAAGACCAAACGGATGAAGCATTAGAATATTTAAGTACTGTTGAACTTTCTACGGAACGTTTGATGTTAGAAGCAGATTTGTACCAACAATTAAATATGCTAGAAGTAGCTATTGATAAATTAGTAGAAGCTATTGATATTGAACCCAATGACCCAATCATCCATTTCGCATTGGCAGAATTACTTTATTTTGATGGACAATATTTACGTGCTTCATCGGAATATGAAACGGTACTAGAAACGGGAGAATATCAGGTCAATAATGTTAATTTATTCTCACGTTTAGCTGATTGTAGCTTGCAAAGTGGAAATTATAGCGATGCAATCATGATGTTCGATGAAATCAGTGAAGATGAAATGGATTCAGAAAGTTACTTCAAAAAAGCGATTGCTTATGAAAAAAATGATTTAACACAAGAAGCTATCAAATTAGTACAAACATTATTATCAAAAGATCCGGATTTCCTACAAGGCTACTTTTATCTACAACAATTGTATGAAAACGAGCATAATCACGCAGATGCCATTGAAATTGGTAAAGAAGGATTGAGATTGAGTCAATTTTATAAAGAATTAATGGTATCAACAGGAAGTATTCAAATCGAACACGGAGATGCTAATGAAGGTGTTCAATTACTACTACAAGCATTAGATGTAGACAATGCTTATCAGGAACCACTATTAATCTTAAGTGATTTCTATAGACAAGAAGAAGATTACGAGTCAATTATTGGCTTACTACAATATGCAGATGAAGAAGATTTGGATCCAGTATTTATGTGGCACTTAGCACATGCATTAGGTCAAGAAGAGCGAGATAAAGAAGCTCAACATTTCTTTGAATTAGCTTATCCAACTATGAGAACGCAATCAGCATTTTTAAGTGATTATTATTTCTATTTAGTTGAAATTGGTTATATAGAACAAGCTCAACAAATCTTAAAACAATTACTGGAAATAGATCCATCTAATGAAACATGGCATGATGAAGCTGAGAGATTGCAATCATTCTAAAAAGTAAGGAAGGTGAGTACATTGACTGATACCTTACAACAAGTAAAAGCAAGTTTTATAGAATACGTATTATTCCATTATCGTTTTAAATCTCGAATTAGTGTATGGGTATTAAATTTGATAAAATCCTCACCTGAATTATTACAAAAAATATACTTTGTAGATGAGCAAATTCCTAGTCATAATACTTTAGAAATTGCTGCAGTGAATACAGACAATATCGCCATAAAACTTAAAGTGCAGAATCAACAATATATTAACAATGAAAAAATATTTGACTATATCGCAAATCAAAACATCCATTTTGATATCAAATTATATTTAAATAATGAAGGTTCAAGAGATACAAGATTAGATGAATTATTGTTAACACAATTACTTCACTCTCCTTATTATGCTTTATATATTCAAGATATTTATGGCTTGCCATTATCAAAACAAAGTGAATCATCTATTATCAAATATTTACAAGACAATATTGACTTAAGTTTACAATTACAAGATAAAGCTTTATTTTATCAATTATCTCAAATCCTTAATACATTTAAGTTGAGGAATCTTAATACATTATCGAAGGATTGACTATATGAACATTTATTCGCTTTGGCAACTTATCATTTATAATAAAGGGATGCTCTATTTCTTATTAATATGTAATTTATTAGGAACGATTTATGGGTATATTTGGTATGGTTCACAAATGAGTATTACTCCATGGTATTTTATACCTTTTGTACCTGATAGTCCGACTGCATCATTATTTTTATGTATTGCTGTACTAGGGTTAATTGTTAACCAGAACATACCAATCATTGAAGCACTTGCTTTTGTCACATTAATCAAATATGGTGTATGGGCTGTAATTATGAATATTATCCTATTTATCCAATACGACATGATTACAGTTATAGGTTGTATGCTGATACTTTCCCACGGCATTATGGCCATTGAAGCTTTTATATTTTATCCAAGATTTAAAGTGACTATGCTTTCGTTTTTCGTAGCGATGATATGGGTGTTCCACAATGACATTATCGATTATGTATTCATGCAATATCCTTTTTATGATTTTATTGAAAGTCACATTGGGGCAATTGCATACTTAGCATTTTGGTTAAATGTCATACCTTTAGTTTTATATTTAAGTTTAACTCTATTTAAAAAAGATAAAATATTTGACCATTATTAACGTCCACAGTAAAATGTTTATAAAGGAGTGAGGATTTTTGTCTTTTATTTATATGATTATATACTTTGTTATCTTAATGGTTCTGCCTCTATGGGCACAACACAAGGTTAAATCTAACTATGAAAAGTATTCTCAAGTAAGATCAACTAGTGGAAAAACAGGGCGTGAAGTAGCGCTTGAAATACTCCATTCAAATGGAATTTATGATGTAGACGTTGTCGAAGGTAAAGGATTTCTAACAGATCACTACGATCCTAGTAAAAAAGTACTTGTCTTATCTCCAGCGAACTTCAATAGACCTTCTGTAGCTGGAACAGCAATAGCTGCCCATGAAGTAGGTCATGCTATCCAGCATGCTCAGGGTTACTTCTTCTTAAGGTTTAGAACATCATTAGTACCTTTAGCAAATATTGGTAGTTCTTTAGGTTACATGGCAGTGTTTGCTGGTATTGTTTTAACTAGTTTACAGAGTACATTGGGTTCAACTGCACTTTGGATTGGCATTGCATTAATGTCATTTGCAGTACTTTTCTCAATTGTTACCTTACCAGTCGAATTTGATGCCAGCAGTAGAGCAATGAAACAAATCAAAAGTTTAGATATTGTTAATGAAAAAGAATATCGACATGCGAAAAAAGTATTATCTGCTGCTGCAATGACTTACGTTGCATCAACTGCTGTAGCATTAGCAGAACTTGCACGTTTCATTTTAATCGCTAGATCAAGTGAATAATTTGGTCATACACATGTGACAGAAGTCTAATTGGTTTCAAATGATTTCTTCGTCTTAAAATGGCAAGAATGACAATATTAGCATAAGAGGTTGAGACAATAAATTTGTCCAGCCTCTTTTTTATGCTTGCAATAATTATCCTTCAATATAAATATTTATCATGCTCATTTTTCGTAAGATTCATTATTACTGTGCTTTATGTGTTTTATATTATCATTATATTCAATGCTTACTTAACATTGAATAGCGTATAAAGGTTGCAGGAATAATGCATGAATCATAGAATTAGTCTATACTATAAAAGAAACTGTAAGAATGAGAGGCGTTTATCATGAAATCAATGAAAGATATGCAAATCGAAGTAGATGACTATATAAATCAATTTAAAACAGGCTACTTTTCACCTCTAGCAAATCTCGCAAGATTATCAGAAGAAGTGGGAGAATTATCAAGAGAAATTAACCACTTTTATGGTGAAAAAAAGAAAAAAGATAGTGAAGCAGCAAACACAGTAAAAGCAGAACTTGGAGATAATTTATTTGTGTTACTATGTATTGCTAATTCTTTAGATATAGACATGACGGAAAGCTTTAACGAAACGATGGATAAATTTAATACACGTGATAAAAATCGTTTTGAAAGAAAATAGATTGACATTGTTTAAGAAAGGATGTGCCACCTATGAAAATAGGAATTACATGTTACCCGTCTATGGGTGGTTCTGGTATTATCGCTACTGAATTGGGTATCAAGTTAGCAGAAAGAGGACATGATATCCATTTTATAACATCAAATATCCCCTTTAGGATTAGAAAACCATTACCAAATATTACATTTCATCAAGTTGAAGTGAATCAATATGCTGTATTCCAATATGCACCTTATGATATCACCTTAAGTACAAAGATCGCTGAAGTAATCAATGAGTATGACTTAGATCTATTACATATGCATTATGCGGTACCACATGCTGTTTGTGGCATCCTAGCAAAACACATGTCAGGTAAAGATATTAAAATAATGACCACTTTACATGGCACTGATATTACTGTATTGGGATATGACCATTCATTAAAAAATGCGATTAAATTTGGTATAGAAGGTAGTGATGTAGTAACAAGCGTTAGTAAATCACTAGCCGAACAAACAACTGATATTATTGAAACTGATAAAGCTATTATTCCAATATATAATTTCGTTAGAGAAAATGAATTTCCTACAAAACATTCAACGCCGACTGAATCCGATATCAAATTAAAGGCTTGTTACGGGATAAAACCTGAAGAAAAAGTGGTTATTCACGTTTCTAATTTTAGAGCCGTTAAACGTATTGATACAGTCATTGAAACTTTCGCAAAGATACACCAACAATTGCCATCAAAACTTATTTTATTAGGTGATGGTCCTCAATTAATGGATATGAAAACAAAAGCACGTGAATTAAATATTGAAGATTCCGTACTATTTTTAGGTAAACAAAATTGGGTAAGTGAATTTTATCAAATATCAGATATAGTATTATTATTAAGTGAAAAGGAAAGCTTTGGTCTCACATTACTAGAAGCAATGAAATCAGGTGTACTTCCAGTTGGCTCAACTGCTGGAGGTATCAAGGAAGTAATTAAACATAATGAAACAGGTTTTCTTGTAGATGTTGGAGATAGTGAGAAAGCTAGTACGTATGCCTTACAATTGTTGACAGATAATCAGCTTTATAAAAAAATGCAGCAGCAAATGTTGAATGATGTTGCTGAACGTTTTTCTTCAGATTTAATTGCTGATCAATATGAATATTATTATAAAAAAATGTTAGAGGGTAATCATGACTAAAACATTATTCAAACAAGCAAAACCTATATTAAAAACTTTACAAACTAACCAGCACCAAGCATATTTTGTTGGGGGATCTGTCAGAGATTATCTAATGCATAAAACAATACACGATATCGATATTACTACGAGTGCGACACCTGATGAAGTAGAAGCTATTTTTGAAAAGACAATTCCTATAGGTAGAGAACATGGTACAATCAATGTTGTTTATAACGGGGAACATTATGAAGTAACGACTTTTCGTGCAGAAGGTGATTATGATGATCATCGTAGACCTAACGAAGTATTTTTTGTGCGTGAATTATATGAGGATGTTAAAAGACGTGATTTTACAATGAATGCAATAGCCATGGACGCTGATTTTCATATTCATGACTATTTTAATGGGCAACAAGATATAAAAAATCGCATAATCAGAACTGTAGGAAATGCACAAGAACGTTTTAATGAGGATGCATTAAGAATCATCCGAGGGTTACGTTTTCAATCACAATTAGGATTCTCACTAGAAAATGAAACTTTTTACGGTATGCAATCACACATCAATGATATTGAACATTTATCAATTGAACGTATAGTGGTTGAGTTAAAGAAACTTACTTCTGGTAAATATGTAGCCAATAGTTTTGAAAACTTACAGCGTTTGAATGCATTTAATTACATTCCTTTTTTTAAACATTATAATCTAAATAATTTTATTTTGGATGAAGCCATTCCGTTCACTTTATTAGTAGCATTATTGAAAGTACAGCAACCTTCAATAAATGGCAATCTTAATGATTTGAAAATCAGTAATAATGACAAAAAATATATAAGCAAGTTAGAAAAGCTACTCAATCAATTACCCAATATTAAATCAAAATCAGACTTTAAAATACTTATTTATGATTATGGTGAGCAAGATATACAATCCATATTAAATTATATGGATTTACACATAAAAAACCATTTACCATCTTTTTCACCACTCATTATAAATACACAGTCTGTAAAAGAAGTATCCAAACAACTACCAATTCAATCGAGAAAAGATATTGATATTAATGGTAAAGATATCCTTGAAGTAGTCAATAAACAAAGCGGTCCTTGGCTAAAAACAATATTGAGAGATATTGAGATTGCGATTATCGATGGAGATGTTCAAAATATTAAATCAGAACTCATTAGGTGGGTGAATTCACATGTCGAAATACAGTAAAGATGTTATTCAAATCTTATATACAAATCAAGATGAATATATTTCTGGTCAATTTATCGCTGAACATCTTGCAATTTCTCGAACAGCAGTCAAAAAAGTCATCGATCAACTAAAGCAAGAAGGATGCGAAATTGAATCAATTAACCATAAAGGACATCGCTTAATTGAACTACCTGATAAATGGTATAGTGGGATTGTAGAACCTTTAATCGATGAGCAAAAAATGTTTGATCATGTTGAGGTAATAGCACAAATAGATTCCACACAGTTACTCGCTAAGCAGAAATTAGTTGGCAATACAGATACTTTTTTAATTTTAAGTGATGAACAAACGAAAGGAAAAGGCCGTTTCAATAGACCTTGGGATTCTTCACGTGGCAAAGGGTTGTGGATGTCTATTGTGCTACGACCAAAAGTTCCATTTGAAATGATAACGAAATTTAATTTGTTTATGGCATTGGGTATCAGAGATACAATGCAACAATTTAGTAATGAAAGCGTAACTATAAAATGGCCAAATGATATTTATATTGATGGAAAAAAAGCTTGCGGCTTTTTGACTGAAATGGTGGCTAATAGTGATGGTATAGAAGCGGTTATATGTGGTATTGGCATAAACATGAATCACTTAGCCGAAGACTTTCAAGGTGAGTTACAATTAAAAGCTACGAGCTTGAGAATACATGCTAACCAAAAAATACATCGCTATCATTTTTTAGAGCAATTGATAAATCAAATTGAAAGACGTTATCACCAATTTTTAAACCAGCCATTTTCTACTATACGAAATGAATATATTGAAGCTTCAAATATTTGGAATAGATCTTTAAAATTTACTGAAAATGCGCAACAATTTCAAGGTGAAGCTGTAGATATTGATGAGGATGGCTATTTAATCGTCATTGATGACCAACAGATACAACACAAACTTATGAGTGCAGATATAGAACTTTAAATTATAAGAAAAGGAGGAATGAAAATGACACAACCTTGTTACGCTGTTGTTGATTTAGAAACGACGGGTAATCAATTAGATTATGATGAAATTATTCAAATTGGTATTACTTTCGTTCGTGATAATAAAATAATTGGCACCTATCACTCTATGGTGAAAACAGATTTAGAAATTCCTCCTTTTATTCAAGCATTAACCTCAATTGAAGAAGAAATGCTAAATCAATCACCATATTTTCATGAAATTGCTGACGATATCTATAAGCAACTAGAAGGTTGCATCTTTGTAGCACATAACGTGACCTTTGACTTAAATTTTATAAAAAAATCGTTTAAAAATTGCAATATCAAATATAAGCCTAAAAAGGTATTAGATACATTAGAGTTGTTTAAAGTAGCTTTCCCAACAGATAAAAGTTACCAATTAAGTGAATTAGCAGAATCGCATGGAATTATTTTAAATAATGCTCACCGTGCTGATGAAGATGCTGCAACGACTGCACAACTCATGATACTTGCTTTTAATAAATTTGAAGCGCTCCATTTAGACACTTTAAAGCAACTTTATTATTTAAGTAAAAATTTAAAGTATGATTTACATGATATTCTTTTTGAAATGGCTCGAAACCATAATCATGAACCTCTAAATGAAGATTTCGATCAGTTTGAACAGATTATTTATAAAAAACAAAAAGATTTTAAAGCACCTACTGCAAATTTTGATGGAACCTTAAAAGATCTATATACAGATATTACTGAAAAATTAAATTTAACATATAGACCACAACAATTATATTTAGCTGAAATTATATTAGAACAATTGATGCATAGTGAAAAAGCCATGATTGAAGCACCGTTAGGAAGTGGCAAATCATTTTCTTATTTATTAGCATCATTAATGTATAATATTCAAACAGGGAAACATGTAATGATTTCTACGAATACAAAATTATTACAAAGCCAATTGTTGGAAAAAGACATACCTGCTCTAAAATCAGCTTTAAATTTTAAAATAAATGCTTCATTAATCAAAAGTAAAAGAGACTATATTTCTTTAGGATTAATCAGTCAAATTTTGAAAGATGAATCTAATAATTACGAAGTAAGCATTTTAAAAATGCAGTTATTAATTTGGATTACAGAAACGCATACTGGAGATATTCAGGAGTTAGATTTAAAAGGCGGACAGAAAATGTATTACGAACAAAAGTTAGAAACTTATGTTCCAGTGCGTAATGACATTAATTATTTTAACTTTATTAAACGCAACGCAAAAAATATTCAAATCGGTATTACTAATCATGCACATTTAATTCATGCTTCACATGATAATACAATCTATCAATTATTTGATGATTGTATTATTGACGAAGCACATAGATTACCTGACTATGCTTTAAATCAAGTTACGAATGAGTTAAGTTATTCTGATGTTAAGTATCAATTAGGACTGATCGGTAAAACTGAAAACGAAAAATTGCTTGCAGCAATCGACTATTTAGAACAACAACGTATACTTGAAAAGTTAGATATACCACCAATCGATGTTTTTGGCCTTAAAACAAATATCAATGAAATACATGATTTAAATGAACAATTGTTTAGTACTATGTTTAATAGCATCCAACAATCAGAAATACATGATGATGAAGTGCATAAAGTTCATTTTGTATATCATTTCGATGTAACGCCGATTTTGAATGATTTGCATGCCGTTATTCATAAATTAAACATGACTTTAGAATTCTTTAATGGCATGAGCCATAAAACGATTAAAACAGTAAGAAAACAATTACTTTATATCAATGATAAATTTAGGGCAATTGAAACTAGTTTGAAAAATAATCATATTAGTTATTTGTCTATTAAAAATATTAATCAAAAATCCACAATAAAATTAAATGTCAAAGATTATGATGTGAAAGAAATACTAACAAAACAAGTGTTAGATAAATTTAATGCGCTAATATTCATTTCAGGTACTTTAACCTTTAATCATTCATTTGAAAATTTCAAGCAGTGGTTTAATAAGGACATCGTTTTTAATACTTATGAACTTGATACTACTGCAGTATCTTCAAATCAGACAACAGTATTTATACCAAATGATATTGCTTCATATAATTATAAAAATATTGATGATTATGTGAGCTCTATTGTCAATTATGTTATAGAATATACAACAGTCGTTGAATCAAAATGTTTAATTCTTTTCACTAGTTATAAGATGATGCATATGGTACAAGAACTCTTGAATGAATTACCTGAATTTGAAGATTATGTAATACTCACGCAACAACAAAACCAAAACTATAAAATCGTTCAGCAATTCAACAGTTTTTCTAAAGCCATATTATTAGGGACTGGAACATTTTTTGAAGGGTTTGATTTTCAATCAAATGGTATCAAATGCGTGATGATCACAAAACTACCATTCATGAATCATAATAATACTAAATATTGGCTAATGGAATCTGAATTCACTTCCACATTCAAAGATTTTGTATTACCAGATGCTGTTACGCGTTTCAGACAGGGGTTAGGTAGACTTATTCGAAATGAACAAGATAAAGGCATAATTGTATCCTTTGATGATCGTTTAATTAAAAGTAATTACAAACAATTCTTTGAACAATCACTAGAAAGTTATCGCCAAAAAAAAGGTGATATAAAACAATTTTCAAGCTTACTTAAAAAAATAAAAAAAGAGACAATACATCATTAAAAGTTAACACGCGCAACTAGAACTTGTATCTTGATTTTGTTAAAATGTATAAGGATTAATAAAAGAAGACTACAAAAATATTAGGAGTTTGGTTATGAAAACAACGATAAAAGAAGCAAAACATTACATTAACCAAGAAGTAACGATAGGTGCTTGGTTAACGAATAAACGTTCAAGTGGTAAAATTGCATTCTTGCAGTTAAGAGATGGTACTGGTTTTATGCAAGGTGTCGTAGTAAAAGCTGATGTAGATGAAGAGACTTTTCAATTAGCTAAGGATATTACACAAGAAACTTCATTATATATTACTGGCGTTATCTCAGAAGATAATCGTTCTGACTTAGGTTATGAAATGCAAGTAAAATCTATTGAAATCATCGCAGAAGCACATGATTACCCAATCACACCAAAAAACCATGGTACAGAATTCTTAATGGATCACCGTCACCTTTGGTTACGTTCAAAAAAACAACATGCAGTTATGAAAATAAGAAACGAAATTATTCGTGCAACTTATGAATTCTTTAATAATACTGGGTTTACTAAAATAGATCCACCTATTTTAACAGCTAGTGCACCAGAAGGCACAAGTGAACTATTCCATACTAAATATTTTGATCAAGATGCCTTTTTATCTCAAAGTGGTCAACTCTATTTAGAAGCAGCTGCAATGGCTCATGGTAAAGTTTTTTCATTTGGACCGACATTCCGTGCAGAAAAATCTAAAACACGTCGTCATTTAATTGAATTTTGGATGATAGAAGCTGAAAAAGCATTTTGCGATCATAACGAAAGCTTAGAAATTCAAGAGCAATATGTAACTCATGTTGTTAAATCAGTACTAGAAAATTGTAAATTAGAATTAAATATTTTAGAACGTGACACTGAAAAGCTTGAAAAAGTTGCAACTCCTTTTCCACGTATCACATATGATGATGCAGTTGAATTCTTGAAAGAACAAGGTTTTGATGACATTGAATGGGGCGAAGACTTCGGTGCACCCCATGAAACTGCAATTGCAAATCATTACGATTTACCTGTATTTATTACAAATTATCCAACAAAAATCAAACCATTCTATATGCAACCAAATTCTGATAATGAGGATACTGTGTTGTGTGCAGATTTAATTGCACCTGAAGGGTATGGTGAAATAATTGGTGGTTCTGAACGTATTAATGACCTTGCATTATTAGAACAACGTATCAATGAATTTGAATTAGATGCTGAAAGTTATAGTTACTATTTAGATTTACGCCGTTATGGCAGTGTACCTCATAGTGGATTCGGATTAGGACTTGAAAGAACAGTTGCATGGTTATCAGGTGTAGAACATGTTCGTGAAACTGCACCATTCCCTCGTTTATTAAATCGTCTATATCCATAATCTTATCAATACAAGTAACTACCGAAGCTACGTCCAGTCTATTTTATGGCTGGACTTTTTTATAATATTTATACAAGATAAGGAGGGAAGTATTTGAATATAGATATGCTAAAGACTAGACCTGTTGTAATTCACAAAGAATTACTAGAGCACTATAATGAATTAGGTATCAATGAACGTGAATTAGTTATTTTGATAAAATTGATTCATGCATCGGAAATGACCAATAAACAACCATCTATTGAATCTTTACAAAAAGGAACTTCACTAGATTCCAGGGAAATTACTGCCATTATACAAAATCTTATTCAACGTGATTTATTAGAATTAAACGTTAATAAAGATGAAGAAGGCAAATTCACTGAATATATGAATCTCGATCCGTTTTATTATAAACTAAATGATATTATGCAACACGTTAATGATAATAATGATCAAAAACAAACTGAACTTGAATTCAACAAGCTTTTTCAACAAATTGAACAAGCTTTTGGTAGACCGTTATCACCATATGAAATTGAGACATTAAACCAATGGTTAGATGTAGATAAACACGACTTAAGTGTGATTCAAGCAGCTTTAGATGAGGCAGAAAGCCAAAACAAAATGAGTTTTAAATATATTGATAGAATTCTATTAAATTGGAAAAAAAATAATGTGAAAACCATTGAAGATTCCAAAAAAATAAGCCGACAGTTTAACCAACCTAAAATGAAACACACAGTAAAAAAAGTGCCTAAATTTGATTGGCTAAATGAGGAGAATCAAGATGATAAGTAATAAAAAATCTTTAGAAATGATTGACGTCATTGCTAATATGTTCCCAAACGCTGAATGCGAACTTGTACATGATAATCCATTTGAACTAACAATTGCAGTGTTATTATCAGCACAAACTACAGATATTTCTGTTAATAAACTCACTAAAAATCTTTTTAAAAAATATAAAACACCTGAAGATTATCTAAATGTAGATATCTCAGAATTAGAAAATGATCTTCGTACTATTGGCTTATATAGAAATAAAGCTAAAAATATCCAAAAATTATGTGCATCATTACTAAATAAATTTGATGGCGTCATTCCTCAAACACATGCAGAGCTTGAAAGTCTAGCTGGAGTGGGGCGTAAAACAGCAAATGTAGTGATGAGTGTTGCTTTTAATGAACCTTCGCTTGCAGTAGATACTCATGTAGAACGTGTAGCTAAACGTTTAGGTATTTGTAGGTGGAAAGATAATGTTAGACAAGTTGAAGATAAATTATGCAAAGTAGTACCTAGAGAACGTTGGAATAAAACGCATCATCAACTTATTTTCTTCGGACGCTATCACTGTTTAGCACGTAGCCCTAAATGTGATATTTGCCCCTTATTTAATGAATGTAGAGAAGGGCAAAAAAGATATAAAGCCAGTTTGAAAGAAGTGTGACACAATTGATTTCAAAAGAAGATTTTATAAGATTAGAAGAACAAATAGATTTATTCTCGAAACAAAAAAAATTAAATTCTGAAGAAGCTAAGGTATTAATTGATGAATATTTTGATATGATTGAAACTTTTTTTAAACAAATCAATCACATTCATACGATTGACTTTGAGCGATTAACCGATTATCCAGTTGTACCAATGAATTTTAAAGAACGTTATCATTATATGATTGCGCGTAAATATCATTTTATGGGTTATAGTCAAATGAAGACACTTAAATCGGAATTAATTAAAATGAATGCATCATACCAAATACGTAACAAAAATAAAGGCCATTAACACAAATATTTAGCGTTGAAATTGAGTTACAAATCAATTTTGTGATGTCATTACAATCATATAGCAATATTTTAAACAAAATGCGTCTTGAAACATCATTGATTCGTCCAGACTTATTCATATGGTCAATAGATAGTAGAGCTGAAATTAATAAGTCCCACTTCTCAATTTATTGAGTTAGTGGGACTTATGCATGAGCTACAGTTCAGATAATCCTCTTTTATTTTTTTCAATTATGGTCATCCTTGCCGAAGTGGACAACGAAACCATTTTAATATAATTAGATTTCTGTCTCATTTCTTTTTATTTAATTTCCAAAGGTTTTGGTGTTCTAAGCTTATCAAATTTACACTTGATATTTAGTTTCTTATTCATACAATTCCATAAGATGTCAATAAGTAACAAAATCTCTATAAAATAAAGAAAACGCCAATTTCTATTTAATTTCAATAGAAATTGGCGTTTATGTGTTCATAAATAATGATGATAACTAAGCACTTTTTGAGCTTTGTAATAGATACTCAAAAACTTCAACTAATAATTATTGCGCTCTTGATAAGCCATTAGAATTACTTGTATTACTACTGTTTGAGCTAGCTGATGAAGCTGATGAAGAACTATTGCTATTGCTGTTGCTATTATTATCACTGTCATCGCTATTACTACTACTGCTACCACCTTGTCCTCGAGGCTTATTACTTGTTGTGTTGTCATCAGGATGTCCTTCAACAGATAGGCTATCTTTACTATCACCATTTACTGAATCAGGTTTACTAAAGTCTTTGCCATCTCTTGGTGAGATATTGCTCATTACATCCTCGAATAGATACTGAGGATACTCTTGTTCGTCATGTCCAACAAATGAATTTACGCCACCTTGTTTAACTTCTTTGAAGCCCATCCACACAGACATGCTGTATTTTGGCGTGAAGCCATTCATCCATACATCTTTTGCAGCATCATCAGGCAAGCCGTATTGTTGGTAAGTTTGGTCACCATAAGTACCTGTACCAGTTTTTGCTGCAACGTTTACACCAGATATACCGTGGCCATATGCAGAACCATATGCTTCAAATGTACCTTTAAGTACTTCTGCTAACATATAAGAAGTGGAATCTTTCATTGCTTTCTTACTTGTATGATCGTAATTAATTGTTTCTCCATCTTCTTTTTCTACTTTTTTAATAGAATGTGCATTATTATATTCGCCACCATTTGCAATAGATGCAAATGCAGATGCTAATTGTGTAGGTGAGAATTCTGATGATGAACCACCTAATACTTCAGAAGGTCCTACATCTCCTTCATATTCTAAACCAACTTTATTAGCAAAATCTTTTGGTGCGTCATTTCCAGCGTTCTCTTTTGAAGATTGCCAAGCTTTTAATGCTGGTATATTGAAACTTTGACGTAAAGCATCATACAATTTAACTTCACCATGACCTTTAGTATCATAGTTTCTAAATGTGACACCATCAACTTGATATGCTTCTTCATCCTGAATTGCGTGATTCGTAGCCCAATTCATATTTTCAATGGCAGGGCCATACGCTAAGAATGGTTTTAATGATGAACCAGTAGGGTGAGCATCTGTAGCTAAGTTTCTATCAACAATATCTTTATAATTTCTACCGCCAGATATTGCAACTAAACCACCAGATTCACTGTCTACAATAGAAGCACCAACTTGTTGGTCTTCATTTTTATAGTAGCCACCATTATCTACACGATCTTGCAGTGTTTGTTGGACATCTTTGTCCATATTTGTGTAGATTTTAACACCACTATTAAGAACTTCACCTAAATCTTTGCCTTTGAATGCTTTATTATTCATTAATTCAGATTTTACGAAGTTAACGTAAGAATCATATTCAGGATTTGAACTTTTATCACTCACTTGGCGATCTTCTGAATCACGTTTTACTAAGTTATCTTCTAATGATGTATTTTGTGCTTCTTCTTTTTGTTTCTTAGTAATACGATTATGATATTCCATTAAGTATAAAACAGTATCTTTACGTGATTCTGCTTCTTTTGGATGATCATAAATATTATAAGTATTTGGAACTTGCGGTAAACCAGCAAGATATGCCGATTCAGCTAAATTTAAATCTTTCAAATCTTTATCGAAGTAATATTTAGCTGCAGCTTTCACACCATAAACACTGTCAGAATAGTAAATTTTATTTAAATACATCTCAAATATTTCATCTTTACTATATTCTTGTTCGAGTCTATATGATAAATAAGCTTCTTGTGCTTTACGTGCTATTGATTTTTGATCCGTTAAGAACGAACGCTTAACTACTTGTTGAGTTAATGTTGATGCACCTTGCGAACCAAATCCACCCGTAAAGTTTTTAGCCACTGCACCAAACAAACGTTTATAGTCAAGTGCACCATGGTCATAGAAACGATTATCTTCTGTTGCCAAGACAGCTGATTTCATGCTTTTAGGTACTTCATCTAAATCAACATGTTCACGTCTTTGCCCATTATCAATCGTTTTAATCAAATCGCCATCTTTATCATATATTTTAGCAGGAATTGGATCTTGTAATTTTGATTCTGTAAATGCAGGTGCTTTCCAAGCATAGTATGCAAATAATAAAATACCAATTAATGCTAGAACAATGAAGGCTATGATGAGAAACCCGATTATCTTAATAATCGTTCTTTTTATATTCCTATTCTTTTTTTCTCCGGACTTATCATTCTTATTTGAATCGGAAGTCCTTTTTTTCTCCGTCATACGCGGTCCTCACTTTCATCTAATATCAACTTATCAACTGCTTTGAGGTAATTCAATCTTGGTTGATACTGATAAGGAATATAGTAACCATTTTTTCTAATTTCTTCAACCGTAATCGACTTTTTAATTTCTTTTTTGTACCGATGCCAATAATATTTAAACTTGCGATAAGGCAACAAATAAACTTCATCTAATAATTTAAAGCGAATTAATAAAAAAACAATTCCTCCCTGGTCATAGCAAGCATCCATATGCACCACTTGGTGTTCATGCATGTTATTCAATGGAAAAGAAGTTTTATTTTTAGTTTCTTTCGCTTCAAAATCTAAATAGTGCGCTTTGTAAATACCATTGTAATCAGTAGTCGAAGGCGTTCGGAAATAAGCCTCATTAATTACCGCCTTACTTCTCATAGGATAATGAACATTAACTATTTGAACGGGGGTGGGCTTTTTATGTATAACAGCTTGCCCAAGTTTCAAATAGTGCGTATTAGATAATTCAATATCACTCTCAAGTGACATGCCTCTGCCACCATAGTTTATTTTACTCTTTTCATCCTTATAAGTTCGTCCGACTTGAGACTTATTTCCGTAAAATGGTTTCCCATTTGGATAATTCATTGTTTTTCACCACTTTAATTTGGTTTCAAAAACTTTTTTCATTATACATGAAAATAATCTTTTTTTCCAAACTATGAAATATAATGCAATGTATCTGTACATACATCAATATTTATTTTAACGTGCTTTTCTCAATTAAACAATATTTCCCTATAAATATGCCCGGAATATGACATAAATGTTAGATGATTGTTTCACAAATGACTATCAAATTTATTTGTGGTAAATTTAATGTGTAGGAGGAAACTTCATGCAACAATTAATTACCCAACTATTAAATGATGTGCAATTGATGCAAGATAGATATGAATCAGTTAAATCGAAAGATATAGACTATGATTTTTACAAAGATGTTGTTCCATTTACTAGTTACATAGATAACCTGTTAGAAACACTTAGCACATTCGAGCCTAAAATACTACAACTATCCTATATGAATAAGAAAAAATTTGATTTACTTATTTCAAATATTGAATCATTGTCAGTTGAATGTCATTTTAAAAGGACTAGCCGTAAATTATTCACAGAAAAAGTTAAGGCAGTACAATACGATTTAAGTTATATACAAAGAAGTGATGTTACATTATGATAAGGACAATTTATGTGACAGGTTATAAGTCATTTGAACTTAATATCTTTAAAGATGATGCACCTGAAGTTTCTTATTTGAAAAAATTTATAGCACATAAATTAAAATCATTGATTGAAGAAGGGCTTGAATGGGTATTAATACAAGGACAGATGGGTATAGAATTATGGACAGCTGAAGTAGTAATTGATTTAAAAGAGACATATCCTGATCTTAAACTCGGCGTGGTCACACCATTTTATGGTCATACTGAAAGATGGAATGAACAAAATCAAGCAAAATATAATCACATTGTACAACATGCTGATTTTGTAGATAGCGTATTTCATACATCATATGTAGGGCCACATCAATTTAAACAGACAGATCAATTTATGCTCGACCATACTGATCAATCATTACTGATATATGACGAAGAACAAGAAGCTAGTCCAAAATACTTTAAACAAATGTTAGTTGATTTTATGGAAAAAACAAATTATACTTGTGACATTGTTTCGTTCGATGAATTAACGGAATTTATCAACGATTTGCAGTGGTCTCAAGAACAAAGTTTCGAATGAGGTGGAAAAATATGTCAGATGTTTCATTAAAACTATCAGCTAAAGATATTTATGAAAAAGATTTTGAAAAAACTATGACACGTGGTTATAGAAGGGAAGAAGTAGATGCTTTCTTAGACGACATCATAGCAGATTATCAAAAGATGGCAGATTTAGATAATGAAGTTGTTAAACTTTCCGAAGAAAATAACAAATTAAAAAAAGAACTAGAAGAATTGAGATTACGAGTGGCTACTTCAAGACCACAAGAGAATAAAAACTTTTCAAAAAACGGTAATGCTACAAGCAATACTACTAATAATAACAACGTCGATATTCTAAAAAGAATTTCAAACCTAGAAAAAGCAGTGTTCGGTAAATAATATAACTAACTATCACAACAAATGACTATGTATACGTAGTAGTTATTGCGTACATAAAGATAAGTTTTGGTTTTCCCCAAAACTTATCTTATTTTTATTTGTTCTAGTCTTTGAAAAGTGATATACTCTTAAAGATGGTGTTTTGGGTAATCGCTATAGCGATATAGAGGAAAGTCCATGCTCACACAATCTGAGATGATTGTAGTGTTCGTGCTTGATGAAACAATAAGTCAAGGCATTAAATTGACGGCAACGAAATAACCTAAGTCTTTAGATAAGGTTAAAATAGTTTGAAAGTGCCACAGTGACGTAGCTTTTATAGAAATATAAAAGGTGGAACGCGGTAAACCCCTCGAGTGAGCAATCCAAATTAGGTAGGAGCACTTATTTAACGGAATTCAACGTATAAATAAGGTATACTTTTAAAGTATATAGACAGATGGTTACCACCAGCGTACGAGTGTAACTAGTACACGTTGGCAGTACAAAGGTACAAAACATGGCTTATAGAAACATCATTACTAGACCCCAAGCTCTCCCACTTAGGAGAGCTTTTTTAATGTTTAAAATTCACATAAAATTTTAATATGAACCTAAACAGAAGTTAAGTCATATCTATTTAAAATAACTTTTGATAAAATTAAATTAAATCAATTTAAAAAAAGGAGCAAAACAATGTATCAATTATTAGCTGTATGCCCAATGGGGTTAGAAGCAGTTGTTTCTAAGGAAATCCAAGATCTTGGTTATGCAACAACAGTAGAAAACGGCAAAATCTTTTTCGAAGGCGATGAAACAGCAATAGTTAAATGCAATTTATGGCTAAGAACTGCCGATAGAGTAAAAATTGTTGTTGGTCAATTTAATGCAAAAACATTTGATGAATTATTTGAAAAAACAAAAGAACTCCCATGGGAATCGATTATTGAAAAAGAAGGAAACTTTCCTGTACAAGGTCGAAGTGTGAAATCTACTTTATTTAGTGTGCCAGATTGCCAAGCAATCGTTAAAAAAGCAATTGTTGAACGATTAAAAACTGCTTATCAAGAAAAAGGGTGGCTAGATGAATCAGGTGCTAAATATCCAGTTGAAGTAGCTCTATTAAAGGATAAAGCACTATTGACAATAGATACTTCTGGATCAGGGCTAAATAAACGTGGTTATAGGCTTGCCCAAGGTGAAGCGCCTATAAAAGAAACGCTTGCTGCTAGTTTGATTAAATTAGCAAATTGGACAGGTGATACACCATTGATAGATCCATTTTGTGGTTCTGGCACGATTGCGATTGAAGCATGTTTAATAGCTCAAAATATTGCACCTGGTTTTAATCGAGATTTCGTTTCAGAAACATGGGGTATTATGCCTGATGGACTATACGATGAATTGAGAGATGAAGCTGATCAACAAGCTCATTACGATAGACCTTTAGAGATCTACGCATCAGATATTGACCCAGAAATGATAGAAATAGCGCATAGAAATGCTGAAGAAGTCGGCTTATCAGACATTATTAACTTTAAAGTTCAAGATGTTAACACCTTATCATTAGAGTCAGAAGCACCAATCGCTTTAATTGGCAATCCACCATATGGTGAACGTATTGGTGATAGAGCAGAAGTTGAAGAAATGTATCGTTATATCGGTCAATTAATGCAGGAACACCCTTATTTATCAACTTATATTTTAACAAGTAATAATGAATTTGAATTTTTAGTTAATAAAAAAGCTACAAAAAGAAGAAAGCTATTTAATGGTTATATCGAGTGTACTTATTATCAATATTGGGGGAATAAAAAACCTAAAAATTAGACTGCATGAATCAATCAGAAAGAGGTGCGACAAATGAATAACGAGTTTAAAAAAGGCATATTTTTTGCTTTTGGTGCATACATTTTATGGGGGATTTTACCAATATATTGGGATCTAATAGAAGATATTGGTGCATTTGAAATATTAGCTTTCAGAATTATACTTTCAATGATATTTATGCTGATAGTAGTAGTAATCACTAACAATACAGCCCCATTCAAACGCGATTTACAACAGCTCATTGCAACTCCTATACAACTCATTGCTATCATAGCTGCTGGCTATGTAATAACAATTAATTGGGGCACTTTTATATGGGCAGTTACGAACGGTCACGTATTACAATCAAGTTTAGGCTATTATATTAATCCACTCGTAAGCATTCTATTAGCGTTAATTTTCCTCAAAGAACGGTTTAATAAATTAGAATGGATTGCTATTGGATTTGCAGTCATCGGAGTTTTGTATATGACTATAAGAGTCGGTGTATTCCCAAGTATTTCATTACTATTAGCATGTTCATTTGGTATTTATGGTTTAATTAAAAAAATCGTGCCAATAGATGCAATTAGTAGTATTACAATAGAATGTATTGTTACTGCACCAGCAGGCATTATATATCTATGGTACATTTGGCAACAAGGTAGTTTAACATTTGGTTATAACTCCTCATCTTTTTGGTTGATTTTCTCAGGGGCTGTAACAGCAATTCCACTGATACTTTTCTCAGCTGGTGCACGTAGAATTCCATTGTCGCTTACTGGATTCATACAGTACATTGGTCCTACAATTATGTTTGTATTAGGTATTTTCTTATTCAAAGAACCATTTAGTGTCGACCAATTTATCACGTTCATCTTTATTTGGGTTGGCATTGTAATATATAGTATTTCACAGTATGTAAAAATTAAAAAAAATAATAATCCTGCTATCCACTAAATGGTATTGATTACTTCCCTAAGGTAACTTCATAAAAGTTGTTTAGGGATTTTATTTTGTCTTGAAATTAATCAAAACATGTTTACATATCATACAGCTCATTTTATTATATTCAATATCGTAAATATATCATTAGTATAAATCATGCATTTGTAGTATTGTGAAATTAGATATAAAGAAAAGCATCCAAAAAAATTATTATATATACTAATATTTTTAACCATATATTATAATGGAGTGATTATATGACTAGAGTATTAATACTAGGGGCAAACGGAGCAATTTCTAAAGCAGCTATTAATTCTTTTTTAGAAAATACCTCGTATACGCTGAGATTGTTTTTAAGAGACGCGAATAGATTACCTGATTATGCATCAGATCGCATTCGTGTTCGTGAAGGAGACGCTACAAACTTTGAAGATGTTAATAGTGCGATGGAAGATGTAGACATTGTATTTGCTAGTCTTTCAGGTGAATTAGATAAAGAAGCAAGTACTATTGTTAAAGCTATGGAACAGAATAAAGTTGATCGTTTAATATTTGTAGCTGCGCTTGGCATTTATAATGAGGTACCTGGTGAATTTGGCGAATGGGTAAATGAGCAAATCCATAATTACTTACCAATTTATAAAAAAGCAGCTGACACCATTGAAAGCTCAAAGCTCAATTATACAATTTTAAGACCTGCTTGGTTATCAGATATTAACGAAATTGATTATGAAATTACTCATAAAGATGAACCATTTAAGGGGACAGAAGTTTCCAGAAAAAGTGTTGCTGCTGTTGCAGTACAAATTGCCAAAAATCCTGAACTTTATTTAAAAGATAACATTGGTATTAGCAAACCTAATACTGATTTTAGTAAACCAAGCTGGAAATAAAATTTAAAAAATAACAACATTTTTGTAATGATTGCAAATGCCACCAATTAAGGTGGTATTTTTAATTTTAAATTAAGTCGCTATCAATAACTTTGTAACACTTCTTTGCTTTTACTAATAAATAAGTACTAAATACAATTTAATTTTGCTAACTTACTTTAGACCCACAATAATTTGTTATACAATAGAACTTAATTACATATAAGTAATAAAGGGGATACATAACATGTCTAAAACGAAGCAACTCGATATTCTATATAAACTAAAAAAAGAAGTTGAAAAATCAGATAATCATAGGCTTGTACATATTATAAACCAAGTGATTAAAAAAATATTTTTAGAACAATATACTGCTACATTTGTTGGTCATTTTTCAGCAGGAAAATCAACGCTCATCAATATGCTACTGGAAGAAAATATATTACCAAGTTCTCCAGTACCTACAACTAGTAACACAGCAATCGTTTCTGTATCAGATGAACCAGGTATTATAGCAAATTTGAGCAACCAAAAATATACTTTATTAACAAACTATGATGAAGTTAAACAAATGAATCGCGAAAATATTGATGTTGAATCTGTAGAAATTAAATTCCCTTCTGATAAATTTAATAAAGGGTTCACACTTCAAGATACACCAGGTGTTGATTCTAATGTATCGACACATCAATCTAGTACTGAAGAATTTATGTATACAAGTAATGTTCTATTTTACACTGTAGACTATAATCATGTTCAATCTGCAATGAATTTTCAATTTATGAAACAGCTTAATCATGCTGGTGTACCAGTAGTTTTTGTTATCAATCAAATAGATAAACATCATGAATCAGAGATTCCATTCGCCACATTTAAACAACGCGTTGAAAAATCGATTGATGAATGGGAAATCAAATTAGATCAAATATTTTATGTTTCTAAATTTGAACATGAACACAACCAAATTCAAGCATTATCAGACTATCTCATTGATAAAGATCAACGTAGAGAATCAATGTCGGATTATGTGGAACGTACTATCAATTTTATTACAGAGGAACAGCTATCATTTATACAACATGAAATTCAAGCAATTTTAACAGAGCTGGATATATTTGAAGCAGACTTTGACCAAGCATATTTAAACTTCCAACAACATCAACAAGTGAGTGAAGAAGCAAAATTACTAAATAATCCTGATCAGTTATATGATTTCTTAAAACAAAAACGTAAGGCGATTCTCGACAATGCATATGTAATGACACACGATACTAGGGAAAAAATAAGAACTTATTTGGAAAGCCGAACTAAAGATTTTAAAGTGGGTGGCTTATTCAATAAAAAGAAAAAAACATTAGAAACACAACAAATTAGACTTCAAGAACTACTTGAGCAATTACAAGAAAAGGTAAATCAAGAAATACGTCAACCTTTGAGAGAAGACATGTCCTTTTTGACTCGATTTATTAATTCTTCCGAAGTAACTGAGGCTATTTTAAACCAACATTATCAAATCCCTTCAAAACTCGTGGATGATTTGTATCAAATGCAAATATCTATTAGTAATCAATATGTCTTAACATTTTCAGATGATTTAATGAAATCCATCAAACAACATATTGTTAAAGAAACTGAACCATTATTTGAAAGAGCAATAAACCATTCTCAAGCAAACGACATTGGCACAGAAGAAGTAGATGATTATAATGATTATGTTAAATTTATGGAGCTACGTAATTTGAGAGAATCACTTGAAACACAAAATTACAGACACTACTATATTCATATTGATGATTCATTAGATAAATTAATAGATAGAGAAGAAATCACTTATCAAGCTAAACAGGAACATTCAGTGACTAAAAAACAAAATCAACCTAGTACCACTAAAGCAAAATCAACAAATACTTCAATTCAAGATATAAAACGTTCATTAGATTTAATAAAAAATATTCCATTATTTGAACAAACTAAGCAAGATATCAATGATGCATTAAATCGCCTTGATAATAAAATTATTAAAATAGGGGTTTTCGGAACATTCAGTGCCGGAAAAAGTAGTTTAATCAATGCGCTACTTGGTGATGCGTATCTTGTAAGCTCGCCAAATCCTACAACAGCTGCAATGACAGAATTGACTTATGGTGAGGAAAGTCAAATCACACTTAAATCATCAGAACAAATATTAGAAGAATTAAACCAATTATTTGAAGTGGAAAATAAATCTTTTGATTCAATTGAAGCATTTTTAAATCAAAATACACATAAGTTAACAGCATCTTTAGAAAAAAACAAATTAGCATTTATCAATGCAATTGACAAACATTACACGATGTATCAAAAAATGCTAGAACAAGGCTTAACCCATTCCATTGAACAGGACGAAATTAGAAAATGGAGTGCAGAAGATGAATATGCAACCTTTGTAAATACAGTTCACTTAAGATTACCCATTGATTGGTTAAAAAATAAAGTTATCGTAGATTCACTTGGATTACATTCCAATAATCAACGACATACAAATGAAACGGAAAAGATTTTAACTTCTTCAGATTTAATACTTTATGTAAGTTATTTTAATCATTCTTTCACAGATAATGATAAACGCTTTATTGAGCATATGAAAGAAATGAACCAATTAAGTGAAAACCAAGCATTTAAAATGATCATAAATGCCACTGATTTAGCTGAAACTGAAGAAGATCTGAATGCAGTCATAAACTATGTAAGTGATGCACTTAATCATGTAAATATGAATTCTGATATTTTTGCAGTTTCAAGTCGAAAAGCATTGAATACAGGTGACTCAGGAATTGATAAATTAAAAAATAGTATAGACTACTTTACTCAAGTTGAGTCGAAAGATATATTGCAACAACAAATGACTAAGCAATTAGCAAATATTTCAGAAGCATTTGATCAAATGATAGAAGATGCACAGCATAATCAATCAAAAATTAAGCAACGTAAAAATAAACTCGAACAGTACCAACAACAAATAATACTGAATAATAATATATTACAAATTGCAGTACAACGTGCTTCAAATGAAGTTGAAGATCAAATTTATCACTTAAATGAGCGTTTAAAAATTCAGTTGCTAGATGAGGTAAAATCAATTTATAACGGTCAAATGACACAAAGCAATAACTTCAATGAAGAAAAACGTCTTTCCACTAAACAATACTTAGATCAAATTCATCAAAGATTATATTTAGAACAATCCTTACTTGTAGAACGAATTAAAAAGTATTTCATTCAACAAATACATGAAGAAATCGCACCTTTAAAACAAAAATTGGAACAATTACACATTTTCATCGAACCAGAATTTAATAAAAGTAATATGGAACTAGACGATCCATATTTAAAAATTGAATTAAGCCAAATGATCTCTGTTTTGCCTAAATCACTGACTAAAAAGAACATTTTGCAACCAAAAATGCAAAATGAAATTCAAACTACAATAACTCAAAACACACTTGTGCAACTTAAACCTAGTATTGCTGATTTAAGGAAAGCATTAATTGAAATTGTAAATAAACTGAATAATGATGCAGAAACGAAATTCAATCAGTATGAAAAAGAGATACACACACAAATTAAACAACTTTTAGCTTTTAATATAGATGATTCATTAGTAAAACAACTTCAAGAAACAAATAGCGAACTAAAAGCTCAGTTGTTAACTTAGAAAGAGGTACGCACAATGTCCAAAAAAATATTATTAATAGATGGTATGGCTTTATTATTTCGTCATTTTTACGCAACAAGTTTACACAAACAATTCATGAGAAATTCATCAGGAATGCCTACGAACGGTGTTCAAGGATTTGTACGTCATGTATTTACCGCAATAAACGAAATACAACCCTCACATGTGGCTGTGTGTTGGGATATGGGAAAATCTACATTTCGAAATGAAATGTTTGATGGATACAAGCAAAATCGTCCCGCACCACCAGAAGAATTGATACCGCAGTTTGATTATGTAAAAGAGATAGCAAACCAATTTGGTTTTGTAAATATTGGTGTACAAAATTACGAAGCTGATGATGTTATAGGGACTTTAGCATATGAGTATTCACAAGAAAATCAAATTTATGTAATCACCGGTGATAAAGATATTTTACAATGTATTAATCCAAATGTTGAGATTTGGCTAACTAAAAAAGGATTCAATATTTACAATCGCTATACTTTAACCAGATTTCAAAATGAATATGGACTAAATCCACTACAACTCATAGATGTTAAAGCATTTATGGGAGATAGCGCTGATGGCTATCCTGGCGTTAAAGGCATTGGAGAAAAAACAGCTATAAAACTCATTCAAAATCATGGTTCAGTTGAATCAGTTATTGACGCTTTAAACGAATTAACACCTGGTCAACGTAATAAAATAGAAGATAACTTATATAATTTAAAACTTTCTAAATCATTAGCTAAAATTCATACAGAAGTACCAATAAATACATCCGATTTATTAAGTGATATGAAATTCGGAACTGATTTAGCTGAAATACTAAATATATGTAAAGAGCATGAGCTCTATGTATCTGGAAAGTATTTAGCAACACATTTTAGTTAAATAAAATAAACAACAATAAAGTACACGCTCATAGTTAAGGAGCCTGGAACATAAAGTTCTTGGACAAGTGAAAAAAGGCAATTTCTATTGAAATAATATAGAAATTGCCTTTTTCGCTATTATTTTAATTATAGCTAGCTCATTGAGCTACTATTTTTCTTATATTAAGTGTCATTAATATAACGCCAAGTTCACTTTTGTCGTGTTTGTTTTCCTAACTATACTACATTTTTCGTATTCAATAATATTACGTATTTTGGCGAGTCTCTTGAGGGAACAGGAGAAGCTGAAGCTGTCCCCAAAGTAAGCGAGCCAACAATACGAAGCATTGAATAAAAAAGAAGCATTCAGATGAATTGAATTAAATCATCTGAGTGCTATTTTTCTGAGATTTATATCCAATCTCCCTAATAATTAATATCGAATGCTTTTGACCGTGCATACTTGTCTGAGATATGATTTATATAATAGGAGCTCGTGGTCCATTGTTCATACAATTGTTTCGGACGAATTTGCATTAAAAATGTGTTATAAATGCAAAGGAATAACTATTAGCACCAACAACTAAAAAGTTTTGCACCAAAAAAGTTAATGTCTTAAGATTTTAAATAGATATTAACTTTTTATATCTTACTGGATATCTATCGTCCAGACACTATTTTTGACAATAAATTATTGTTTTAACGCTTTTTTTCTGCCGTTTTAATGATTTTATATAAGGCATTTTTGGCATGATGATTTGCCTCTTTATTTTGGTTTCTTGGAACCCATTTAACAAACAATAAATCAAAAGATGATTCTAATATTTTTATTTTATGGTAGTAATTTATGAACTGTTTATTTTTGACTTGTCCTTTGTTCATACTATCTTCTATTAATTTCGAATCAGTGTATACGAGTGCTATAGTGATCCCATGATGTTTTGCACATTCCAATGCAAATACAAAAGCTGCCCATTCTGCACTATGATTATCTAAAATCCCCAAATCAAAGTCATAATGCAATCGTTCTTGCTCAGTAATAATAACTATAGAGCATGCGCTTTGACCTGGATTACCTGCTGTAGCTGCATCAAAATATATTTTTGCCATAAATTCACCTTCAAATTTAATAAGTTAATTTTATATTAACAAAAGAGCATAAATAAGCATAATCATGAAGATATATTTTCTTGGAAAATACATCAAAATAACGTAAGCTATTACAGTTAATGAAAATGCACAAAATTAATATATACAAAGGATGATTTTAATTGAAAAACATGTTTATTATACATGGTTATCAAGCCAGTACAAAAAGTCATTGGTTTCAATGGTTAGCCTCACAGATGAAACCATATGGTTACAATGTTGAAATTGTATATTTACCAAATTCCGATTATCCTGAACTCGATTCATGGTGTCAGGCTATTGATAATATCGTACAAAATAAATTGAATTCAGAAACAATTATCGTTGCGCATAGTTTAGGTGTCATTTCAATATTACATTATTTAACTTCTTTTAAGGCTAATTCAAAAATAAAAGGGCTTTTTCTAATTTCTGGTTTTAACGAAAAATTGTCTAACATACCTGAACTAAATCAATATATCAATAACACCTGTATTGACATTAATAAATTAAACGCGCGTCACATTGTTACAATTGGTGCTTCAAATGATCCAGTAGTAAATATAGACGCGACTGATAGATTATCAAATCAATTAAATGTCAAAACACATTACATTAATCATGATGGTCACTTTTTAGAAACTGAGGGGTATGACACCTTCAATTACTTAAAAGATAAGATAATGGAAATTTTATAATTATATTCAATTCCTTGAAATATAAAAAGCCCGTAAATGAATTTCCGAAAATTCATTTACGGGCTTTTTTATCAGTTATATTGAAACACTTAATTAAAAATTAATAACCTTCATCTAACTTCTGAATCTTTCCTTTTCGGTACATTGATTTAGCCCAATAACCAAAAGGAACATTAAATATAGTAGAAATTATTTTTAATAAATACGTTGTAATAAAGATTTCAAGTACCGCTTCATTTGGCATTGCGCCTAAAAAGGCAATAATAACAAATAGTGCAGTATCCACGATATTACTTAAAATAGTACTACCATAAGCTCTTATAATAAATGTTTTATCAGAGCTGAACACTTTTTTGATTAATGAGAAAAGTAAAACATCTAAATGTTGTCCGATGATGTATGCTATAACAGAACCTAAAGCAATCCTTGGAACAATATTAAAAATAGATTCTAATGCTTTTTGTGTATTATCTACTGGGGAAGGTGTGAAATGAAGTGAAAATTGCATCACTATAATCATTACCAACGTTGAACAAAAACCTAGCCAAACTGCACGTTTAGCTATTTTGCGACCGTAGATATCATTTAAAATATCGGTTGCTAAATAGATTGATGCAAACATAACATTTCCCAGTGTTGCTGAAATAGTAAAAATATCGATTGTTTTAATAACTTGAATATTAGCTATAATTGTGCCAATAGCAATCCATGCAATCAAACCATGTTTACCAAACAAACGATACATAGTAACCAATAATATAAAAGTTACTAAAAAAGTAATAACACCAAATATTTCATTAAACAATTTTATTCCTCCTAAATTTTGATAATGCGGGTGTTTAGAAACCGCAAAATAAACAACTACATTATTTTACTAGAAAATTATAAAAAAGCAAGCTCAAATTGTAAATTATCAACAAATGTTTTCACCAATGCCCTATTTCAATTTAATGATTAAACAATCGTTGTTACAAATGATATAATGTCATCAAGTCTCAAATCTTATAATAAATTAGTTAATTGGGTACTTATAATTCATTTTTAGAAATACAGGAGCGTGAAGCGTATTCTAACCTATTCTGAAAAAGAGGCAATTGACGCCATAGACCAATTGATGAACACATATTGTAAAGCGTGTTTATTAAAACGTCATATTAAAAATACAAAAGGCAAAACACAAGCACATCATTTTTGTATAAATGAATGTTCAGTCGGAAAACAAATTAAACAAATCGGTAATGAACTACAATAAAAAGGAGCATACGATTATGGAAATATTAAATGTAGCAACGACACCAAATCCAAATACGATGAAAATTGATTTAAAATTAGATAGTGGTGATAACAAACCTAATACGTATACAAAAGTTAAAGAAGACCAACCAGCCTTCATCAACGCAGTATTAGAAGTTGATGGTGTCAAATCTATATTTCAAGCAATGAACTTTATATCAGTTGATAAAAATTCAGATGCAGATTGGGACACACTTTTACCAAATATAACAAAAGTATTAGAAGAAATATAAAAATAAGGAGGGTGCCTTTATGGAAATTGTACGTGTTGAGCCTACACCAAGTCCCAATACAATGAAAATTGTATTGAGTGAAAAAAGAGAGGATAACCAATCTAATACTTATTCATCAATTGCAGAAGGGCAGCCTGATTTTATCAATGATGTTTTAGAAATTGATGGCGTTAAATCTATATTTCATGTGATGGACTTTTTAGCTGTAGATAAAAAACCAAAGTTTGATTGGGAAGATGTTTTACCTAAAGTAACAGCAACTTTAAATGACGAACACGAAGTAACTTCCGAAGTGCTACCAGATGAACATTTCGGTGAAATAAAAGCAGAAGTTTTAACGTTCAAAGGTATTCCTTATCAAATTAAACTAACGACAAGTACAGAAGAACAACGTAAACAATTACCTGAAATATATGTCGACAGTATGTTAGCTGCCCAGAAAGATGATGACAATGTTGTGTTTCAACGTAAATGGGAAGATTTAGGCATACGTTATGGTGAGCTCTCAGAGGTAATGGAGGATGTCGTTGAAGAGATTACAGCTATCTATCCCAAAGATCAATTGCAAAAACGCGTGGAAGAAGCCTTAGCATCTGATATTACAATTCCTGAAACCAAATACAAACATGTAACCTTGGAAACATATCAATCAACTGAAAGTTGGAAAGAACGTTTAAGAATGCTAAAATCATTCCCAACACCTACAATTGAAGATTTACCGTTGCTCGGCGAAGTCGTGAGTGATGAACAGAAAACACCATTAAGACGTGAAGCTATCATACTTCTTGGAATGATTGAAGATGAAATAGTACTTCCTTATCTCTATAAAGGGTTAAACGATAAAAGTCCTGCAGTAAGAAGAACTGCTGGTGATTGTTTAAGTGATTTAGGTTTCAAACAAGCATTACCAGAAATGGAAAAAGCATTAGATGATCCTCACAAAATAGTCAGATGGAGAGCTGCTATGTTTATTTTTGATGAAGGTGGGCCAGAACAATTAAAATCACTACGTGAACATGCTGATGATTCAGCATATGAAGTGAAACTTCAAATAGAGATGGCTATAACAAGAATTGAAAATGGTGATGAAGCATTAGGTTCCGTTTGGAAGCAAATTGCTAATCGAAATAATGTCTAAAGAAACTATCATTTAATAAAATAGGAGTGTTATAAATGAATGCTTACGAAGCATATATGAATGAACTTGCAACACAAATGAGAAGCGAACTAACTAATCATGAATTTAATAGTTTAGAAACTGCAGATGCTGTCGATGACTTTATGAATAATGTATCTGAAGATGATACAACATTTGTCGTGATTAATTCAACTTGTGGTTGTGCAGCAGGATTGGCAAGACCTGCTGCAGTCACTGTTGCAGAACAAAATGAAAAAAAACCAACTCATAAAGTTACTGTATTTGCTGGTCAAGATAAAGAAGCAACTGAAGCAATGCGCGCTTTCATTCAACAAGCACCATCTAGTCCTTCGTATGCCTTGTTTAAAGGAAAAGAATTAAAACATTTCATGCCAAGAGAGCATATAGAAGGCAGAGATATTCAAGACATTTGTATGGACATTAAAGACATATTTGATGATTATTGTGATTAATCAATTAAGACCAAGGCTGAGATATAAATAAATGTCTCAGCCTTAAATTGCTTTAATGCTAAACACATAATTTCTGACTTTATCATGCATTTCATTAATGAACATATTTTGTTGTTTTGACTGATATGGTTGACCATCCCATTAGTATAGGATTAACTATTTAAAAAGTTGATTTTACTTTTGATTGTTTATCCCAATATTTAGAATAACAGACTTGTGTCACTAAGCCTTTCAAAACACAAGTCATTAATTGAATACATAAATATAATGCTCAAATTCCAATTATATTTTTTGTTTTACTAGTAGTTATCTCTTTAAATTATTGGTATTTTAAAATATGATTAAATAAAAATAACTATGCTGTTGAAAGGAGTGTGTTCCACATGTTAAATAAATTTGATCAATCCTATCATGATCTTTGTAACGAAATATTAGACATAGGAAAACAAAAAGAAGACCGCACAAATACAGGTACTATTTCAAAGTTTGGCCATCAATTAAGATTTGATTTGTCAGAAGGTTTTCCATTGCTAACAACCAAAAAAGTATCTTTTAAATTGATTGCAACTGAATTACTATGGTTTATCAAAGGCGATACAAACATTAAATATTTACTCCAATATAATAATAATATATGGAATGAATGGGCGTTTGAAAATTATATTAAATCAGTTGATTATAAAGGACCAGATATGACAAATTTTGGTCATAGAGCACAAACGGATGAGGCATTTAATGAAAAATATAAAGAAGAAATGCGTAAATTTAAAGAGCAAATTTTAAGCGATGAAGCTTTTGCAAACAAGTATGGTGATCTAGGTAATGTTTATGGCAAACAATGGCGCGATTGGGAAGATAAAAATGGCAATCACTTTGATCAGTTAAAAACTGTTATCGAACAAATTAAAAACAACCCAAATTCAAGACGTCATATTGTTTCAGCATGGAATCCAACTGAAATTGATACTATGGCATTACCACCTTGTCACACAATGTTTCAGTTTTATGTACAAGATGGTAAATTAAGTTGCCAATTATACCAAAGAAGTGCAGATATCTTTTTGGGTGTACCATTTAACATAGCTAGTTACAGTTTACTGACACATTTAATCGCAAAAGAATGTGATTTAGAAGTAGGAGAATTTATACACACGTTTGGGGATGCTCATATTTATACGAATCATATAAACGCCATAGAAACACAGTTGTCTCGTACTAGCTATGCGCCACCACAACTTAAAATAAATTCAAATGTCTCTATCTTCGACATTAATTATGAAGATTTAGAAATTGTTAATTATGAATCACACCCAGCAATTAAGGCACCAATAGCAGTATAAATAATAGAATATTTAATTTTAATGTTTATTTAATATATACTTTATGCTGAGAACGTTTATTTACTGAAGTCATACTACTATTAGGAGGGAAATTATGACACTTTCTATACTGGTTGCTCACGATCAGCAACGTGTTATTGGAGTTAATAATCAATTACCATGGCATTTACCAAATGATTTAAAGCATGTTAAAAAACTCTCAACTGGCAATACGCTTGTTATGGGACGTGCAACATTTGATTCTATAGGAAAACCTCTTCCTAATAGAAAAAATGTAGTACTAACAAGAAATAAATCATTTGCGCATGATGGTGTGGAAGTTATCCACTCAATTGACGAAATATTTAATTTATCCGGTCATGTTTTCATTTTTGGTGGTCAAACATTATTTGAAGCAATGATTGATAAAGTCGATGATATGTATATTACTGTTATTGAAGATAAATATAATGGAGATACATTCTTTCCACCTTATACATTTGAAGACTGGGAAGTGGAATCTTCTATTCCGGGAGAATTAGATGAAAATAATACGATTCCCCATACATTTCTACATTTAGTGCGTAAAAAAACAACATAGGAGGAAATAATATGAAAATGAAAATTGTAACTGATTCAACATCAGATTTATCTCATACTTATTTACAAGATAATGATATACATGTCATCCCGCTTAATTTAACTATTGATGGCAAGTCATATGTAGATCAAGTAGACATTTCCTCTGAAGAATATATTGAAAAGTTGGAAGAAAATGCTGATGTAAAAACAAGTCAACCAGCGATTGGTAATTTTATTGAATTATATGATGAATTAGGCAAAGATGGTTCTGAAATCATTAGTATACATATGACATCAGGACTTAGTGGTACGTATCAGACTGCGCTACAAGCAAGCCAAATGACAGATAGCAAAGTAACTGTTATAGATTCAAAATCTATTTCATTTGGATTAGGGTATCAAGTTCAACATGTAGTTGATTGGAATAATCAAGGGTTTTCATCAGAAGAAATTGTTTCAAAAATTACAGATTTACAGAGTAATATAAAATTATACGTCGTGATTGGTCAATTAAATCAATTAATCAAAGGCGGTAGAATCAGTAAAACTAAAGGATTAATAGGTAATATGATGAAAATCAAGCCAATTGGAACGCTTGATGATGGTAAAATTGAATTAATTCATAATTCCCGTACTCAAAATGGTAGTATTCAATTTCTAAAAAAAGAAATCAGCACTTTTTTAGGTGATAAAAAAATTAAATCAATAGGCATCGCGCATGCAAATATTTTAGAATTTGTGGATAAAATAAAAAAACATTTCACCGAAGAATTTAATGTCACTGAATATGATACAAATGTTACAACTCCTATAATATCTACACATACTGGAGAAGGTGCAATAGGTCTAGTTGTTTTAAAATCATAAACTAATTTATAATAAATTAAGGTTCGTTTTAATTATTCTTTCATTTGTTAAATTTTCAAAACAATTTAATAGCTTATCTCTGGAATTAATGATAACTTAATGACAAGATAATAAAAAAGGAGGTATACCATGGCATATGCGACATTAGCTGGAGGTTGTTTCTGGTGTTTGGTAAAACCATTCACATCTTATCCAGGCATTGAAAATGTTGTTTCTGGCTATAGTGGTGGACATGTTGAAAATCCTTCTTATGAAGATGTTAGCCGTGGACAAACCGGTCAT
The DNA here is from genome assembly GCF_017891615.1 of Staphylococcus sp. GDY8P198P. Classification (NCBI taxonomy): domain Bacteria; kingdom Bacillati; phylum Bacillota; class Bacilli; order Caryophanales; family Staphylococcaceae; genus Staphylococcus; species Staphylococcus sp. GDY8P198P. The sequence continues at coordinate 205,005 of NZ_JAESJQ010000004.1, forward strand.
GTAGAAGCAGTACAAATCACATATAACTCTGAAATCACTACCTTCGAAAACATTTTGGATGTTTATTTTAAGACATTTGATCCTACTGATAACGGTGGTCAATTTTTTGATAGAGGCGAACATTATCAACCAGCTATTTTTTATCATAATGAAGCGCAAAAAAAGGCCGCAGAAGCAAAAATTCAAGAATTAAATGAGCAGGCAATATTCAACAACCCTGTAATTACACCCATAAAACCATACAAAAACTTTTACCCTGCTGAATCATATCATCAAGATTATTATAAAAAGAATCCACTACATTATGAGCAATATCAGCGTGGTTCTGGCCGTAAAAGTTTTATAGAAAAACATTGGGGGAAACAATATGATTAAAAAAAATAAAAATGAGTTAACTGAAATAGAATATTTGGTAACACAAGAAGATGGAACTGAACCTCCATTTCAAAATGAGTATTGGAATCATTTTGAAAAAGGGATTTATGTTGATAAAATTTCTGGTAAACCTTTATTTACCTCAGAAGAAAAATTTGAATCAGACTGTGGTTGGCCTAGTTTCTCAAAAGCTTTAGATGATGAAGAAATCATAGAGCTTGTTGACAAAACATTTGGTATGGTACGGACAGAAGTACGCTCTGAAGATGCAAACAGTCATTTAGGACATGTTTTCAATGATGGTCCAACTGAAAGCGGTGGTTTAAGATATTGTATTAACTCTGCTGCTGTTCAATTCATACCATATGACAAACTAGAAGAATTAGGCTATGAAGATTTAATACCACATTTTGAAAAATAAGGAGCGAACAAGACATGTTTAAAAAATTATTTGGTAAAGGTAAAGAAGTCGACAAAGAAACAAGTGTATATGCACCTATTACAGGAGAATATGTAAAAATAGAAGATATTCCAGATCCAGTGTTTGCACAAAAAATGATGGGAGAGGGATTCGGAGTGAATCCAACTGACGGTGAAGTTGTTTCTCCAATCAATGGTAAAGTAGATAATATCTTCCCAACAAAACACGCTATTGGTTTACAAGCTGATAATGAACTTGAACTACTTGTTCATATTGGTTTAGATACAGTTCAACTTGATGGGGAAGGTTTCGAAGTATTAGTTGAAAGTGGCGATACTGTTAATGTTGGAGACCCATTATTACGTTTTGATTTAGATTATATTAAAGAAAATGCTAAATCAGTTATTTCTCCGATTATTGTTACAAACTCAGATAACACATCATCAATTGCAATTGCCGACGATGTAACTTCAGTAACTAAAGGTGAAACTAAAATTATAGATGTGACAATGAACTAATGAAAGATCATTCATTTTATCAATTTGCATTAACAGCACGTGGTCGAAAAGACGAAAAAGGCGAATTAGCAGAAGAAATTTTTGATGATTTGTCTTTTCCACGACAGGAAAAAGATTTTCATGCACTATCCGATTACATTGAAATGCAAGGAAGTTACACCGTTTCAATGTCTGTTTTTGATAGTTTATATGAAGAATATACTGAATGGTTAAAATTTTAGTCTTAGTTTATATTTGAGCGAATATAGTAAAGTATATTAAAATAATAGAGTATCATAGGGAGCTGGGATTAATCTTTAATGATTCAATCCCAGCTACTTTTATTTTCAAATCAATAAAATTTTGATTTGAAACATACATATATTTAGGAAGTGATAAAATGTCGGAAAGATCAGACATGGAAAATGAACACAACAAAGAAACTAAAACTGACGATGTAAATAACAAACAGCCCACTAAAAAATTAAGCTTTAAACGTAAAAATTTTATTTTAACAATCATAAGTATTGTGCTCATAACAGCAGTTTTAACGGTCTTTGCAACCATAGCAGTCATGCACTGGACAAGTGGACTGGATGGAAAGCAAAAAGCTGAAATGAAAAAAGTTGAAGATGTCTATCGTATTTTAAATAAAGAATATTATAAAAATACTGATTCAGAAAAAATATCTGAATCTGCAATTAAAGGGATGGTTAAAGATTTAGATGATCCATATTCAGAGTATATGACAAAAAAGGAGTCTAAATCGTTTAACGAAGATGTCTCAGGTGATTTTGTAGGTATCGGTGCAGAAATGCAAAAAAAAGGAGATAAAATCCAAATTACAAGCCCGATGAAAAACTCCCCTGCGGAAAAAGCTGGCATTCAACCTAAAGATGTAGTGACTAAGGTAAATGGTAAGTCTATTAAAGGACAACCACTTGAAGCTATTGTCAAAAAAGTGCGTGGAAAACAAGGAACAAAAGTCACATTAACAATTGAAAGAGCGAATCAAGCACACGAAATCACTATTAAAAGAGATAAAATACACGTTAAGAGTGTAGAATATGAAAAACATGGAAATACTGGTGTGTTTACAATTAATAAATTCCAAAGTAGTACATCAGGTGAGTTAAAATCTTTAATTATTAAAGCGCATAAAGATGGAATTAGAAAAATTGTTCTCGATTTACGTAATAATCCCGGTGGATTACTTGATGAAGCTGTGAAAATGGTGAATATTTTTATAGATAAAGATAAAACTGCAGTTCAACTTGAAAAAGGCGATCAAAAAGAACAAATAAAAACATCAAACGACGCTACCAAAGAAGCTAAAGATATGGATGTTTCAATTTTAGTAAACAAAGGTTCAGCCAGTGCATCTGAAGTATTCACAGGTGCAATGATGGATTATAATAAAGCCAAAGTTTACGGTTCAAAAACTTTTGGTAAAGGTATTGTACAAACAACGCATGAATTTGATGACGGTTCGTTATTAAAATTTACGAATATGAAATGGCTAACACCAAAATCCCATTATATTCACGGAAAAGGTATTACGCCTGATACAAAAATTAAAGAACCTGAATATCAATCATTAAATGTCATACCTAATACACAAACTTATCAATTGGGTGACGAAGACAAACATATAAAAACAATAAAAATAGGTCTATCTGCATTAAACTATGAGACTAATAATAAATCTAAAATCTTTGATAACGATTTAGAAGATGCTGTTAAATCATTCCAAAAAGATAATAATTTAACAGTTAATGGAAAGTTTGATAAACAAACCAATGATAAATTCACTCAAGCTTTAGTTAATAAAGCTAATAAAGAAGATACTGTATTAAAAACTTTATTAAATAAATTAAATTAAAGAGGTGAAATCCCCATGATAAGATTAGGTACTATAAAAGATTTACCAACTATTTTAACGATTGTAGAAGAAGCAAAATCAATAATGAAACAAGAAAATAACACACAATGGGTGAACAATATCCATTGAAATCACATTTTAAAGAAGATATTAGTAAAGACTCACTTTTTGTACTAGAAGAAAATGAGATAATTTATGCCTTTATAGTTGTCGACCAACAACAATCTGAATGGTATGATGAACTGGCATGGCCAATTGATAGAAAAAATGCATACGTTATTCATAGATTAGCAGCCTCATCAGAATATAAGGGTGCTGCAACAAAGTTATTTGATTTTGCTGTTAACCTTGCGTTAAAAGATAATGTACATGTAATGTTAACTGACACTTTTGCATTGAATAAACGTGCTCAAGGATTATTCCAAAAATTTGGCTTTATCAAATTAGGTGAAGTAAATATTGATTATCCTCCTTTCGACAAAGGGGAACCATTCTATGCCTATTATAAAAAATTAGAAGAATAGAGGTAATAATATGACAAAAATCGCATTTACTGGTGGCGGTACTGTTGGACATGTATCTGTAAATCTTAGTTTAATTCCAACAGCTATAGAGGAAGGACATGAAGCTTTTTATATTGGATCAAAAAATGGTATGGAACGAGAAATGATTGAATCTCAATTACCAGAGATTCCATACCATAAAATTTCAAGTGGCAAATTAAGACGATACATCTCTTTTGAAAATATCAAAGATATTTTTAAAGTTTTAAAAGGTATATTCGATTCAAGACGAATATTAAAAAAAGAACGTCCTGACCTATTATTTTCAAAAGGCGGTTTTGTATCTGTGCCAGTAGTTATTGCTGCTAAATCTTTGAAAATTCCAACAATCATACATGAGTCTGATTTAACACCAGGTTTAGCAAATAAAATTGCTTTAAAATTCGCTAAAAAGATTTATACGACTTTTGAAGATACATTGCAATATCTTCCTAGTGAAAAAGCAGATTTTGTAGGTGCTACAGTACGTGAAGATTTAAAAAGCGGTGATAAAAATAGAGGCTATCAATTAACAGAATTTAAAGATGATAAAAAAGTTTTATTAATCATGGGGGGGAGCCTTGGCAGTAAAAAGTTAAATGATATAATTAGAGATAATTTAGATGCATTATTAAAAAATTATCAAGTCATTCACTTAACTGGCAAAGGACTGCTAGATCAATCCTTAACGCATAAAGAAGGTTATGTTCAATTTGAATTTGTTAAAGACGATTTAACTGACTTATTAGCGATAACAGATACAGTTATTAGCCGTGCTGGTTCAAACGCTATATATGAGTTCTTAGCATTAAGAATTCCAATGCTCTTAATTCCTTTAGGTCTCGACCAATCAAGAGGAGATCAAATTGACAATGCGAAAAATTTTGAATCTAAAGGTTTTGGAAGAACGATTCCAGAAGACACTTTAACTGAACATAAACTTATCGATCAGTTAAAAAATATTGAAACACAACGTGAATCAATCATCACTCAAATGCAAACATACAAAGAAAGTTTTACACGCCAAGATTTATTTCATAAAATTGTTAATGATGCAAATAACTAATAATAGGGAGGATACGCAATGAGTCGTTGGAAAAGAATAAGTCTACTCATTATTTTTACATTAATTTTTGGCATTATTGCATCCTTCCATGAATCTAGATTAGGAAAATGGATAGACAATGAAGTTTACGAATTTATATATTCTTCTGAAAGCTTCATAACTACCACATTTTTCTTAGGAGTAACTAAAATCGGTGAAGTATGGGCAATGGTTTGTTTATCATTATTACTCATCGCCTATTTAATGCTAAAAAAGTTAAATATAGAGGCACTTTTCTTTGCTATAGCTATGAGTTTATCAAGTACTTTAAATCCATTATTAAAAAATATATTTGATAGAGAACGACCTACATTATTACGACTTATAGATATCTCTGGTTTTAGTTTTCCAAGTGGACACGCAATGGGCTCAGCTGCTTTCTTTGGCAGTACCATTTACATTGCTAATCGTGTCTTAAAAGGGAAAACAAAAGGGATAATGATAGGTCTTTCAGCACTATTTATTATTTTAATTTCATCATCAAGAGTATATCTAGGAGTGCATTATCCTACAGATATCATTGCTGGTATTATTGGTGGTGCTTTTTGCGTCGTTTTATCAACATTGATATTAAGACACAAGTTAAAAATATAAATGATAATTACACCTTGAGAAGTTAAATCACAATAAAATAGAGAAAAAGGCAATTTCTATACAAAAATAGAAATTGCCTTTTTTAAATTCATCTGAAATGATTTTATCTCAAACTTAATTTAATTGTGTCAAAAATTATTATAAAAACCGATTTCACACTGCAAAACCGGTTTTTATATATACGTTGTTTTACAACGTTAGTCTTTTACGGGCATATAAAAGGGGATATTTACGAAAATGATCATTCCTACTAAAACAAATATGTGTGGGGGGAATGTCTATGTAGTATTGATAATCATTTTCAATTACATTATACAATACTGAGAATAATTGTCAATTAGATTTCAAAAATTTTTCTGATCTTTTATTTCAAGATTGTTACACTTAATTATCTTCACTATCTTATTGTATTTTTAATACCCTGTTACTTTCTATAAACTGTTATTTCATATATTATATATTTTGAGGTGTAAGCTAATGACAAAAATTTTAATTGTTGAAGATGAACAAAATCTTGCTCGTTTCATCGAACTAGAATTAGAACACGAAAATTATGTAGTAGATATTGAATATGATGGCAAACCTGGGTTAGAGAAAGCTTTAACCAATGATTACGATTTAATTTTGTTAGACTTGATGTTACCAAATATTAATGGTTTAGAAATTTGTAGACAAGTAAGACAAAATAAAACCACTCCTATAATTATTATCACAGCTAAAAGTGACACTTATGATAAAGTAGCAGGATTAGATTATGGTGCAGATGATTATATAGTAAAACCATTTGATATTGAAGAATTATTAGCAAGAATTAGAGCAATGTTACGTAGACAGCCACAAAAAAACATCATAGACATGCAAGGCATTATTATAGATAGAGATGGCTTTAAAGTCACTGTAGATGGTAATACTTTAGATTTGACGAAAACAGAATATGATTTATTGACCTTATTAGCTGAAAATCGTAATCATGTATTACAGCGAGAGCAAATTATCGCAGATGTGTGGGGCTATGATTCAGAAGTTGAAACAAATGTTGTTGATGTATATATACGTTATTTAAGAAATAAGCTTAAACCATATGGCAAAGATAAAATTATCGAAACTGTACGTGGTGTGGGATACGTGGTTAGAAAATGAAACAGCGTAAATTAAAAACTAAGTGGATGATTATCACAACAACCATTACATTTTCAACAATTTTTATCTTCAGTTTAATTATTATATTCTTTCTAAGTAATGCATTACGTCACAATGAACTTAGCGAAGCAGAAAGAAGTTCATCAGATATCATTCAACTATTCGAAACTAAACAATTGAATGATATTACGCCATTAGATTTAAATGCATCGTTAGGTAATTTTCAAAAAGTGATTCTTTTTGATAAAAAAGGTGAAAAACAAATAGAAACTTCAAATGATAACGATATCGTTTTTTCACCCAATTTTAAACCTAAAGAAATCAATACTGCTTTGATAAAAAATTATCATAACAACGATTATTTAATTATTACAAATCGAATTAATACGCAGCACTTCAAAGGATATAGTGTAATCATTCATTCTTTAGAAAATTATAATGCACTTGTTAATTCACTATATTTTATTGCACTCATATTTGGGGTTATTGCTACTTTTATCACTGCAATGGTAAGTTACTTCTTCTCTGCACAAATTACAAAACCATTAATCTTAATGTCTAATAAAATGCAGCAAATTCGTCGTGATGGTTTCCAAGAAAAAGTTGATCTAGTTACAAATTATGAAGAAACAGATAATTTAATCGTTACCTTTAATGAAATGATGTTTCAATTGGAAGAGTCGTTTAATCAACAGCGACAATTTGTTGAAGATGCTTCTCATGAGCTACGTACACCATTACAAATTATTCAGGGACACTTGAATTTGATACAGCGTTGGGGCAAAAAAGATGCAGCAATTCTTGAAGAATCTCTCGATATATCTTTAGAAGAGATGACTAGAATTACAAAATTAGTTGAAGAATTATTATTATTAACAAAAGATAATAACAACAGTAAAGAAAATGAAACAGAAAGCGTAGAAATTAATCAAGAGATAACTTCTAGAATTAAATCTTTAAAACAGCTACATCAAGATTATATTTTTGAATTTGAACCGTATCATAAACCACTTAATATAAAAATGGATCGTTATCAATTCGAACAAGTATTAGTTATCTTTATTGATAACGCTATGAAATATGATCAAGTTAATAAATATATTCAAATTCAGACAAACCTGCGAAACAAACAAATATCAATAGAAATCACTGACCATGGTGTTGGTATTCCAAAAGAAGATATAGATTTTATTTTCGATAGATTCTATAGAGTAGATAAATCTCGTTCCAGAAAATTAGGAGGAAACGGTTTAGGTTTATCGATAGCTAAAAAAATCATTGAATTAAATCATGGTACGATTCATGTAGAAAGTGAAGTAGGAAAATACACGACATTTAAAATCACATTTTGATTTTTAACCGGTTACTATTTCGACAGAAAATATGTTACGCTATAAAATGAAAATATAATTAGCAGAGCCAAATAAAATCAGGTTCTGCTTTTTTCATATAACTAGTTATTGACACTTTAATTTGGTTATATTTAATGCTATTATTGATTTGTAAGCGTTTTAACTATTTTGTGGAGGGTGTAATATGAGCAACGAAAGTCAGGTTACCCAGGCACCTGTAAATTTCGGGGCAAATCTTGGATACATTTTAGATTTATATGATTTGTATTTGAATGATCCGGCTTCAGTCCCTGAAGATTTACAAGTCCTATTTAGTACAATCAAAAACGGTGAAGCAAACATCGCAACAAATACAGCTGAAGGTCAACAAAATGCGACTAAAGCTGATAGCACGATTAAACGTGTTATGCGTCTCATAGATAACATACGTCAATATGGGCATTTATTGGCAGATATTTATCCAGTTAACAAACCTGTAAGAGAAAATCTTCCAAAATTAAATATTGAAGATTTTAATTTGGATAGAGAAACATTAGAATCAATTTCAGCAGGTATCGTATCTGAACACTTTAAAGATATTTACGATAATGCTTATGAAGCTATTGTTCGTATGGAAAAACGTTATAAAGGTCCTATTGCATTTGAATATACACATATCAATAACAATAGGGAACGTGTATGGTTAAAACGTAGAATAGAAACACCATACAAAGCGACATTAAACGATAATCAAAAGATTGAATTATTTAAAAACTTAGCACATGTAGAAGGCTTCGAAAAATATTTACACAAAAATTTTGTGGGCGCAAAACGTTTCTCCATAGAAGGTGTAGACACACTAGTTCCAATGTTACAACAGACATTAAGACTTGCTAGTGATGAAGGCATTCAAAACATACAAATTGGTATGGCCCACCGTGGTAGATTAAATGTACTCACACATGTGTTAGAAAAACCATATCAAATGATGATTTCAGAATTCATGCATACTGATCCAATGAAGTTCCTACCGAAAGATGGCAGTTTAGAATTAACTTCTGGTTGGTCAGGAGATGTGAAATACCATCTCGGTGGTGTCAAAACTACAAATTCATATGGTAGTGAGCAACGTATTTCTCTTGCGAATAACCCAAGTCACCTTGAAATAGTTGCACCAGTTGTTTTAGGTAAAACACGTGCAAATCAAGATGATACTGATAAATCTGGAGCTGTTCACACTGATTTCCATAAATCTATGCCAATATTAATTCATGGTGATGCTGCATACCCAGGTCAAGGTATTAACTTCGAAGCAATGAATTTGGAAAATTTGGATGGCTATTCAACAGGCGGTACACTTCATATCATCACTAATAATAGAATTGGCTTTACAACAGAGCCAGAAGATGGACGTTCCACAACGTATTCATCTGATGTTGCAAAGGGTTATGATGTACCTATCATGCACGTTAATGCGGATAATGTTGAAGCAACAATTGAGGCAATCGAAATCGCTATGGCATTTAGGAAAGAATTCCATAAAGATGTTGTCATTGATTTGGTTGGATATCGTCGATATGGCCACAATGAGATGGATGAACCATCCATTACCAATCCGTTACCATACCACAATATTCGAAAACATGACCCTGTTGATGTACTTTATGGTCATCAATTAGTTCAAGATAATATTATTTCTGAAGATCAAATGAATCAAATCTTTGATGATGTTCAAAAAGAACTTCGTGCCGCTCATGATGAAATAGATAAAAACGACAAGATGGATAATCCTGATATGCAAAAACCAGATAGTCTTGCAGAACCACTCCAAAGTGTCGATGTGGATGTAAGTTATGAACAACTTAAAGAAATTAATGATGCAATGCTATCATATCCATCTAACTTTAATGTTCTTAAAAAATTAAATAAAGTCTTAGAGAAAAGAAGAGAACCTTTTGAGAGCGAAGAAGGATTAGTTGATTGGGCTCAAGCAGAACAATTAGCCTTCGCAACAATCACTCAAAAAGGTACACCTATTCGCTTAACTGGACAAGATAGTGAACGTGGTACATTCAGTCACCGTCACGCCGTACTTCACGACCCTGATTCAGGTGAAGAATATATCCCACTACACAATGTCCCAGGACAAAAAGCAACTTTTGAAGTGCGTAATTCGCCACTATCAGAAGCAGCGGTTGTTGGTTTTGAATATGGTTATAATGTGCAAAATAAAGATTGTATGACAATCTGGGAAGCACAATATGGAGATTTTTCTAATATGGCTCAAATGATATTCGACAACTTCTTATTTAGTGCTAGAGCCAAGTGGGGCGAACGTTCAGGTTTAACACTATTCTTACCTCATTCATTTGAAGGTCAAGGCCCTGAACATTCATCGGCACGTCTAGAAAGATTTTTACAATTAGCTGGAGAAAATAACGCTACAGTAGTAAACTTATCAAGCTCAAGCAACTACTTCCATTTACTGAGAGCTCAAGCTGCTAGCTTAGGTACACAATCAATGAGACCACTAGTGGTAATGTCTCCTAAGAGTCTCTTACGTAATAAAACGGTTGCTGATCCAATTGATAAATTTACATCTGGAAAATTCGAACCAATTTTACCAGAAGAACATGATAAGGATGCTGTTAAAAAAGTTATTCTAGCTTCAGGTAAAATGTTTATTGATTTAAAAGAATATTTAGCAAAAAATCCAAACAATTCAATTTTATTAGTTGCCGTGGAAAGATTGTATCCATTCCCAGCTGAAGAAATTGAAACGTTACTAAATGAATTACCTAATTTAGAAAATGTAGCTTGGGTACAAGAAGAACCTAAGAACCAAGGCGCTTGGTCATTTGTTTATCCATATCTAAAAGAATTAACAACTGATAAATACGATTTAAGTTATCATGGCCGTATTCAACGTTCAGCTCCTGCTGAAGGTGATGGAGAAATACACAAACTTGTTCAAAATATGATAATCGAACAAAGCACAAAATTTAACTAGGGGGAAGTTAAGCATGCCAGAGGTAAAAGTTCCAGAATTAGCAGAATCCATTACAGAAGGTACCATTGCAGAATGGTTAAAACAAGTCGGTGATAGTGTAGATAAAGGTGAAGCTATCCTTGAATTAGAAACAGACAAAGTAAACGTCGAAGTTGTTTCTGAAGAAGCTGGCGTATTGCAAGAATTACTTGCAAATGAAGGTGATACTGTAGAAGTTGGCCAATCTATCGCTGTTGTAGGCGAAGGAAGTGGCAATAATAATTCAGAAGCACCAAAACAAGACAATTCTGAATCACAAGCATCTGCTAGTAAGGAAGAATCAGAGCAACCACAAACAGAATCAGAATCTCAAAAGGATAATGATAGCACTACTGACGATTCACAAGATAAAGGACAACGTGTTAATGCGACACCATCTGCACGTAAATATGCTCGTGAAAAAGGCATTGACTTATCAGAAGTAGCAACACAATCAAATGACGTTGTTAGAAAAGAACATGTCGATCAAACACAAAATAATAAAAATGAACAAGCTGCACAATCATCAACAAAAGAAGAACCTAAAAAACGAGCAGCTCAACAAAACCCAACAAAACCAGTTATCAGAGAAAAGATGTCTCGCCGTAAGAAAACAGCTTCTAAAAAATTATTAGAAGTATCTAATAATACAGCAATGCTAACGACATTTAATGAAGTAGACATGACAAATGTGATGAACTTACGTAAACGTAAAAAAGAACAGTTCATTAAAGATCATGATGGCACAAAACTTGGATTTATGTCATTCTTTACAAAAGCATCAGTAGCAGCTTTGAAAAAATACCCTGAAGTAAACGCTGAAATTGATGGTGAAGACATGATTACTAAACAATTCTATGATATCGGTGTTGCAGTATCTACAGATGATGGTTTACTAGTACCATTTGTAAGAGATTGTGATAAGAAAAACTTTGCCGAAATTGAAGATGAAATTGCTAATTTAGCTATCAAAGCACGTGATAAAAAATTAGGTTTAGATGACATGGTGAATGGTTCGTTTACTATTACAAATGGCGGCATCTTTGGTTCAATGATGTCTACACCAATTATTAATGGTAGCCAAGCTGCGATTCTAGGTATGCATTCTATTATTACACGTCCAATTGCTATCGATGCAGATACAATTGAAAACCGTCCGATGATGTATATTGCATTAAGTTATGATCACAGAATCATCGATGGTAAAGAAGCAGTAGGTTTCTTAAAAACTATTAAAGAATTAATTGAAAATCCTGAAGATTTACTATTAGAATCTTAATCCACAACACAAAATAGTTTACTAACCCTAATACAACGGCGTTCAGCGTCGTTGTATTTTTATGTGTTTATTTCATTTTTTGATAACAATCAAATGCGCGCTCTAGTATTATTTTACTGTTGAAAGTCATTGTAATATTTGAATATAAAACAAAAGCACCCAAATAATTTAGGTGCTTTCAGACTGTCGGCAAAGTCTCCAACTTTGTTGGCAGTTTCTTTTATGCACGCTTCCGCGGACACTGCCTTAGCCTATAGTCTTCGGCTAGTGCTATTCCCGCAGGAGTCGTCATAAATCGTTGCCAATATTATAATATATGTTAATTAAACAGTGATGGTATTTATGATGTTGAATAAATCAATAGATAAAAGAGAGCAATATAAAATGATTTCTTTCTCTGAATCAGTCCTTAATATTGCCTCATTTAATATATCAAATTAAGCATACCCATATCATCAAACATGAAAAAACTGTAAAAACAGTCATTTCAATCAATTTATGTTATTACTTATTAATAATGAATAGTCATATGTAATCGTACAGCTACGTTGTGCTGATTTAAGTATTGATGGAACATATTTCCATTAAATTTAATAGCTTCATTTTTATGAATAACAAAGGTTTCCCCGTCTAATATAAGTGTTAAGGTACCTTCATAGACTGTGATATATTCCATTGTATTTGATCCATGGGGTGATCCATTCATTTCACCTTCACCTTCAATAATAACCATATAGCTTTCAAATTTCTTTTCAATATCAAACTTAAATAGAGGAAATACTTTGTATTTATTATCATCTGAGATTAAAGGTTGTATTTCATTTAAACTTATTTTCTGTATAACATTACCATTTTCTTGTGTTAATTCTGTAAAAGATATTTTTAAACCATTTGCTATCTTCCATAATGTAGTGATAGATGGAATAGATATCTTACGTTCTATTTGTCCCAACATTGTTTTACTTACACCAGTGGCTTCTGAAAATTGTTCTAACGAATATCCATTTTGTTTTCTATATAACTTTAAATTTTCAGCAATAATATCATTTATTTCTCTCATCAATTTTAACACCTCTATTTACAATATAACGTACAAAGCATATACTTTAAAGACCGAACACTATAACGTAAATTCAGACGTTATAGTGTTTTTGTGAATAGGGGGAGTTATAATGTTAACAATATCTATGCTTATATATGCCATTGTAGCAAGCTTTACACCTGGACCAAATAATATTATGGCATTATTTTTTTCTCAAAATTTTAATTTCAAAAGTAGTTTGCGATTTTCAATTGGTGTAGGATTAGGTTTTCTATTTTTATTATTACTATCTAATATATTTAACACAACAATGCATGCTGTTTTTCCTAAAATTGAATTATGGATGAAAATATTTGCATTTATATATTTACTTTATTTAGCTTTTAAAATTTCCATGAGTTCTATTTATGGGACGAAACAAACTTTTAATCACGAACTAAGTGGTTTAAAATCTGGTGTAATGCTGCAATTCATTAATCCTAAAGGAATCATTTATGCTTTAACAGTGATTTCCACTTTTGTTACACCATTTTATACGCATTGGCTAGAACAATTACCATTTATTATTTTATTGGCTATTATTGGATTTTTTGGCACTTTGAGTTGGGGTATTTTAGGCACTTTATTTAAATCATTTATAGCAGCACATGAGCGCTTATTTAATTTTGTCATGGCTGGTTTATTAGTTTATGTTGCTCTGAATATTTTAATGCATTAGTTATGAATTGATTTTACGTTAATGATTATCATATTGCTGTAAAAATTCGCGTGGACTACAACCATATGATGTTTTAAATCTTCTGTAAAAATTCGAATAATCAGTAAAACCACAATTGGTTGCTACTTGTTGTGGATTTTCTCCTTTTTTTAATAATCTTTGAGCATTTCGTAAACGTAAATTTAGTAAATAACGATAAGGTGGATAACCAACCAGTTTTGTGAATTGTTGTGTTATTTTGTGTCGACTTACAAAGAACTTATTTTCAAGTTGCTCTAATGAAATGTCTTCACTGTAATGCAATTCCATATAATCTAATACCTGTCTAACTAAATGACTAGATGGGTCATCACTATAATCAACAATATCTTCATTTTCTATTGCTGTCCTATTAAGTATGATTAAAAACTGAGTAAGTAAAGACTTAGCTGCTAATGCTTTACCAAAAGCTTGATTATCTTGCTCATTAATTAAACCTTGTAACAAATAATATAATTCTCTTTTTTGAGATTCCGATAATTGCAGTAGATATTTAAACTTTGGTGAATATTTATCAAAACACATGCTCAGATCACAATTTTCTACGGAAAGTTCATTTAATATTTTAGCATCAAATCTCAATCCAATACGCTCTGCATGACCATCCATTTGTTCATCCAAACGGTGAAATTCATACGGTGGGATAATAAGCATTGAACCAACCTCTAAATTAAAAGATTGTCCTTCTATGGTATAACGCAAATTTCCAGATAATGAAAAAAATATTTCATAATGATCATGATAGTGTAATTCATTTCCAAAATGTCCATCACTTATTCTATGCCATGCGGCGTATTTACCTTCAAAAGGTAGTGAAATAGTATCAAATTGATGGACAAATTCTTCTCTATTTTTCATGAACGTATCCCTCCTGCTCAAAAAACATACTTTTTTCCATGATTTACAATGTTGTTAATTTTCCCTCAAATTATAATTATATTATAACACTAAAATATAAATATTTTTGAAAGGAAGAATGAATATGACATCTACACAAATTGGCGTTCAAATGATGATGCTCAAACAAAAAGTACAAGAAGAAGGATTGTATAACGTGCTGAAGAAAGTCAGTGATTTAGGTTATAATGCGGTCGAGATTTCTCAAATCGACATGAATTCACAAAACATTGAAGAAATGCAACAAGCTATTAATGATTTCGGTATGAATATTGCAGCAATGTCCTGTGGTGTAGAGGATATATCTGCTAAACAAAAATATCCTGGAGATACTTTACAAAATGATTTCGATAAAATTGTAGCAGACTGTAAAGCTATAAACTGTTCTATATTGAGAATAGGGATGTTACCAATTAACTATATGGGGTCTAAAGAAAGCACCTTACAATTTGCTGAAATCTGTGAAACTTATGCCAAAAGACTTAAAGATGAAGGAATTGATTTATACTATCATGCGCATAATTTAGAATTTGTTCAATACAATGGACAGTTTATGCTTGATTTAATGAGAGACAATACTCATTATTTAGGTTTCGAGTTAGATGTACATTGGATTTGGAGAGCAGGACTGAATCCCATAGATGTCATACCAAAATATGCGAATCGTATTCGTGCTATACATCTTAAAGATTATCGTGTAGGCGAAATAGATATGTCGCAATATCCTGGGGAAGGTCATGAAAAAATATATTATATGTTGCATATGATTACTCAATTTGCTGAATTAGGAAAAGGTACTTTACCGCTTAAAGATATTATTGAAATTGGACGTGAAAGCGGCAGTGAATATTTCTTTGTTGAACAAGACGAACTATACGGCGAAGATCCATATGATTGTTTAACAATTAGCCGTAACCATTTATATGATTTAGGTTATAAATCTTGGTTTTAACATATGCTTTTAAATAAGAAATATGTGCTTATTTATCATCGAATAAGTAAGCGCTACCAAAAATGATGAGGATGTTGATACGATGTTTAAAAATATTGAGATCTCTGGATTTTCTGATGAAATCGCTTCAGATTTTCAGACACAGTTAAAAACGGTAAATGAGCTAGGCATGAGATATATTTCCTTACGTGGTATTAATGATAAAAATATTGGTGATTACTCAGTAGAAATGATTAAGAAAGATGTAGTTCCTCGCTTAAAGCAATGGGACATTGGTGTCTCTTCTATAGGTTCACCAATCGGTAAAATTTATATAAACGATGAAAATGCATTTAAAAAACAATTAACAATGCTCAAAGCATTATGTGAAATAAGTCAATTGCTCAATTGTCAGTATATTAGAATATTTAGTTTTTACATTCCTAAAGAGGACAATTTTGATGCTTATAAAGATATTGTGATTTCAAAATTAAAAGAATTTGCAAAAATCGCTGAGCAATACAATATTATACTGTTACATGAAAATGAAAAAGATATTTTCGGTGATATTGCTCGTCGATGTAAACTTATTCTTGATGAAGTAAACTCTCCAAATTTCAAGGCGATATTTGACTTTGCGAATTTTGTCCAATGTGGGGAAAATACACAAGACTGTTATGACTTACTTTCAGATGACATAGCGTATATCCACATTAAAGATGCAGTATATAAAGATAATTTTAATGTGCTTTGTGGTACAGGTGATGGTCAGATTGAAAGTATCTTAGTACAATTTTTTGAATCAGGTTATCAAGGTTTCTTAACACTTGAACCTCACCTTGTGGTTTTTGATGCTATTAAAGACTTAGAATTAGAACATTCAACTGAAACAATTCAAAATTCTGCTGCAAAAGATGGCGCAGAAGGATACAAAATGCAATATGAAGCACTTTTAAAAATATTATCTAATATAAATAAAAAGGAGAATACACAATGAAAAAAATCCGTTTAGGCATTATTGGTTTGGGCGCTCAAGGTAGTACGTATGCTGAATTTATTAAAGCTGGTAAAATACCACAAATTGAAATTGGTGCGATTTGTGACATCAATGCTGAAAAGAAAAGTGAAGTAGAAAAACAGTATCCTAATGTACCATTTTATAATGATTATATCGCTATGCTAGAAAGTGGAGATGTTGATGCAATTGTTACAACCGTTCCTCATTATCTGCATACTGATATAGGTAAAGAAGCATTAAAACGAGATATTCACGCTTTACTTGAAAAGCCGGCTGATATTTATGCTGAAAAAGTGAGAGAAATAAGTGAATTAGCAGCATCTAACCACACTTAACATTTGCTATATTCTTTAATCAACGCACAAATCCACTTTACCAAAAAGTAAAATCACTCATTGACGCCGGTGAAATAGGAAATGTTCGTCGCACGAATTGGATTATTACTACTTGGTGGCGTCCTCAAGCTTACTATAATCAAAGTTCATGGAGAGCAACTTGGTCAGAAGAAGGTGGAGGCGTTTTAGTAAACCAAGCACCACACCAAATTGATTTATTACAGTGGCTATGTGGTATGCCAAAATCTGTATTTGCAAATATTAAATATGGTTATCAGCGTGATTTAGCAGTTGATGATGATGTTACAACCATACTAGATTATGGAAATGGTGCGACAGGTGTGTTCATTACATGTACCCATGACATCATTGGCACCGACCGTTTAGAAATCACAGGTGATAAAGGGAAAATATTAGTTGAAGATAGTAAAACAATAACTTTGACACGTTTGAAAGAATCCGAGACACAAATGAATCGAAATATGACTTGGAAAGAAGCAGCTGAAATTTTTAAAGGCAATGGTTTAGAAAATATTTATGAGCAAGAAACACTTGAATTTGAAAGTGTATGGGGTGAACAGCATATGAATGTATTAGAAAATTTCGCTGCTAATATCATTGATGGTACGCCTCTAATTGCACCTGGAAAAGATGGTATAAACGGCGTGAATCTAGTAAACGCTATTTATTTATCTAGTTGGACAGGTAAAGAAGTAACAGTTCCAGTAAATCCCTCAGAATTTAAGGATGCATTAAATAAACAAATTCAAAACGAAGCACATTAAAAAAGTTTAAAATCGGAGCTGGTAATATGTTGAAAATTGGAATTATAGGGCTAGGTGATATTTCAGCAATACATCTAAACGTGATAGAGACAAATTCCAATGTAGAATTAGTTGCTGCATGTGATATAGATAAAGCTTTGCAAGCTAAAGTACCCAACGCTCTTTTTTTTACAGATTTTGAAGTTATGTTAGAGGAAGTGGCGCTAGATTGTGTACATATTTGCTTGCCGCATCATTTGCATGTATCTGCGACGACTGCCTGTGTAGAAAAAGGTATACATGTATTGCAAGAAAAACCTTTATCAATCAACGCTAAAGAAGGATTAAAATTAATACAATTAGAACAAAAAAATCCAAACACTAAAATATGTGTTTGTTTTCAAAATAGATTCAATGATACATTTCAAACTTTACAACAAATAGTAAAAAGCAACAAATTTGGTGACATCATTGGTATAAAAGGAATCGTTACTTGGTTCAGACCCGAATCATATTATACTGATAAACCATGGCGCGGTAAATTAGATACCGCTGGAGGAGGCGTATTAATTAACCAAGCCATTCACACGTTGGATTTAATGCAATTACTTTGCGGTCCCGTTGATACAATTAAAGGCAATGTATCACAGTTGTTAGATTATCGTATCGAGGTCGAAGATACTGCTTCTGCTCATATAAAATTTGAAAATGGAGCAAATGGTATGTTTTTTGCAACTAATGCTAATTTTGGCAATTCAAGTATTGAGCTTCAAGTCATTTTTAAAAATGAAAAATTTACAATTAAAGATAATATACTTACACGTGTCAATAAAGAAGGTTACAAAATCCATATTATTGAGGATAAAAAGCTACCAGGTACAAAATCGTATTATGGACCAAGCCATGGGACACTCATAAATCAATTCTACGAATCAATTTATGAAAATACCCAAAATTATGTACACGTCAATGACGCATTACCATCAATTGCAATCATTGATGCGATACAAAAATCTTCACAAGCAAATGAGACAATTCATTTTACTAGTGTTTAACATACAAATGAAATTTTGTTTTATTGTGGAACATGACCATTAGCGATTAAAAGCATACTTATTCAATTTAATTAATGAACCGGATAGAAATCTTTTTATATCGATTTCTATCCGGTTTTATTATCATTTGATTTATTGTAAATAGTAATTTTATAAACTATAATAAACATTACCAAAATAAGGAGTAATCACGATGCCTACAAATAAAATTATCTTAGATTTAGCGATTACATTGGATGGATATATAGAAGGACCGAATGGAGAAGTTGATTGGTGCATCATGGATGAAGAAATGAACTTCAATCATTTTTTAGATCAAATTGATACCATTATATATGGTAGGAAAAGTTATGATTTATGGGGCGAATTTATCCCAAATTTAAAGGACGATCAATTTGGAGATAAAACGATGTGGGACCAAATTCATAGCAAGCATAAATTCGTGTTTACTAACCAACATTATAACGATAAAGATCAAACAAAATTTATTAATAGTGACGATATCAGTGGGATGGTTTTTAAAATTAAAGAGCATAGCAATAAAGATATTTGGCTCTATGGTGGCTCAAATATTATCACAACTTTTATAAATCTTAACCTTATTGACGAGTATAGGCTTTCAATCCACCCAGTCATTTTAGGTTCTGGCAAACCACTTTTTGAACATATTCAAAATCGTGTAAACATAACTTTGTGTGACACACATGTTTACAAAAGTGGGGTAGTGCAAATGATTTATCAAAAATTAGAGTAAAAATAAAGGTATAGATATTAATCTCATGTTCAAAATAAAGGACGCATCCGTAGTTAATGGATGCGTCCTTTATTTAAAATTTACGATTTCAACCGTTATTGTCATTTATATTCTTGACTATTTTAAAACGTTTTATTTAAGCAATAAATACAAATAGTTCAATAATTGCTAGAATTAAAAACACTAGAAAAACAATGCCGTAAATATTATTTTTCTTTATACTTTCTTTGCTTGCTTTTTGCTGTTTTGCTTTATTATTTATATTGGAAAAGAAAGTAATACCTGAATAAACTGCAATAAGTACTGTGACACCAAATAAAATCCATGTACCAATCATATATACAACCTCCTCTAGTAACTTAAATAAATATTTGAACATATAAAATAATTATTCCTATTATATACCTATATTAATACATTTCTGCTAATCCTCCAATGTTTAAAAATTACAATTTTGTAAATACAAGCACAATCAGATACTTCATCATACAAATAACATGAAAAATAAGTTATAATGTATTGAAAAGATATGAATAGAGGGGTTAATATAATGAATGGTCTTAGAAGTGTTACTACAGGGACAAATGATTTAAGTAAAACCAAAGAGTTATTCTCAAACATACTTGGATTAAATGTGGCAGATAAAGGACAAGCTTTACGTTTTGGTGATGCTGAATTAAATTCAGGTACACGTATACATTTTGTAGAAGTACCAAACTATATTAACAAAAACAACCATATTGAAAATATCGGATTGAGGGTTCCAAGTGATGAAGGAATTGAAGAATATCAATCTATTTTAGAACAACATCAAATTTCTTTCAGTTCACCTACAGATTTAAATGGCCATAAATACTTCAATTTCCAAGATCAAAATGGTCAAACATTTAATATTTATTCCAATGAACATAATTCTGGCACACCATTAGGTATACCAACATTCGAAAGTAATGTAAACCCATTACATCAGATTCAAGGGCTAGGACCTGTAATCTTAAAAGTTAATGATATTGTACTCACACAATCTATTTTAACTAGAGTATTTGGCCTAGAACATTTTGCAGAATATACTCCTAGTGATCATGCTGAATTTAAAATACAAGTTTTTCGTATAGGTGATGGTGGTTTAGGCGGTGAGCTACATATTCACGCATCAAACGAGGAAATTTTAATGCCTGAACATGGTATTTTAGAACAAATCGAATTTGGAATAGAATCTAAATCACAATTTCAAAAGACTATTGAAGAACTTGAATCCATAGGAATACCTTATCAAACGTTAGATCAAGAAGGCGAAAGATCTTTAAGAATCACTGAAAAAAGTGGTATTACATTCATTTTAACCTTAGAAACTTCATAATAAAAAAGAGAGGATTTTTAGAAATGTTACACGAAACTTGGAAAGATCATACACCCATTAAAAAAGTAGAAGTTACACATACAGATGCGCAAAAATTCACAGTCTCTGACATGTTAACTGTGGGACAACAATATGATGTAATAAATGAAACTGAAGAATATTATCAAATCATCGACAACTCTGGACTTGTTGGTGGCTACTTTAAAACCTACTTTAAAGAGATATAATTTACAGTATGACACATGTACTATTGAAAATGTGCATTTTAAATATTGCTTAAATTAATAAGACTAGGGCTATAATATCAAACATTATTCAAGCCCCGGTCTATTTTTAATGAAATGGATTTTTTATAACTTATTTTAAATTTAAAGGAGTAAGAAACAATGACGAACTCACAATATATTAATAAAGATGAAACAGTATTTGATGATGCAAAATCATTGATGGCATTGAATAAAAATATTTTATTAAAAGGACCAACGGGCTCAGGAAAAACAAAGCTAGCTGAGACTTTAAGTGAAACAATACAACGACCAATGCATCAAGTCAATTGTTCAGTAGATTTAGATGCTGAAAGTTTATTAGGTTTTAAAACTATACAGACAAATGAAAATGGTACTCAAGAGATTGTATTTATTGATGGACCAGTAATCAAAGCAATGAAAGAAGGCCATATTCTTTATATCGACGAAATCAACATGGCAAAACCAGAAACATTACCAATTTTAAACGGTGTATTAGATTACCGCAGAAAATTAACAAATCCATTCACTGGCGAAGTGATTAATGCTGCTCCAGGATTCAATGTAATCGCTGCAATAAATGAGGGATATATTGGTACATTACCGATGAACGAAGCACTAAAAAACCGTTTTATAGTCATTCAAGTCGATTATATTGATGGGGATATATTAAATGATGTAATTAAAGATCAAAGCCAATTAGCAGATGATACGACAATACAAAAAATCATTAATTTTAATGAAGATTTACGAACAATGACTAAACAAGGTCAAATATCTGAAGAAGCAGCGAGCATACGTGCTTTAATTGATTTAAGTGATTTGGCTACCGTGATGCCTATAGAACGTGCCATCAAACGTACGATTATTGATAAACTAGAAGACGAACGTGAACAACAAGCGATATTAAATGCGGTAGAATTAAATTTTTAGTGAGGGATATTTATGAGCGATCGTTTTATATTATTTAATGATGAACAGCTAGATGCAAAGCAAGTGATGATGCTACAAGATTTAGCTCGATTATTACTAAAAAATGAACAAACACAAGTTAAAATTCAAAAATTCCCATATTACGATCCAATCAATAATATGTTAATAACGAGTTCTTTTTGGTCACATAGAAAAAAAGATATTGAAACAACAGGGCTTAAAACAGATGTTATGCTCGCAGCTTATGGCTACCAATTAATGGATGAAACAGTAGTCAACGAAGTTATTCACAATGATACGTTTAAACATCCAAAATTTTTTCAACAACTGTTTAAATTACTAGAAGATAAAAGAGTATTGAATGAAATTGTTAAGCAACGACCATCTACTAAAGATGCAATTCACATGCGCAATGAAGTTAGATTAAGCTATACACGTACTCAAATTAATGTATATAAAACAAAAAAGACATTTACAGATTTGCTCTTTTTATATTTAGAATCTTCATTTTTAACTGAAAACTTTTACGACGTACCTCAAATTGGTCCACAAATTGATGATATTCTGTTAAATATGTATCAATATCTACCTAATTTTTTCTATAACGATTCTTCTGAGGATAATTTGTACTTAGCTGAACGAATCATGTTTCAAATTGATGATATCTTAAATGAAGATATGCTAAACGAATATTATCATTTACCTAAAAAAGTATATGAGGCAATTCATGAGCTTAATTTTGAAGATTTAAAACGAACAGATGCAAGTAATACTGATAATGCTTCAAATAATGATCATGATGAAGAGAGTGTCAGTGAAGATATAGAATCCAATCATCAAGATAGTGCTTCACAAGGTGGTGCATATTTAGAAATGGAACTTCATGAAGGTGAAAATAGTGATGTTGTTGGTGATAATGACACTGCCAGAGAAGGTGATAGTGGTGATGATATGACAGATATGCAAACAAAGAAAGGTAAAGGTTCCACAAACCAAGTTGAAAGTGATGAGGGCGGATCAATCGGCAATAATTCTATTTTTGCATTAAAAGGCATAAATGCAAACGTAGACGTTAAATGGAACGTACCTGAAATACGACCTGAATTTCAAAATGAATATCACGATGTTGAAAACGAAGTACAATTTGAAACAAAAGATTTGATACAAATTATCAAAAAAACAATAGATAGAGAATACCAAGATGAGCGTCGAAATCTAACCAAAGGACGATTACAAAAAAATTTATTAAATTGGTTTATTGATGATCAATATAAATTATTTTATAAAAAGCAAGATTTAAGCCAAACTTTTGATGCAACATTCACATTGTTAGTGGATGCTTCGGCAAGTATGCAGGATAAAATGTCTGAAACAATCAAAGGTGTCGTTTTATTTCATGAAACGTTAAAATCATTAAATGTAAAACACGAAATTTTAGCATTCAATGAAGATGCATTTGATGCTGACGATACAAAACAACCTAATATCATTGATGAGATTATAGCTTATGATCAATCAACTATAAAACGAGAAGGACCTAGAATAATGGCCCTAGAACCTCAAGATGATAATAGAGACGGTGTGGCAATTAGAATTGGAAGTGAACGTTTAATGCGCAGAGCGCATAATCAGCGTTTTCTAATCGTATTCTCTGATGGTGAGCCATCAGCTTATAATTATAGTCAAGATGGTATTCTTGATACTTATGAAGCAGTGGAAACAGCTCGTAAATTAGGAATTGAAGTTTTCAATGTATTTTTAAGTCAAGACCCAATTACAGAAGATGTTGAAGAAACAATTCATAATATTTATGGTAACTATGCAATTTTCGTAGAAGGTGTAGAAAATCTACCAAGCCATCTTGCACCATTACTTAAAAAATTATTATTAAAATCTTTTTAGTACGTAATTTATTTATAAAATCACACATAAATTGAAATATTCAGAAATTTATATAGACGCATTCTTATAAATCGTGATAGAATAGTAAATATTATTTTATAGGCAAGAAGGAGAACGATTTATGAATAAAAATACATGGATTATAGGGTTTACACTGTTCGCTATGTTTTTCGGAGCAGGGAATCTTATATTTCCACCAAATTTAGGTTTAGATAGCGGTCAATTCTTTTGGCCTTCCATATTAGCATTTGCTTTAACAGGTATAGGATTACCATTATTAGGGGTAGTCGTTGGTGCTTTAGATAAACAAGGTTATATTGGTTCTTTGAATAAAATTTCGCCAAAATTCTCTGTTGTATTCTTAATTATCATATATTTAACAATAGGACCACTTTTTGCAATACCACGTACTGCATCAACGTCATTTGAAATGACAATTACACCAATTGCCCATACTAATAGCAGTTTAGCATTGTTTATATTTACAATTATTTACTTTTTAGTAGTTTTATGTTTATGTATCAATCCAAATAAAATGGTAGATCGCATCGGTTCATTGTTAACACCTTTATTATTGATTACTATTTTAGCGATGATTATCAAAGGGTTTGTTGATTATGGTAGCAATACACATAGTCAAGCAGCTGAAGCTTTCACTTCTAATTTTGCAGGATTTTCTCAAGGATTTACTAATGGTTATTTAACGATGGATGCTATTGCTGCCATTGCTTTTTCAATGATTGTAGTTAATGCGGTTAAAGCGACTGGTGTCACGCATGCTAATAAAATTTTCAGACAAACACTATTAGCTGGTATTATTGCTGCAGTTGCACTTATGTTCATTTATATTTCTTTAGGATTTATAGGTAACCACATGGCTGTACCGCAAGAGAAAGTTGCAAGTTTAATTGCTAATGATCAAAATATTGGTACATATTTACTAACAACAATGGCAAGCACTGGATTTGGTGCTTTTGGGAAGTACTTGCTAGGTATTATCGTAGCACTTGCTTGTTTAACAACTGCTTGTGGATTGATTGTATCTGTTTCAGAGTATTTTAATAGAATATTCCCGAGAATTTCATACAAAACTTACGTTATCATCTTCACATTAGTGAGTTTTATTTTAGCAAACCAAGGATTAAATTCAGTGATTACGATGTCAGTTCCAGTTTTAAGTATTGTATATCCAGTAGCTATCACTTCAGTACTACTAATATTAATTGCACGTTTTGTTCCAACAAAACCAATTGCACAGCAAATTCCTGTAGCGGTGGTTTCCATTGTTTCGATCCTTAGTGTGGTGCATACTCAAGGGTGGATTAAATTAGGCCTTATTGATAACTTACCATTGAAAGATTATTCATTAGAGTGGTTCCCAATTGCAGTTATTACTACAATTATTGGTTATATTGTAGCGCCATTGTTTAAAAAACAAGAAACTATCGTTTACGAAAAAGAATAATATAATCAAACAGCTAGGGTATCGTTATCCTTCATTAATAAATAAACGTCAATTTCTATCTTATTTTAATAGAAATTGACGTTTGCTGTATATTGGGATAGATTCATCATACGAAACTTGGCATATTACTGATGAGAAAAATGATTTCTTGATTATAATTTAAGACAATGGTATAACATACAAAACAAAATCTTCTATTCAAGAAAAAAGCCTGTGAATGAATCATGGAATGCATTCATTCACAGGCTTTTTTTATAAACTTATATTTTAAATTCTTTTTATTTTTCCTGTTTCATACCTAATAATTGATTCTTCATTTCTGTTTCTAATTGGTTTAATTCAGTTTCTGCTTGTCTACGTTTATTTCGACCTTGTTCTTGAATTTGGAGCGTTTGTTCAATCGTATCAATAATATCTTGTTGTGTTGTTTTTAAGGTCTCAATATCAACGACACCACGTTCATTTTCAGTAGCTGTAGCAACTGCATTTTGTTTTAATAGTTCTGAATTCTTGAGTAACAAATTATTCGTTGTATCTGTTACTGCTTTCTGTGCAGAAACTGCATTGCGTTGTCTCATTAACGTCAAAGCAATTGACATTTGATTTTTCCATAAAGGAATGCTCGTTAAAATGGAACTTTGAATCTTTTCTGCTAAGGCATGGTTTACATTTTGAATCATTCGAATTTGAGGTGCTGTTTGTATAGCAATTTGTCTGGATAGTTGTAAGTCATAAATACGTTTATCTAATCTATCTATAAACTGTTCCATATCTGATACAGCTTGAACATCCATTTGATTACCTGTAGATTCAGCTTGTGCGTTTAATTTAGGCACATCTTCCTGTTGGAGTACTTGTTGCTTTCTTTTAGCAGCTTCAATATACAGTGTTAATTCATCAAAATATGTTTTATTTAAATTATACAATTCATCTAGCATTCCTATATCTTTATTTAAATTATTTTTATGTTTGTCTAATTCAATAGAAATACGATCAATTTGAGAACCGACAGATTGCATTTTTGAAAAAATTTCATTTACTGATGCTTTTGTTCTTCTGAAAATACGTTTTAATTTCGATTGATTTTCTGGGTTTAACTCATCTGGGTTTACTGATTTAAGTTTGCTCATCAATCCATTTAAGGATTCCCCAACAGGGCCAACATCTGTAGTTTTTACCTCATTAAGAATACGGTGTGAAAATTGAGACATATCAGATTGTGCAGTAGTACCATAATTTAATAAGCTATCATTATCCATTGGTTTTATTTGTTTACTCAATTCATCAATTTTCTGTTGATCTTCTTGAGTAAATTGTTTTGTGCTGTTGATAATTTCCGATTCATTTGCTGATTGTTCATCAATATATTTATCCAATGGATGCGAATTTAAAAAGTCTTGTTCTCTTACCATTTAATTTCACTCCATTTCTTCATGTAATTTACTTATGCCTTTTTTGTTCAATTTTATTTAATTCCATTTCTATATCTAATTGACTATAGTCTTCTTCATTAATTCTCTTTAAGTCCGCTACTAAAGTTCGTTTAACTTCATCTAATGTGATACGAGTTTGTGCTAACTTTTGCTTTTCTTCTTCAGATTTTTTTGGAGATTTTGCTAATCTCGTATAAGATTCAATGAGATTCAATGCATTATCAATATGAGAGTAGAAAAAACTTTCTACTTTAAAAAACATTCTGGGTTGTTGTTTAACAGCAAAGTAAATAGCTCGAGATAATCTATATATTTCATTTACTTGTCTAAAATCTTTGATTGATCTCACATTAACAAAAGATTTTAAAATTCTTCTTATCTTGTCTTGAGCATTATTTAATTGACTATTTACAAAATGATAATCTCTTCGTGTTAAGCCAATTTCATTTAAATATTTTCTAGAAGTTAAACGCTGAGTAGGGAAGTAGAATGCTATAAACGCTACTGCAGAAATAAGAAAATCAAAAATAAAATTTAATTCTAATGCAAATATACTAGAAATCCACGCGATAACTGCTATTGGAAAAGCAATAATGGTCCCATAAATTCGCGAAATATTATATCTCAAACTTCATCTTCCTTTATAATGTACTAAAATTTTTCCATGATGGGTTCGTTTCTATTTCTTCAATTTCATAATCTTCAACTTGAGAAGCAGGTGAAGCACCCTCAATGATAGCGTTAATAAATGAAGTTAGTGATGTCTCATCACTTTGGGCATAAATCTCTACATAATCAGATATATTTTGAACAGTACCCACAACATTATATTTTCTTGCTATCTTCTCAGTATAATAGCGAAAACCAACACCTTGCACTATACCGAATACTTTAATATGTTTGCATTGCATATAATCACCTCTTATTATCATTATACGAAATTTTGTCATACAAAACTAATATTTTTGTCTGAACAACAATTGTCTATCCGTCAAAAGTATGAAACAGATAACTTGATTTTGTGTATGATACAGTTAAAATATTACACATAGCTATTTAGCAATATCATTTGAGTATCGATGAATAAATGTATTCTTTTAATACATTACATACATATAGCTAATATTTGCAAATAAATCAAAATAAACGTAATAAATCAAACTTAATATAATGTTGATAATGAACGAAAAATGTATTTGACGAAGTTAAAATATGAAGTTGAAAGTGAAAGGGTGTAATTTACATGTGGACAGTTGCAAAAATTCGAGCTGATTATGAAGGCTGGTGGTTATTTAGTGACTGGACTGATCATATCGTAGAACAATATCATTTTGAAAACTATGAGAAAATGCTAAATTACTATCAATCAATCATTGAAAATAGTAAAAGGCATTATGATAATTTCCTAGTTGGTAAATACAATATTCATGCATTTTATAATAATTGTGAATTAGGATTTTGTGAAGATTGTGATGAAGATTTACAGATTTTTTATAGTTATATTGTTTTAAATAATAATGAAGTTTATTATAAATTACCGATTGTTTAATAAATTGTTTTTTCATAATTGCATTGCATTTTCAGCTATTATGGCTTATAATATGAGTCAAGCAATTGTTTTATTCCATATTGCAAAGAATATTGTAAGACAGATTTACACTGTGAAATTGTATTTTTTGTAATATGCGAATAATGCATATTGAATGAATATTAGTCTTGGAGGTTTCACATTTATGAAACAAGGTACAGTAAAATGGTTTAACGCTGAAAAAGGATTTGGTTTTATCGAAGTAGAAGGAGAAAACGATGTATTCGTACACTTCTCAGCGATTAACCAAGAAGGTTACAAATCATTAGAAGAAGGTCAATCAGTTGAATTTGAAGTAGTTGAAGGCGACCGCGGTCCTCAAGCTGCGAACGTTGTAAAACTATAATATAGATTGCAATATTGACTATAAAAAGAACCTTGTTAAAGGTTCTTTTTTAATATACAAATTAATAAATTGTAACTTAAAAAGCTCTTTTTAAAGTGAATACTCGTAAATCGAGTACTTTAAAAAGAGCTTTTAAATATATTTGGTTCTTTATAATACTAACAAGTTATTTTGTATCATTTATTATTAATTGTCGCAATGATTGTCGTTTTATAACTTCTCTCGCTTTACTATCTTTTAAAAAGAATACTGATGGCTTTTGCATTTGGTTATAATTAGAAGCCATGGAATAATGATAGGCACCAGTTGATAATACTGCTAGATAGTCACCACGCTTAACTGTACTAGGTAACTTAGCATCTTTAATTATAATATCTCCAGACTCACAAAGTTTACCAGCAATTGTTACAGTTTCATCTTTAGGCTCATTTCTATTAACTAACAATGCTTCATACTGTGCGTCATATAACGCAGTACGGATATGATCACTCATACCACCATCTACCGATACATATTTGTTAACATTGGGAATCTCTTTGATTGTGCCAACTTCATATAATGTTATACCAGCTTCTCCAACAATGGATCTCCCAGGCTCTATTCCAATTTCAGGAAGAGGGTAGTCGAATTCAGTTGAAAATTGTTTAATTGCATCAGTGATTTCAGTAATACCTGTTTCGATAGGGAAACTAACATCACCCTCAACATATTTAATACTGAAGCCACCACCCAAGTTAATCAGCTCAACATTTATAGCATTTTCTTTTAACCATTGAATTACTATTTTTGCAGTTTCAATCATTGCTTCTGTGCCTTCAATTTGTGATCCTACATGAAAGTGAACGCCTTTTAATTTTAAATGCTTAGTGTTTTTTACTTTTTCAACTGCTTGTATTGCCAACCCATGTTTAATTGACAGACCAAATTTACTATCTTCCTGACCAGTTTGAATAAATTCATGAGTATGTGCTTCTACACCAGGGTTTAAACGTAATACGACATTAACCGTTTCACTCGCATACTTATCGATGAGTTCTATTTCTTCTAAAGCATCAATAACGATGTAACCAACTTGACTTTCTAATGCATACTGTATCTCATGTTTTGTCTTGTTGTTACCATGAAAATGTATATGCTGTGGATCAAAACCTGCCTCCAATGCTGTATACAGTTCTCCTTCAGATACTACATCAAGTTCAAGACCTTCTTCTTGTACTAATTTCACCATTTGTAGACAGGTAAATGCTTTAGAAGCATATGAAATGTTATAGTTCAATCCACTTTTCTGAAAAGCAGAGTGAAATCGTTGCATTTGTGTTCTGATTTGATCTTCGTCATAAACAATCGTAGGGGTACCGAAACTTTGTGCTATTGTTTTAAGACTTGTACCTCCCATTGTTAACTCGCCACGATCATTATATTCTACTACCATAATTTATCTATACTCCTTTATTAGTGAGTCATGATTCATTGCACTTAATTGTTCAGAATTCGCGCCAACACCTTTAAATGTAAACTCATCAACACGAATATCATTATTATATAATATTACTTCGTCTTGTGCATGCACGTTATGATCAACTTCAACAAACATATGACTCATCATCAACGCACGAATAGGGTAACGCTTGCCATTGATAAGTGCCTCATGTTTTGCTCTTGACTTAAGAATACCATCTCCATAGCCAATATCAACTACTGCTAATTTTGTATGATCATGTTTAGCTTCAAATGCAAAACTATAGCCACAATAATCTCCTTCATTTACTTCACGAATTTGGATGACATTACCTTTTACAGTCAATGATTGTTCAATCGCATTTACATCAATTGTTTGATAAGGTCTAGAGCCATAAAGCGCAATACCGACTCGCGCATGTGTATGGTTTTCAAGCACACCGTTTTCTCTATAATAGCTTGCACTGTTTTGTGCATGTATCATATCAAAGTGATAACCTTCGTCTATTAATGTACTAACAATATCTAACCAAGCCTTACGCTCTACGTTATATTCAGATACATCAAATTCATCAGCATATCCAAAGTGGGTCCATAAACCAGCGATATGCATTTTATTTTTATTTGCATTTTTCATATGATGATGTATCACTTCTCTTATTTCATCAATATTTTTCAAACCTGAACGGTGAAGTAAATTTTCAAATTCTAAATGCACTTGAATACCTTGTAAATCTTCAATATGTTCATAATAGAAGTTTAATGAGGGGAGGGTCATTTGAATCTGATAATCTCGTACTTTATCAAATTCATACACCGCATTCATTAAAAAAATTGTTGCATTAGGGGCTAATTGTCTAATGCGAACTGCTTCTCTTAAGGAAGTCGTACTAAAGGTATTGATACCTGCTTTTAAAAATTGCTGTACAGCAAATTCCAATCCGTAATGATAAGCATTATTTTTAACTACTGCCATAATTTGATTATTTTGGATTACTTTAAGCGCACTATTATAAAATCGTTGAGCATCCACAGACCATATTGCTGTCATTGTGTTTCCACCTCACTGTATGATTTTAAAATCGCTTCATAATAATCTACAATTTTAATTAACATATGTTCATTAAAATTTAAATGGGCAGTATGCAACCCTGTTACAAAACCATTTGACTCGTCTCGTACACCGACAAAAATAAAATAACTAGGTGCAAGTTGACTATAAAAGCTAAAATCTTCGCCAAATAAATACGGTGTGGGCTTGTCTACTATTGTTAAGTTGGCAATGTTCAGACCATTTTCAACATGTTTACGTAATTCAGGTGAATTATATGTTGGCGGATAGCCTTCTTCAAACTTCACTTCACAATCAACATCAAACAATAATTTTACACTTTCAGCAATTTTGTTCATTTGCTGTTTAACAGTTTCCAAATCATAGACATCATAAGTTCTAATTGTACCTTCTAAATAACCATTGCTAGGAACTGTATTTATGGCTTCTCCAGCTTCAAAATGACCCATATGTACAATATTTCTCTTTAACCCATTTAAATGGAATTGTTGTATCTGACCAACTTGACTTAAAACATGCTGTAGCGCTTCTCCAGCAGAATGTCCTTGCTCTTTGTCCGCAACATGACTTGATAGACCAGTTAAATAAAAACGATATTCTGTGGCACTTGCTGTAATTTCTTCGTCACGAATCACAACTCGACCTTCATCTTCAAAAGGCATTACGTGAATACCAAATATAGCTTCGATAGGGTATTTATCAAAAGCGCCTGCACGGATTAAACGATTTGCGCCACCTCCAGTTTCTTCAGCTGGCTGAAAGATAAATACAATATTTTGAGGTAGTGTACCTTGATCTGCCATAGATTTACATCGTATAACAAATAGCATTAATGCAGTTGTATGTCCATCATGCCCACATGCGTGCATAACATTATCAGTTTTACTACGATACGGGATGTCATTCTCTTCATAAATAGGTAAGGCATCTATATCCGCGCGATAAGCAATCGTATGATTACCATTACCAGGAAGATAGGCAATCAAACCCGTTTCCAGTGGCCGATGATATTCGATATTAAGATCATCTAAAAATGCTGCAATATATTTAGTGGTTTCAAATTCATGGAGGCTTAATTCTGGATGTTGATGTAAGTGACGTCTATGGGTTGTAACAAATTCTAACTCATTCATTAAAATCAAATCCTTTTAGTTATTGTAATATGTATAGGTATAAATTAATGCTCAATTAAGAAGATTTATGTATAAAAAGGAGGTTAGACGACTTGCATAGTTGCATATTGATATATACATTAAAATAAATGTATTTATCAATGATTGCATGTTATGTCGTCTAAAACCTCCTATAAATATTAAAATTTCAGTTTTTATTAATTAATCATTTAATTTTCTTAGTGCTGAAACGATTTCTCTTTTTGAATCTTCAACTTCACTTGTTTGCTTAATTACTTTTGCTGGTGTTCCAGCAACTACAGATCCAGCAGGGACATCTTGCGTAACGATTGCACCAGCTGCAACAATAGAACCTTCACCAACACGAACACCTTCAAGAATCACTGCATTTGCACCAATGAGTACGTCATCTTCAATGACCACTGGTGATGCACTAGGCGGTTCAATTACACCAGCTAATACTGCACCAGCTCCAACATGGACGTTTTTGCCCGTAGTAGCACGACCGCCAAGTGTTGCGTTCATGTCTACCATTGTTCCTTCACCAACTACAGCACCGATGTTGATAGTAGCACCCATCATAATTACTGCGCCATCTTCAATAGTAGCTTGTTCACGAATAAATGCACCAGGTTCAATACGTGCATTAGTATTGGTTAAGTCTTTTAATGGAATTGCTGAATTACGACGGTCCATCTCAACTTCTAATTCATCAATCACTGATTGATTATTTTCATAAAATTGCTTCCAATCATCCGCTTCACAAAAGATTACTTTAGAATCAGAACCACCAAACACTTTAAAGCTGTCAGGGAACGTTACTTTGTCAAACTGACCATTCACATAAACTTTAAGTGGTGTAGATTTCTTTGCATCACTTATATATTGAATAATTTCTTCTGCCGTTAAATGTTGTACCATAATTTAATTCGCTCCTTAAAAGTTATAAATTATCAAATGTATAAAATTCATTTGATTTATTAATTAATTTTTCTGCTGCACCAATCGCTCCATTAGCAAAAATATCTTTTGATTGAGCGCGGTGGGTGATTTCTATTGTTTCATCAGTACCTGCAAATAAAACATCATGTTCCCCAACAATCGTACCACCACGTATTGAGTGAATACCAATTTCATCTTGGGAACGCTTTTCATTTATTTCATGTCTGTCGTAAACTGGTGTTGTCTTTTCACGTAAAGACTCAATTACATCATAAAGTTTTACTAATGTACCACTAGGCGCGTCCACTTTTTTATTATGATGTGCTTCTGTAAGTTCAATGTCAAAATCTTGAAGTAGGGGAACAGCAGCTTCCAAAATTTTAGTTAATGCGTGAACCCCATAACTCATATTTGCACTGAAAAATACTGGCATTTCACTACTTAATTCTTTTAATTTTGCAATAATTTTTTCTTTTTCTCCAGTTGTTGCGATAACTAATGGCAAATTAAATTCATCGTCTAACAAAGGCAACAATAACTCTGGATTTGAAAAATCAATTGCGACATCAGCATCTTTAACGTCTGAAATACTTTGGTACGTTGGATAAGGATATGATTTTGAGGAATTAGGTACAATCACACCTTCAATTTGATGTCCTTTTTCTTCAGCTAATCTTGCTACCCGTTGATTCATGGCTCCATAGCCTATTAAAACAATCTTCATGTATTGTCACCTGCTTTAAATTGTTCGTATGCTTGCTCTAACGTTTGACGTTCTGCATCTTGAAGCTTCACTAATGGGAGGCGTACTTCATAATTACCAAACCCTTCAACCGCTGTTAATGCTTTGATTGGAATAGGATTGACATCAACAGCTAATGCATCTAATAGTGTTTGAATTGGTTGAAATTGTGAATTGATATCTTTTCTACTTTGTTTTGCTTCGAATAAAGACTGGAACGCATTAGGAATTACATTTGCTGCAACAGAAATGACACCGTGACCACCTTTTTCAAAATAATCAACCACATTATCATCATTACCGCTGTACAAAGCAAAGTTATTTAAATCTAATCGTTTTTTCAATTCATCCATATATTCAAAATCATTAGTAGCATCTTTTATCGCTACAATATATTCATTATCACTTAATGTTTCAACTGTTTCTGGATTAATAGTCATGTTCGTACGTGAAGGTACATTATACAAAATGACAGGTAATTTTACTGCGTTAGCTATAGTTGTAAAATGTTCAATCAATCCACGTTGATTTGTTTTATTATAGTAGGGCGTAATCAACATAATACCATCTGCACCAATTTCTCTCGCACGTACTGAAGCTTGGATAGATTTTTGAGTATTATTTGTACCCGTTCCAGCGATAACTGGCACTTTACCATCTACATAATTAACAACTGTCTCCAACACTTGATCTTTTTCTTCATCTGTTAAAGTAGGATTTTCGGCTGTTGTACCATTAACCACAATACATTTCGCATTATTTTCTAATAAATATTTTACATGTCTTCTAAGCGCATTTAAATCAACTTCATTGTGTGTAAACGGTGTTGTTAGAGCAACACCTACACCTTCAAAAATATGTCCCATTTTATTTTACTCCTTTCAAACTCATTACTTGTTCTAGAACTTGTACTGCATTTAAAGCCGCACCTTTTAGTAAATTGTCTGAAGTACACCAAACATGGAAAGTATTATCTAATGAATCATCTCGACGAATTCTACCAACAAAAATTTCATCTTTGCCAGTAGCGTTAACCGCCAATGGATATTCATTTTGTTCTGGATTATCAATAAGTACAACGCGTTGATCATTGTCAAAGAGTTGCTGAATCGCTTGAACTGAACTTTCACTTTCAAGCGTAACGCTCATATGTACACTGTGACTATCTTGAACAGGTACACGTACACAAGTTGCTGTTACTTTTAAATTATCATCTTTTAAAATTTTTCTAGTCTCATCAATCATTTTTTGTTCTTCTTTTGTATACCCATTTTCTAAAAAACTATCAATATGTGGCAACACATTATTATAGATAGGGTGAGGGTATGCTTCCGGGTCTTTACCATTCGCACCTTCAGATAAGTCTTGTCTACCTTTTACACCAGAACCTGAAACTGCTTGATATGTTGTATAAGCTACACGCTCTAGGCCAAATGCTTCTTGTAATACTTTTAAAGGTACAACTGATTGAATAGTAGAGCAATTTGGATTAGCGATAATCTTTCTGTTTAAAACAGGTTCATTAACTTCAGGTACAATTAAATCAATGTCATCTGCCATTCTCCATTGACTAGAATTATCAATAACAATGGCACCAGCTTGTTCAAAAATAGGGGAGAAGTGGGCACTTGTACTTCCACCGGCACTCATTAAAACATAATCATAATGTTCACTTGCAGCCTCTTCAGTTAATTCTTTAACAGTATACGTTTTGCCTTGGAATTCAATTTCTTCTCCTGCTGAACGTGCTGAAGAAAACAATACTAATTCATCAAACGGTACATTTTTACGATCTAATGTTTCTAACATTTTTCTTCCTACTAAACCAGTTGCGCCTGCTATTGCTAATTTTGTCATAGAATATACACTCCATTTTCATTTTTATAAGTTTTTAAAAATTAATTATATTTAGAAAATTCAGATATCAAAAGTTTGATATAAGGCATGAACTGCACGTTCACCATTTTCGGAATCTATTACACATGAAATACTAATTTCTGATGTGGTGGTTTGATAAAAAGCAATATCATTTTCAATCAATGTAATAAATGCTTTTGAAGCAACACCAGACATATCTCGCATACCAGAACCAATTAATGAAAGTTTAACGTATCCTTCGTTAATCTTGAAGTCTAATGCATTAAATCTTTCTTTTAACACATCTAAGATGTTTGTTATTTGAACAGCATCTGTATCTTTTATCGTAAAAGACATTTGCAACCCTTCCAAATTAATAATTTGAGAAATCATATCCACATTGACTGATCCTTCTTCTAAATGATTGAATAAATCCGTCAATAATCTATTGTCCGGTAGGGGATAACTAATTGTAACGTGTAACATGTGTGTATCTAATGCTACACCAGTAACTGCTTTTTTTTCTAATAATTCTGCTTGTGACATAATCCATGTTCCTTTCACATTTGATAAAGTTCTTCCTAAATACAGTGGGATGTTATAATTATTTGCTAACTCCACACTTCTAGTTTCAAGTACACCTGCACCTAAAGCACTCATCTCCATCATTTCCTCATAAGATACATATGCTAATCGTTTCGCATCTTTGTAAACCCTTGGATCTGTCGCATATACACCATCTACATCAGTATATATCTCACAAGTCGTTTGATTACTTGCAGCTAAAGCTACAGCAGTCGTGTCTGAGCCGCCACGACCTAAGGTAGTTATTTCTAATTCATCATTAATACCTTGAAACCCTGCTATCACTAGTACATCATTGTTTTCAAAAGCTTGTTCAAATGTACTAGGATTGATTTCAGCAATTTTACTTTTCAAATGATGCCCAACCGTTTTAATTCCTGCTTGATATCCAGTCATCGCTTTTGCGTTTACACCGATATCATTTAATACCATCGACAAATAGGAAACGGTCTGTTGTTCACCGGTTGTTAATAGCAAGGCTAATTCTTGATCTTTAGGTGTCGTAGTAAGCGTTGAAACATTAGCCATAAGCTCATCTGTTGTTTTTCCCATTGCACTAACGACAACGATAAGTTGTTCGCCTTCATCAACTCTTGTTTTTAACATACCTGCTATATTTTTAATTTTAGTAAAATCACTTACGGAAGAACCTCCAAATTTCAAAACACTTCTTTCCAATTCCATATCCTCCTCATTTGATAGGGGAGAATCACAGTGATATAAAAAAAGAACAAGTCCGGAATGCGAACCTGTTCTATAATTTATATACAAGTGATGCACTCCATTATTTTAAAATAATGACAGACTCTTAGCTCTTAACCATAAAGTCCAACTTGTTATAAGCTGCTATTATAACTGTTTCGGCATCTCACCCTTTCAAAATTAGCTGCTAGCAGACAGGTTCTTCTAAAATTTACTAATGATTGATGCGCCTCATCAAAACTTATTTAATTTTGTTTATGAATCATATTATACATATGCTTATATGTACTGTAAACCGCTTTTACAAAGTTTTTTAAATTTACTGAAAAATTAAACCGTTTTATTAACGTTTTGCTAAATAAGTGTAATTATATATATTAAAATTTAAATATTCAAATGTATGAACTATTAATTTAAAATTCTTCATAAGTGGCCGGATCTTGGTCTTTACGTCTGCCATCTGTACGTGTTAATACATTGATTTTCTCAATATCATTACTATCAAGATAAAAGTCAAAAATATCCATATTTTGCAGTTGTCTTGATACAGTTGTAGATTTCGGAATAGGCACAACACCATTTTGAATATGCCATTTTAATATAACTTGAGGAATTGTTTTATTATGTTTTTTAGCAATTTCGACCAGATTTTCATCATCAATAACACTAGAAGCACGACCTAATGGGCTCCATGCTTGAGTAACAATTCCTTTGGATGTGTTGTATTGAACTAATGCTTCTTGATTGAAATACGGGTGTAATTCAATTTGGTTTACTGCTGGCAGAACACCAGTTTCTTGTTGTAGTGTTTCGATATGTTCTGGTAAAAAATTACACACACCAATCGATTTTATTAAGCCCGCTTTTTGTGCTGCAATCATTGCTTGCCAAGCTTCAACATATTTACCTTGTTTAGGATTAGGCCAGTGAATTAAATATAAATCAAGATACTCAACACCTAAGCGATAAATTGATTCCTGAATTGCAGTCAGTGCATCGTCGTAAGATTGATAACGTCCAGGCAATTTTGAAGTAATCATAATTTGATCTCGTGAAACACTGCTCATCTCGATTGCTTTACCAACTGTTCCTTCATTCTCATAATTATAAGCTGTATCTAACAAACGATAACCTTGTTCTAATGCATTCACAATTGCATGTGCACCATGCGCACCATTTAACTTATATGTACCAAACCCAATTTGAGGAATCACTTGTCCATCTAACATATTTAACTGTTCCATTTACATACCTCCATAACGATATATGTCTTTGATTATATAATGCATAACCATTTATGCCTAATATTTAGTCTTCATAGGGGAGAAGACTATAAACAAAAAAAGCTGAGATAAATCAATATCTCAGCTTCAGAACATAGACGAACCCTTTGCATTAAGTTGCGAAGGGTTTGTCTATTGTCTATTTATATAGCTTTTTCAAAATAGTAGGGGTATTTCATACCATTATTGGCCATTTTACTAACCATATTGCCATTTTTTAAAGATTCGTGGTAACACAAATTATCATGGTATGCATAGAAACTTTGTCATGGCGACTATATTTCGTTCATCGCATACCATGTGTTCTTTTATATCGCCAAATCTTCTCTCAATTGTTTGACTTCGCAAATTATATTGTTTCTTTACAGTATCAACAATACTTTTCAATTTGGGAGAGAAAAGTATCTTTTTTCACAATTTCTTTGATTGTTTGTCACATTGACTTGAGACAAAATATTCTCTGAATTAATAGTGTTTTTAGTGTGATATTGGCAGTAATTTGGGCCGACTCCTGCGGGAAGAGCACTAGCCGAAGACTACAGGCAAAGGCAGTGCCCGCGGAAAGCGTGCACAAAAAAACTGCCAACAAAGTCGTAGACTTTGTCGACAGTCTGAGCTTATATATTAATATCTCAGCTTTAACATATGATTTCATCCATTGATGGTATTTTTCATATATGCTTAATAACGCTATTTGCTATCTAATTTACCATTGAAATATGCAATACTTTTAATCTATGTGTTGACTAATATACTTCTATATTTTTAATGGTCTTATTTATTTAATACGCCAGTTTCCTGTAAATAAGCTTCATAAGATATTTCTTTTGATAAACCGCCAGTAGGATTTAAGTCAATTACTCGGTTCGCGATTGTGTTGATAAATTCAAAGTCATACGACGTGAAAATCATTGAACCTTTGAAATTTTTCAAACCATCGTTTACTGCAGTAATACTTTCTAAATCTAAGTGGTTTGTTGGTTCATCTAGTAATAGAACATTCGCACTAGATAACATCATTTTACTTAACATACAACGCACTTTTTCTCCACCAGATAAAACACTCGCTTTTTTCTTAACTTCTTCACCACTAAATAACATGCGGCCTAAGAAGCCTCTTAAGAATGTTTCTGTTTGTTCATCTTCAGGCGCATATTGACGTAACCAATCAACAAGGTTCATATTTACACCTTCGAAGTATTCAGAGTTATCTTTAGGGAAGTAACTACGTGAAGTCGTAACACCCCATTTTACAGTTCCTTCGTCTGGCGTCATTTCACCAGCTAATATTTTGAGTAATGTCGTTTTCGCAATTTCACTATCTCCAATTAAAACTGCTTTATCATTAGGGTTCATTGTAAATGAAATATTATCTAACACTTTATTACCATCTATTGTTTTTGATACATTTTCAACAAATAGTAAATCATTACCAATTTCACGTTCTGGCGTGAATTTCACATATGGGTAACGACGTGAAGAAGGTTGAATATCGTCTAGTTCAATTTTTTCTAGTTGCTTTTTACGGCTTGTTGCTTGTTTAGATTTAGATGCATTTGCAGAGAAACGAGCAACGAAATCTTGCAATTCTTTAATCTTTTCTTCTTTTTTCTTGTTTTGTTCTTGTGCCATTTTCATTGCTAATTGACTTGATTGATACCAAAAATCATAGTTACCTACGTATACTTTTATTTTTCCATAATCTAAGTCTGCAATATGTGTACATACATTATTTAAAAAGTGTCTATCATGTGATACCACAATCACTGTATTTTCAAAATTGATTAAGAAATCTTCTAACCAGCTTATCGCAGGGATATCTAAACCATTGGTCGGTTCATCAAGTAGAAGTACATCAGGTTTACCAAACAAACTTTGGGCTAATAATACTTTTACTTTTTGGTTATTTTCTAATTCAGCCATTTTTTTATCTTGTAAATCTGCAGATATACCTAATCCAGATAATAAAGAACCTGCATCTGCTTCGGCATTCCAGCCGTCCATTTCAGCAAATTCACCTTCTAATTCTGCAGCTCTGATACCGTCTTCATCACTGAAATCCGGTTTCATATAAATTTCATCTTTTTCTTTCATTACTTCATATAGACGTTCATGTCCTTTAATGACAACATCAATCACACGTTCTTCTTCATATGCAAAGTGATCCTGTTTTAAGATTGCTAAACGTTCGTCTTTCCCCATAGATACATGACCTGATTGAGCATCCAACTCGCCAGATAAAATCTTTAAAAATGTCGATTTTCCAGCACCATTAGCTCCAATCAAACCATAACAATTTCCTTCTGTAAATTTAATATTTACATCTTCGAATAATTTACGATCACCAAATCGTAAACTCACATCAGTAACTTGTAACATGCATTTGCTCCTTTACGTTAATCTACCGGACAAATTATAACACACTTAAGAGGGAGTTTCGACCATTCACAATGAGTTGATGCTTGTTTCTTTATGGCATGTTATAATAGATAAGAATAAATTTAAGTACGAAGGAGAACAGTATGGCCCAAGAAGAGAAAAATATTGTAGGTTCCATTGAATTTCTTGAAGTTGTTGGATTAGAAGGATCTACTTACAAGTTACAAGGACCAAACGGAGAAGAAGTTAAACTCAATCAATCAGAAGTTAATGAAGAAGATAATTTAATCATAGGCGAGGAATATAGCTTTTTCATTTATCCTAATAGATCTGGCGCATTGTTTGCTACACAAAATATGCCAGACATTACAACTAGCAAATATGATTTTGTGAAAGTTTTAAAAACCGATCGAGATGGTGCACACGTTGATGTAGGTCTTCCAAGGGAAGTTTTAATCCCGTGGATTGATTTACCAAAAGTAAAAGATGTATGGCCAATACAAGGTGATGAATTATTAGTTACTTTACGTATTGATAGCGAAAACAACATGTTTGCTCGTCTAGCAACTGAAACAATTGTTGATTCAATGTACACACCAGTAAACGATGATACATTACAGAATAAAGTTATCGAAGCAAGACCATACAGAGTTTTAAGAATCGGAAGCTTCATGCTATCCAAAGATGGTCATAAAATATTCGTCCATGAGTCTGAACGTAAATCGGAACCTCGCTTAGGTGAAAAGCTAGAAGTTCGAATTATAGGGCATAATGAAAAAGGGGAACTCAACGGTTCGTTTTTACCATTTGCACATGAAAGACTTGACGAAGATGGTCAACATATATTTAATTTACTTGTAGAATATGATGGCGAATTGCCGTTTTGGGACAAATCAAATCCTGAAGCTATTAAAGAAGTATTTAATATGAGTAAAGGCGCATTTAAACGTGCGATTGGTCATTTATATAAAAACAAAATTATAACAATTGAAACTGGCAAAATCGCGTTAACTAATAAAGGTTGGAGCAGAGTTGAAGACTAGTTCTTTCTATATAAAATAGTGTTTAAATATTTATAATTTTATCCTGTACTACATAAATCAACATGTAGGACAGGATTTTTTTGTTTTTATATTACAAATCATGCGCTTTTTGTAATATTCATTTTTCCACAAATGTTGTCATATCAAGGTTTGTTCAAAAGTTTAAGCCATAGATCCTACCATTGTGAATTTTGTAAACAAGGTCAATAAATACTTAACAAAACATTTACATTAACTATATTTGTATTTAATAAAAGGTGTGTAGTATAGGAACTGTAAGAAATACATATAACTTTTGGGTTATTCACTTATTAGGAGGATGTTTCAATGAAAAAATGGCAATTATTTGGTACTACTGTAATCGGTGCTTCACTTTTATTAGGAGCTTGTGGCGGCGGAAATAGCGATTCTGGTAAAGGAAGTGGAGAAGTTAAAGGTGACGGTTCATCTACTGTAGGTCCAATCATTGAAAAATTAAATGAAAAATTTGCTAAAGATAATTCAGATGTAACTGTATCAAATGGTACATCGGGAACTGGTGGTGGATTTGAAAAATTCATTTCAGGCAGCACTGATTTCTCAAATGCATCTAGACCTATAAAAGATGAAGAAAAGAAAAAATTAGATGATAAAGGCATTAAATATGATGAATTTAAAGTTGCACAAGATGGTGTAACAATTACAGTAAATAAAGAAAATGACTTTGTAGATGAACTTACGAAAGAGCAATTAAGAGAAATCTACTCAGGCAAAGCAAAAACATGGAAAGACGTTAATTCAAAATGGCCAGATAAAGAAATTAAAGCATTCTCTCCTGACCAATCACACGGTACTTACGATTTCTTCTCTGAAGAAATTATGGACAAAAAAGATATCAAAGCAGAGAAAAATGCTGACACAAATACAATAGTCCAATCAGTAGAGAAAAACAAAGACAGTGTCGGTTACTTTGGTTATAACTTCTATAAACAAAATAAAGACAAATTAAAAGAAGTTAAAATCAAAGATGAAAATGGTCAATTAACAGAACCAACTAAGAAAACAATCCAAGATGGTTCTTACGCATTAAGCAGACCACTTTATATCTACACTAACGAGAAAAAATTAAAAGATAATGAAGGATTCCAAGACTTCATGAAATTTGTCATGAAGGATAAAGGAAAATCAGCTGAAGAAGCAGGATTTGTTGCCTTACCTGAAAAAGATTACACAGAACAACAAAGTAAATTAAAAGACATCATTGGTAAAGATAGCGACAAAAAAGACAGCAAAAAAGAAGATAAATAAACATAATAGCAATTTTTAAAGTTGGGATTCAGGAAGTAGGTAGACAAAACGCATTATTAAATTTATCTATCTACTTCCAAGTTCAATTTATCTAGCGTTTAACAATATAGTGAAAATCGCTATGTTGCTAAACGCTAGATGAAGAACAGTCCCAACTTTATTTTAAATATTGGGAGTCTATACGAAAGAAGGGTATTTACATGGCTAATCAGAATACTTCTGTTAGTGAAATGATTGCTAAAAATAACGGCAAGAAAAAAGGCATTAGCGATAAAATTGTACCGATCATTCTGGGAATCATTGCAATTTGCTCAATCTTAGCAACAGTAGGGATTATCGTTACATTATTAACAGAAACCATTACATTTTTTACACGTGTTCCAATAACTGAGTTTTTATTTTCTAAAGAATGGAATCCATTCTCATCAACACCACAATATGGTATTTGGGCATTAATTTTAGGTACGCTTAAAATTACAGCTATTGCAACAATCGTTGCTGTTCCTCTTGGTTTAGGAGCTGCTTTATATTTAAGTGAATATGCTTCTACAAGAGTGAGAAAAATAATAAAACCTATATTAGAAATATTGTCTGGGATACCAACAATTGTTTTCGGCTTTTTCGCTTTAACATTTGTTACCCCTGTACTTCGTTCAATATTTCCTGAGTTAGGCAGCTTTAACTCAATTAGTCCTGGTATTGTCGTAGGCGTTATGATTATTCCGTTGATTTCAAGTATGAGTGAAGATGCTATGTCATCAGTGCCAAACAAAATACGTGAAGGTGCACTTGGTTTAGGTGCAACAAAATTTGAAGTTGCAACAAAAGTAATATTACCAGCCGCTACTTCAGGTATTATGGCGTCTATCGTATTAGCTATTTCTCGTGCAATCGGAGAAACGATGATCGTATCACTCGCTGCAGGTAGTACACCTAGTTCCTCATTAAATTTAACTGGGTCAATCCAAACTATGACAGGATATATTGTACAAGTGGCAACAGGAGATGCGACATTTGGCTCTGATATCTATTACAGTATCTATGCTGTTGGTTTCACATTATTCTTATTCACACTTGTGATGAATTTAATTTCACAATGGATTACGAAACGCTTTAGAGAGGAGTATTAATATGGGAGAGACAAATACTAAAGCGCTTGTTAATCAACAAAAAGTTGAAAAAAAACTTTCCAGTAGATTAGCAACAAATAAATTCAATAAATGGGCATTTTTTACATGTACTTTAGTAGCCTTACTTTTTCTAGCAGCTCTAATCATAGACACACTCATTAAAGGTGCAGGACATTTAACACCGT
Organism: Staphylococcus sp. GDY8P198P; assembly: GCF_017891615.1. NCBI lineage: Bacteria > Bacillati > Bacillota > Bacilli > Caryophanales > Staphylococcaceae > Staphylococcus > Staphylococcus sp. GDY8P198P. Next base: position 249,822 of record NZ_JAESJQ010000004.1, read on the forward strand.
CATTCTTCAGTAATTTCTCGTCCTCAACACCTTCAATGGCAGGTGTGAAAGGTGGTTTAATCGGTACAATTTGGTTGATGATTACAATCATACCCATTTCAATTGTATTAGGTGTAGGTACAGCAATTTATTTAGAGGAATATGCCAAAGATAATGCATTTACAAGTTTTATTAAAGTCAGTATTTCAAACTTAGCCGGCGTGCCTTCAGTGGTTTTTGGTTTACTTGGACTCACTATTTTTGTAAGAGGTATGGGGATAGAAGCACTTGCTTTAAGTAACTCAGTACTTGCAGCAGCATTAACCATGTCGTTACTAATCTTACCAGTCATTATTGTCGCAAGCCAGGAAGCTATCAGATCTGTGCCAAATTCGGTTAGAGAAGCTTCATATGGCTTAGGTGGAAATAAATGGCAAACAATACGTCGAGTTGTATTACCAGCAGCTATTCCAGGTATACTAACAGGTTTCATTCTAGCATTATCACGTGCATTAGGTGAAACTGCACCGCTCATACTAATCGGTATACCGACCGTTTTATTAAGTTTACCTTCAAGTGTATTCGACCAATTCCAAGCATTACCTATGTCGATTTACAATTGGGCAAAACTTCCACAAGATGAATTCCAAAATGTTGCGTCTGCCGGTATCATTGTCTTGCTAGTCATTTTACTGCTAATGAACGCAATTGCGATATTTTTGAGAAACAAATACAGTAAAAAATATTAATGTTATTTCAAAATCAAATTTAATTAAACGGTTATTTTGGGGAGAAATTATAAATTTATAGTTTGAAAATAACCGTAAAAGGAGTTTTAATTATGGCTAAAGATACAATTAAAGAAGAAAAAACAAAAATAGCGGAACATACGAATCAAAATTCAGTACCAATTGCATCCATTGATAGAAACACAGATAACAAAGAACATAAAATTCCTGATAGTGAGAAAAAAATTGTCTATTCTACAAAAAATCTAGATTTATGGTACGGCGATAATCATGCTTTAAAAAACATAAATCTAGATATCTTAGAAAATAATGTCACTGCTATTATAGGGCCATCAGGTTGCGGTAAATCTACTTATATCAAAGCATTAAATAGAATGGTGGAACTTGTACCATCTGTTAAAACAGCAGGTAAAATCATTTACCGTGATCAAAATATTTTCGACGAAAAATATTCAGTTGAAAAATTAAGAACAAATGTCGGAATGGTGTTCCAACAACCCAACCCATTTCCAAAATCAATATATGATAATATCACATACGGACCTAAAATACATGGTATTAAAAACAAAAAGATTCTTGATGAAATTGTAGAAAAATCTTTACGTGGCGCTGCAATATGGGATGAATTAAAAGACCGCTTAGATACAAACGCATATAGCTTATCAGGTGGCCAACAACAGCGTGTTTGTATTGCACGTACATTAGCAATTGAACCAGATGTTATTTTAATGGATGAACCAACATCTGCGTTAGATCCAATTTCAACGTTAAAAGTTGAAGAGCTCGTACAAGAACTAAAAGAAAAATATTCGATCATTATCGTTACACATAATATGCAACAAGCTGCGCGTGTATCTGATAAAACAGCATTTTTCCTTAACGGTTATGTAAATGAATACGACGACACTGATAAAATCTTCTCTAACCCATCTGATAAACAAACAGAAGATTATATCTCTGGTCGTTTCGGTTAATATATGGTTATTAGAGAGAAATATGAAGGCCAATTAGACGCATTAATGAAAGATTTACGTCGACTTGGCCTTCACGTATATTATAATATTGAATATGGATTAAAATCGTTAAGTGAAGAGGATAGAAATTATGCGCGGGAAACAATTGCGAACGATAAAGACATCAATGCCTTAGAAACAGAAATAAATGAAAAAGTAATTATGTTAATTACTAAACAACAGCCCATCGCTTCTGATTTAAGGTTGATGATGGCTGCATTAAAAATCGCTTCTGATTTTGAAAGAATTGGTGATAATGCTGCAAATATTGCAGAAATTAGATTACGCGCTAAAATCACCGATGAATACGTGCTTACAAGATTGAACACAATGGGTAAACTTGCATTATTAATGTTAAAAGATTTAGATGATGCAGTAAAAAGAGACGATGTTACCTTGATTAAGGAAATTATTGAACGTGACGAAGATATTGATGATTTATATAAAAATATTGTTAATACAACTTATTTAATAGATAATGATCCTTTTGTTGCAGGACAAGCACATCTAGCAGCCAGACATTTGGAACGCATCGGTGACCACATCAGCAATGTTGCAGAAAGTATTTTTTACTTTGTCACAGGTGAACGTTACGAATCATATGACTAAAATACAAAAGCACGGTGTCGAGATAAGCTACATCCAGTTGTAAAACAGGGCTTGCTTATTTTATCGACATCGTGCTTTTTTAAGATATGTCTTTATTTATATTTATTAGTGTTGATGATTGTCTGCTTCAATTTCATCTGTAAGCTGCTCCAGCTCATCTACCAATTTACCTATATATGCAATTGTAGATTTTAATGGTTGATCAGTGCGAATATCAATACCAGCCAATCGAGCTAATTCAGTAGGTGATTGACTGCCACCTGCTTGCAATGTTTTTAACCAATCACTCACAGCAGGTTGTCCTTCTTGCTGAATACGTTGTGACATAACTGTACCTATTGTTAAGCCAGCAGAATACGTATACGAATATAATCCCATATAATAATGTGGTTGTCTCATCCATGTAAGCTCTGAACCTTTAGTAAACTTAACACTTTCTCCAAAAAATTGAGTGTAGACATCCAACATAATTCGATTTAATAATGGCGCAGTCAGCGATTCGCCATTATCAACTTTTTTATAAACTTCGCGTTGATACGCTGCTTCTAGTAAATGCGTTACCATATTGTGATAATACGTTCTAGAAACGATAGAACCTATAACCCAACGCTTAAATTGAGCATCGCTGCTATTTTCGAATAAATAATTCGCCATTAACATCTCATTCATTGTCGATGGTGCCTCTACAAAATACATGGATGGTTCTGATTCCAAATAATTTTGGTGACTTTGTGCTAACGTAAAATGGCCAGCGTGTCCTAACTCATGTGCTAAAACAAATGTCTCAGTCATTTTACCAGTCCAAGAAATAAATATATACGAATGTGTAGCATATGGACTTGCACAATACGCACCAGTATCTTTGCCTTTGTTCTGAGCAAAATCTATCCATCTATCTTGATAAGCTGTTTCAACCATATTCAAATAATTTTTACCTAATACATTTAATGCGCCATAAATATATTTTTTAGAATCTTCAATAGAGATATCTGGTTCGTAATTAGGATCTATAGATATCTTTAAATCTTCAAAATGCATGACTTCTAAGCCATGAACACGTTTAATCAATTTCGCATATTTTTGCATAATAGGCGCTAAATTGCTCATAATAACATCAATTTGACGGTCAAACATATCTCGAGTAATTTCTTGATCTTGTAATAGGTAATCAATTACAGAATCATAACCACGTAAATCTGCTTCAATTTTTTCTTGTTGTACTTGCATATTATATGTAGCAGCAGTTGTATGTTGATACTTATTTAATGCATCGCTAAATTTTTTGAAACTAATCCTTCTAAATGCTTCTTCTGGATGATCTTCATATTCATTTTCAAAGGTAGCATAATCTAAAGGATATGTTTTACCGTTATATTCAAACGAATCAAAATCTATATCTAACATCTTCGTTATACCATATAGTTCAAAAGGACGTTCAAACACTGATGATAAACTTGCTAATGTTTTTTCAACTTCAGGACTAAGTTGATACGGTTTACTTTCTTTTAATTTTTTTAAATAATGTGGGTATTTAGATGTTGAAATAAAATGATTGAATACCTCATCAGAAAGTTCCAATATTTCTGATTCAACAAATGATAGTTCACTCGCAATTTTTCCATAAGTATTTGAAAATTTAGCACTTAATGTTTGTGCTTGTTCATTTGACGTATCAACACTTAATCTCAATTCTGCATAATTTGCCATTTTATCTAATTGGACCAGTATATCAGAATATACAGCTAATGCTTTTTCAATAATAGTAGGATTATCCAATTGATGAACATAATTTTCATTAAATGTTTTTGCAGCTGCTGTGGTGTTATCTAAAGTTTGATAAAATGCTTCATCTGATGAAAATAGAGCTGAAATATCCCAAGTTGTTTCAGCTGAAACTTCATTTCTAAGTGGTAAAGTATCTGCCATTTAATCACTCCTAATTATGTATAATAATTTCATGTTTAATTATACATGAAATTACCTGGTAAGATACAATTGTGCGTTTATAGACCAAACCCGCGTAAGAAAACAAGTTATCTAATTGTATAAAGAATGTTAATTTGACGTGATTAATGCAATATTTTAATATGTTATTATACTACTCAAGATGGATATGATATATAATTTCATTTAGTATTATTGTTATAATGACAAATATGCCGATTTTTATAAGGAGCGCTATAAATGACTATTTTTGATTTACCTAATTTTTTATGGATTACAGTAGTAGCTGTTATAGTAGTTACATTATTCTGTACACTTGTTTTAAATAAATGGTTTGCAGCTGCAATTTTAACATTTGTTATATTAGCTATTGCTGCATTCTTAATACCTAATTTTGAAAATATTACTTACGAGCCTTTATTAGGTTTTGCTGCATTTATGGCGGTATTAAGTTTAATTATGAGCTTTTTAATTTGGTACTTTACGCGTGACTTCAGACGTAAACGTCGAGAAAAAAAGGCATTAAAAGAAATGAAAAAACGTGGTATCTCGCCTGAAGACGAAGCACATGAATTTAAAAGAAAAAAATAATTGTTAAAAGTAACATCGGAATAAAAATGCAAAGCTCATTGTTTCATCTACCAATATTGAAAGTCCCCAGACACATTTTGTCTCAGGGACTTTTTATTTTTATTATACTGCTAACAATAATACAAAATTTATTATTGACCCTGACGTTCCGTTAAGCATTATAGTCATTTTATGAGGAGGTAAGATAAATGCAAATGACGGTTAAACAAATAGCCAATTTAGTAGGTATTAGTGTGCGTACGTTACATTACTATGATGAAATTAATTTATTAAATCCAACGAAACTGTCCAAGTCAGGATATCGGCTATATTCAGAAACAGACCTAGATAAATTACAGCAAATTTTATTTTTTAGAGAACTCGACTTTTCTCTTAAAAAAATAAAATCAATCATTGATAGCCCGTCTTTCGATAGACAAGAAGCATTAAAAATACACAAGCAATTACTTATTGAAAGACAAAATCGTACCGATCAAATGATTCAAACAATTGATCAAACATTACGTCATATGAGAGGAGAAATAGCAATGACCAATGAAGAAAAATTCGAAGGCTTTAATTTTGATAATTTATCTAAAAGCTATGACGAAGAAGCACGTAAAAAGTGGGGTGATAGCACTATTATAAAAGCTAACCAGCATATTAACTCATGGTCAGACAAAGAAAAAGTTCTAAAAACAAATGAAATGAATGATATCTTTTCAACTTTCGCCAATTTAAAAAGTCAGCCACCAGAATCTGTCGAGGTCCAGTCAAACGTACAAAAATGGTATGATTATTTAAATTCAAACTTAAATTTTAATTACACATTAGATATTTTTGAGTGTTTAGGTGAAATGTATGTCGAAGACGAACGATTCAAAGTAAATATTGATAAATTTGGAACAGGCACTGCTCAGTTCATTAAAGACTCAATAGATGTTTATGTAAAAAACAAACAATAATGATATGCCTTTATTAAATCAAAAAAATTACGATTTGATAAAGGCATATATTTTATGTAAAGTTATCAGTTATATTTTCAGCATCAATGAATAAAGCTGTAGAGTTCATATAATGATTAATAGATTATAGTAAATACTTAATAGACTAATACGTATCGTTACATATTTAAGATACAATGCAAATAATTATATATAATGAATACATAGTGACTTAATAATTTCAGTTATTAAAGTAGATAACGAATAATCTAATTTAAACTGCAAGTAAGATATGAAATTGGTTATTCAAAAAAGCTAACGAAAACAAATTAAAACAAACATAAATAGCATAAAGATTATATGATAGGTCCCTTATATCGAAATACACATAACTTCCTATAATATATATTATGTAAACTAAAATGTTAATTTATATATGTATGCTGATTTATCTATTAATTTATAAAAGTATAAAGTTCATCGTATGATAAATCCTTAATTAATTTAACCAAAACTTAAGATAGAAATACAAAATTGATAATCACATCTTATTTCATTCATGTGAACATCACTATATGTATTCTACTTTTTTCTTAACCATCCTCAACGTGTATTTACAGTAATCTAACTGACAATAACATTATCATAAATCAATTTTTGGCTCATTTGCAATCATGTTTACATAGATACACAAAAGCAAAGTTCAACGTTCAGAAATCAACTTCTCAGCGTTTCAAATGAGATGTTTTTTTAAAGTAATTATAGTTTCTATTAATTATAAGAGTATTACTATCAGATAACATTTATAACAATCCTTACTTAACCTATGGTTTAAAAATAAGCATATATAATTATAGGTTTACATAACATAAATAACGTTAACTAAATGATTGTCTTATATAACATAAAAAAATCAATAGTATTGAGATAAAAGTAAAATCTCAATACTATTGATCAAAAATTTTATTTTAATTATCTTTGTATAAATAATCTCTTGTCATTGGCAGTTCATTATTGACGCCTTTTGTGATTAAAAATTGGTGCAAATCAGAAACGCCACATGTGAAGTTTGCCGCACATGCATTTAAATACAAACGCCACATTCTTATAAATCTCTCATCAAATTGCTCTCGTACTTTATCTAGATTTGCTTCAAAATTCTCTGCCCAGTTGCGTAAAGTTAAAGTGTAATGCCTTCTTAAACTTTCTACATCTACAATTTTTAAGTTATTTTGTGACATATTGTCAACTAACGCTCTTATAGAAGGAATTGCACCTCCGGGAAAGATATATTTAGTGAGAAAGTCGTTACCTTCTACTTCAACAAGTCCAGTAATACAATGCAATAAGGCCACACCGCCATCGTTCAATAACTTATGTGTATTTTCCATGAATATAGGAATATGATCATGTCCAACATGTTCTAACATGCCTACACTTACAATACGATCAAACGTTCTTTTTTCATTAATAAGTTCTCTATAATCCATTAACTTAACATCCACTTGACCGATCAAACCTTCAGCTTTAATACGTTCTTTTGTTTTGATATATTGTTCTTTACTTAATGTAATACCTAATGTTTGGACATTGTATTGTTTTGCAGCTTCAATAATAAGATGTCCCCATCCAGATCCAATATCTAATAAGCTTTGTCCAGACTGTAAATTTAGCTTTTTTAATATATGGTTAATCTTGTTAACTTGAGCTGTATATAACGAATCTTCTTTCGTTTTAAAATATGCACAAGAATAATTCATCGTTTTATCTAACCATAAGCGATAAAAATCGTTACCTAAATCATAATGAAATGAAGCATTTTCTTTAGCAATTTTTTTATTGTTTTTATATTTTTTACGAGATTGTACATATTTTTTCTTAGGTTTATTAATAAAACTTTTTTGTTGTGAAAAGATGGACGCCATAATAAATTCTAAATCACCACTGACTTCAATATTCTTATCCATATAGCCTTCTGCTAATGCAATCATCGGATTTGCTTTTAACAGTTTTTTATTTAACGGTCTATTGAAAGTCAAATGAAATTTAGCAATTCCGTCATTATAATGTACGGTTGAACCATCCCAAAATGTTACATTAAACGGCTCAGTTGCTAAATTTTTTAATAGTTTTTTATAAATTGATTTTTGAATCGAAATTCCCACTGATCATACACTCCTAAAACGAATACTTAATTTTCAAACCCTATATATTATAGATTGGACCTAAATATTTATTAAATCAAACGAAACAGGTTACTTTGTTATTCGTTTTTGTTAACATAATAATATTATTATTTACTAAAGTGTTGAATACTTTCATTTTGGGTAAATATTATTGAGATTGGAGTGAAAAACATGCAACAAAAATCAGGTATTAAATGGTCCAGTTTATTAATAGGTGTTTTCTTCTTGATTATAGGCGTTTTTATCATTAGTTTTCCTGAAGAAAATTTATTTGCCATTACTTGGTTAATTGGTATTTTATTTATAATTAATGGCTTCATTGAAATTTTTGTAAGGCGTATTATGAAACAAGCCACGCAAAATGGTTCGAGTTTACTTATTATCTTAGGTATTATCAACATCATTATTGGTATACTTATATTATTTAATGTAGTAACAAGTACAACATTTATTGTTTATTTATTTGCCATATGGTTTATTATTAATGCACTTTTGAATATGTTTACGATTACGTCAGCAGAAGGTGCAAACAAACGATTTCATATGGTATCTATTATATTAAACATAATAGAAATTATATTTGGTGTCATTTTATTGTTTAATCCATTGATAGCTGCCGTTGTTATCGCTGTATTTATGAGTGCAGTTTTCTTTATTATTGGAATAACTTATCTCATAGACGCTTTACGTTAATTGTTTTCAAAAAGATATTCTTAATATATTAGAAATATTTCTTAAACCTAACATTTTTGAATAATATTATTTATTAATTTACTATCCTGTTTATATAATAAAATGATATTGCACTTCTGATTAGTGAGATATATACTAAAAATGTGGACAACAACCAGAATTGACATCGCATGATAATCCACGCAAAGGGAGTGGGACAGAAATCTGATTTTATTAAAAAGATTTCTGTCCTACGTTAAATGAGGTTGGGCGAATCCATTATATCTCAACCTCTTTTGAACATAAGAAAGCATACTGGCTTAGGGCTTATATACCAGTATGCTTTCTTTTTATTTTTTAATTTTTTTTCTAATATTGTTAAGCGTATTGAATAACTTATACTTTGTTTTTTTGATTGGTTTATAAAAATCACCAATTAATTCTTCGATTTGTACGCCGAAACCTCGTTTAAATCGATAAACACCATAGTCTTCACTATTTTCAGTGAAGTCACCAGATAAGCCATAGAAATTGTAACGACCATATCCATGATCAAAACAATAATTAATCATAAACCAATGCATCATATAAGGTCCCATGTATTGATTGTATTTTTCAGATGACCCACCTGAGAAATAATTCACTTCATACGCATTAGCAAAATATACGCCTGCTGCAAGATTCAAGATAGAGCCATCTGTCTGTCTTAATTCACTCGCATGTAATAATTCTTTTTTATCATGCTCAATTTGTTTATCGATTTCAGCAATTTTTTTCAATTGCTTATCAGATTTATTTTCATTTTGCATCATTTGATCCCTACGCGCTTCTTTTTCATTAATACTTTCTTGCGTATTCGTAATATATTCATCTAAATCAATATAAGCTAGAGGAATTAAAGCTTTATCCCCATAATTATCTATGAAATTATAGAAATATTCATCCGTTTTTGATACAAAACCAGCTCGTTTTTCAGTTTCACGATAGAGTGATAAAAAGATGTCAAATTCATCTCTTTCTAAAAATCTTACTTTCACGCCAAAATTAATCGCTTTATTAATATTTCGTTTTCTTTGGCTATCAAATTGTTTTTTTAATGATGCTGGTGATTTACCATCTAAATTAAGTACACCCATCCATCTAACTTGACTTGATGTATCATATTCTGTTGTAAAACCATGATGCGTATATCCATGTGATTTAAATAAATTAACAAGCGCATCATTTTCTTGATAATCAGGCATTGGATTAATATCTTTATCATAAATTTGGTATATCCAATAAGGATCCATTTTCACATATAAACAATTTTGTTTTTGAAGGTAAGTATCTAATTCACGTAAATAGAAATCAACTAAACCTAAATCATTATAATCCATGACTGGACCACGGTTTGAATAATATACATAGCTACCCATAGTTGGGATTTTAGAGAAAAGACTAGCTGCGATAACTTGATTATCATCATCTTTTAAGCCTAATAAAACAACTTGAAAACCATCTTCTTCTCTAGTAGCTATATTTTCCTTTACTTGAAAGTAATGACTCTCTAAAGCTGGATTTTGTACAAAATTGTCGTATTCTTTGACAGTTAACTCTGTAAATTTCATTATAGCTAGTTCCTTTCTAAATATAATACGTATTACTTTTTATCTTTTAATCCCTTTAACATTGTATAAATTTTGTACATTGGTTTATTTATTGGTTTTATAAAATCACCAACATATTCAACTACATCAGCGTTGAAGCCTTTTTTAAATTTAACAACACCTGCATCTTCTGCATCTTCTGAAAAATCACCACTAACGCCATAGAAGTTATATCTATCAATATTATTATCGATTGCATAATTTATCATTTTCCATTGTATTGCATAGCTTCCCGCAAAATGTCTAAATTCGTTAGATGTTCCTCCTGCGTAATACACTACTTCGTATGGATTAACAATAAAGAATGCTGCTGAAATTGGTAATTCATTACCGTGTTGTTCTTGTAATGACTTAGCTTCATCAATTTTTTGCTGATTTGCAATAAGTTGTTTTTCTAAATTTTCTTTTTTATTATATGCTTTTTTATTTTCAGGACGTTTTTCTATATCTTTAAGCGCTTTATTGATATCTTTACTTAACACTTCACGCTCTGACTTGAGTTCATCGATATATGCTTCAAAATCCATATAAGCTAATGGCACCAATACACGATTCTTATAATACTTTAACCTATTGTAATAGAAACTGTCTTCTCTATCATCGAAATCTTTAGATTCTGAAGTATCTTCCATAAACGAACGGAAAATAGGTAATTCATCTTCGCCTAAGAATCTGACCTTCACGCCATTTTTTTGAACTTTTTTCGTATTACGTTTACGTAAACTATCCATATCATTTAGTACATCTTTTGCTGTCTTATCTTTTAAGTCTAATACAGAATGGAATCTTATTTGAATAATTGGATCAAAACCAGTTAAAAACCCTTGATGTTTATAACCAAGTTGTTTCATTTTATCGAAGATCCAATCATGACCTGCATTTTCTAATACATCTCCATCGTGATTTCGATATTGATATGCTAAGTATGGATCTACTCTTAAATATAATGCATTATGTTTTTTTACATATTTAGCTAATTCATTGAAAAAATAATGGACGAGTTCTTTATTTTCGAAATCAATCACTGGTCCACGATTTGTATAAAAATATTTAAATATTTTCATAACTGGTACAGCCGTTAATAAACATGCTGCTATAACTTCATTTTCATTATTTTTAACGCCTACTAAATGTGTTTCTGTGCCTTCTGCAATTTTTAACTCATAATTCCCTACCATCTGTGTGAAATGACTGTTGGGCATGTGATCAACAAATGCACCAAACTCTTTTGCAGTTAAATTCGTAAATTTCATTTTATATACTCCTATTTGTCTATAGTACTTTATTTCGAGTTTAAACTTTAATCTTAATTATTATACAATATTCAATTATAAAACTAAATCGATACCCTAGTTAGAATTACTAAATGCTACAATTCACTTATAATTTATGTATTGTTTTATTATAGCATTACTTTTATTCTAACAAAGAATAACTATTTAAACACAAATCTTAATTTAATTATGTAAATATAAAAACTACTAACAAGTTTTTTACTTGTTAGTAGTTCATGTTACCCAATATAACTTATTTTAAAAACCCCACTATTTTAAGGCATCTTTTAATGCTTCACCGATTGCTACACTTGATTGAGGATTTTGACCAGTGATGAATTGACTATCTGTTTCAACATGTTCCGTAAAATTATCTTTGGTAACGAATTTAGCGCCCTGTTGCTCTAATTCTGTTTGTGTTAAGAATGGTACTTTATTCTCTAGTCCCATCGTACGTTCTTCATCATCTGTAAATGATGTTAAAGTAACACCTTCTACGAGATATTTACCATTTTTATCTTTTGCACCGACAAATGCACTTGGTCCATGACATACAGAACTTATAAATTTGCCTTCATGTTTAAAATCAGACAAGATATTAGCTAATTTTTGATTATGAGCAAAATCAAATACTGTACCATGACCACCTGGTAGGTAAACTGCATCATAATCTGAAACATTAATGTTATCTATACTAGGCACATCATTAATTTTTTCTACAAATTGTGCATATTTCGTTAATTCGTCATTTTGAGTTGAATTTGGATCTAAAGGTATTTCTCCACCTTCTATTGAAACGATATCTACGTCGATACCTGATTCTGTTAAAATATGATAAGGTTCACTTGCCTCTTCCAACCATAATCCAGTTGGTGTACCATCTTCATATTGTGCTCTACTTGTTATAACGAATAAAACTTTTTTATTCACGATTGTCACCTCTTCATTTATTTAGGTTATTATCTACTTGAAATCACGTCAAATTCATTTCGATGTTTCAATTTTGACTATCTATTTCAAATAATACCCATCTAAAATAAACATTACACATCATTTATTAATTTGTACATCATCTAGGGTTGTTCTAATTGAATTTAGATACGCGATTGTCGATTCTTTTTGGTCTTGTTCAAACCGTTTAACAATTTCACTACCGATGACTATACCATCAGCTACTTCGCTAATGTCACTAACATGCGTTTTAGTACGAATACCAAAACCGGCTACTACAGGTACATTTGCTTTGTTTTTAATTTTTTCAATTTTTCGTTTTAGTTCTGGATGAAACTTTCCATTTTCTCCAGTTGTTGCATTCATTGTAACTGTATAGATAAACCCTTCCGCATTTTCAGAAATTTGATTGATGCGTTCATCAGATGTTGTCATAGCAATTAATGAAATAATATTAACTTTGCGATGAGGATGTCTATCTTTTAATTGTTGGACAAGTTCATGTGGCAAATCAGGTATAATTAATCCATATACACCAGCTTTCTCACATGCATCAAAAAATGCATCTTCTCCATAATGATTAATTATATTGATATACGTCATAAGTACATATTGACTGTTTATAGAATCACGATGTGCAGTCAGTTCATCAAAAATATATGCGATGTTCACGCCTTGTTGTATGGCTTTATTTCCAGCTTCCATAATCACTGGCCCATCAGCTACTGGATCTGAAAATGGAACGCCTACTTCAATAATATCCGCGCCTGATTCACTTAATATTTTCATATTTTCAATAAAATTTTTGTTCCCCATGATATAGGGAATAAATAATTTATGCATTACTTTCGCCACCTTGTCTCATGTAGTTTCTAATCGTTTCCATATCTTTATCACCACGTCCTGACACAGTTACGACAATGATTTGGTCTTTATCCATAGATGGTGCTAGCTCTTCAACAAAACTTAATGCATGCGCACTTTCTATCGCAGGTATAATACCTTCTGCCTGGGTAAATTTCACCAATGCATCCATGGCTTGTCTATCACTAGCAGTTGCATATTTAACTCTTCCAATATCATGATAATATGAATGCTCAGGTCCTACACCTGGATAATCTAACCCAGCTGAGATTGAATGTGCTAATTCTATCTGTCCATTTTCATCTTGTATTAAATACATTTTTGTACCATGTAAAATACCTTCATGACCTTTATTTATTGCGAGTGCATGTTTGTCACTATCAATGCCCTCTCCTGCTGCTTCAACACCATAAAGTGCAACATCATCTTGAATAAATGGATAAAATGTACCAATAGCATTTGATCCTCCGCCTACACATGCAATTATCGCATCTGGTAAACGCCCTTCCTTCTCTTTGATTTGATCTTTGATTTCAGTACCTATAACTTTTTGGAAATCTCTCACTATTGTCGGGAATGGATCTGGTCCTAATGCAGAACCTAATAAATAATGTGTATCGTCTACATGACTTACCCAATATTGTAACGCCTTATTAACTGCATCAGATAACGTTCCTTGTCCTTCAGTCACGGGTTCAACTTTTGCACCAAGTAATTCCATTCTAAATACATTCAATTCTTGTCGTTTGATATCTTCTTCACCCATAAACACCACGAGTTCCATATCAAATAAGGCTGCTGCTGTCGCGCTAGCAACTCCATGTTGTCCTGCACCAGTTTCTGCAACTAATTTATTTTTGCCCATTCTTTTAGCTAAAAGTGCTTGACCTAGTGCATTATTAATTTTGTGGGCACCAGTATGATTCAAATCTTCTCTTTTTAAATATATTTTTGCCCCGCCTAGCGCTTCTGTATATGATGCCGCATATGTTAATGGTGTCTCTCTTCCTACATAATCTTTTAAATAGTTATTCAATTCATTTTGAAACTTAGGATCTAGTTTAGCTTTTTCATAAGCTTGTTTAAGTTCTTGAATTGCTGGCATTAATGTTTCTGGGACATATTGCCCACCAAAATTGCCAAAAAATCCAAATTCATCTGCTTCTGTCTGTATGTTTTTAACCATATTTAATTAACTCCTTTTACAAGTTCTATGATTGCTTGCATTTTTTCGCTATCTTTTACACCATTTGTTTCGATACCACTTGCAATATCATAACCATTGTGATTTAAATTAAGTTTACTTACACTTTGAATATTTTTATAATTCATACCGCCAGCTATTAAAAAATCCACATCTTTTATATCTTTTAAGATTTCCCAATCATAGGATTGGCCAGTACCACCGTAAGAAATTGATGGTGTATCAATAATAAATTGATCTACAAAACCTTTATAATATTGAATATGCTTCGCTAATGTATTTGTGTTTTTTGCAGGCAATGCTTTAATAATCTTTATATTGTCTTTTTTTTGACGTATAAAATGAATAATTTCCAAATTTTCCAACCCGTGTAATTGGATGGTAGTTATATTTGTATTATCTATGAGATTACTGATCGTTTGATAATCTGGATTTACTACAATTACTACTTTGTCTTTATCTTCTGGTATTATGTTAGCAAATGTTTCTATCTTATCGATATCCACATAACGTTTACTTTTGGGGTAATGAATAAAACCAATTGCATCAATATCTAAATCTTTTGCTTTATATACATCTTCAATTGTTTTAAAACCACAAAATTTCAATTTCATACCTTCACCTTATCTAACTTTAGACTTGGTAAAAACTGACTTAAATCATCACATTTCATTAATGATTCGCCGATAAGTAAACCATCAATACCTGCATTTATAATACTTGCAACGTCTTGTTTGTTGCGAATACCACTTTCAGAAATATAATAATAACCTGCTTTTTTATTTTCTAATATTTCATTTGTATGCAAAACATCTGTTACAAATCGTTTTAAATCTCTATTGTTTACACCAATAATTTTGGGATCTAACTTGTAAGCACGTTCCAATTCTTCTTTATCATGAACTTCTACTAATACTTCTAAATTTTTTGATATCGCATAATCATATAAGGCTTTTAACTGTTGATCAGTCAATACATTTACAATAAGTAAAATAATAGATGCACCTGCCTTTTTAGCAACATCAATTTGAATAGGATCAACTACAAAATCTTTACACAATACTGGTAAATCAGTTACTTGTGTCAAAGTTTGTAATCGTTCGTAACTCCCTCCAAAATAATGTTCATCTGTTAAGATTGAAACTGCGTTAGCACCATATGCTTCATACGCCTTAACTTGTTGTTTCAAATCTCTCCCTGGAAGTTCAGATAATGTCGGGCTTTTCGATTTAATCTCAGCGATAACCGATAATTGATCAGCTTGTGCTAACTGTGACTCAAACGTTTGTTTATGCGTAATGTCTACCTCATCAAGGTCTGATAATTTTTTTGTATAATAGCCATCCTTCAATAATTCCTTTTTATATGCTACTATTTCATCCAATATAGTCATACGTTTTACCTCCCATTTTGTTATATTGTTTGAGTGCATCTCCATTTTCAATTAATATTTTTGCTTTATGAACACCTTCTTGAATAGTGGCTGCTTTTTCAGCAACATATAAGGCAATACCTGCATTCAATAACACCACATCTCTTTTAGCACTTTGATCTTTACCATTTAATATTTGTTTTGTAATTTCTAAATTTTCCTGAGGTGTGCCACCTTTTAAATCCGTATTTGGTGCATAATCTAACCCTAAATCTGTTGCATTTATAGAATAAGATTTAATATGTTTGTCTTCCGTCACTTCATATAGTGTGTTATTTCCAGATAATGTAGCTTCGTCCATACCATTTGCACCATGTAAGACGATTGCTCTTTTTCTACCTAAATCTGCTAATGTTTGCGCAATTTTATTTAATTGAGACGGTTCATAGACACCCATAACTTGATAATCTAATTTGAATGGATTAATTAATGGTCCAGTAACATTAAAAATAGTTGGATTACTAATGGCTTTTCTTAACGGTTGAATATGCTTCATAATTGGATACGTTTCAGTCGCATTTAAAAAAACAAGCCCTTGTGTTTTTAAATGTGTTGATGTTTCCTCAACACTTCGTGTCGGAATACGCATTGCATTTAATAAATCGGTACTCCCTGATGCTGATGTAACGCTTCTATTACCATGTTTAATAACTGGTACACCTGCACTTGCCAATACAAAAGAAACTGTTGTTGAAATATTAAAACTATTAGATTTATCTCCGCCAGTACCACAAACACACATACTATTAGGAAAAGTTGGTTGTGTAGGGTACATAGACCCTATTAAGCTTTTTGAAATATATGTTAATTCCGCTTGACTAGGTTCTCTTTCCGAAAAGGCTTCTAACAGTTCTCGTTTTATATCATCTTCTAGTTGATCTGTGATTAACAATTCTATAAATTCGTTCATTTGTGTTTGATTAAGTGGCTTATACTGTTTTATATGATTTTGTAGACTCAACATAATTGACCTCCTCTACTATATTTAAAAAGTTACTTATGATTGCTTCACCGTATTCCGTAGCAAAAGATTCGGGGTGATATTGTATGCCAAAATGTAAGTCATTAATATGCTCAAATGATTGAATACTATCTTTTGTTTGAGCAGTTACTTTTAATGTATCGGGTAACGTTTTTGGGTCACTAATTAATGAATGATAGCGCATTATTTCAGAATATTCTGTAATATTTCGGTATAGTTTGGATTCTCTTACAATCTGCATCGTATCTTTTTTACCGTGACATATTTTTTCACCTTGGATAACATCACCACCGTGGTAACATGTCAACGCTTGTGAGCCCAGACATACACCTAATATAGGTTTATGTTTATAATGTTCAATAATATTGACTAAATAGCTAGTATCTAATGGATGTCCAGGTCCTGGCGATATAATCAAGCCATCTATTTTTAAATCAAATATTTCAGGATCATCTGGATACTTAATAATTACATCAGAAGTCTTTCCTACAATATTGACTAAGTTATACGTAAAAGAATCGTAATTATCCACTACTAAAATCATGGTGATACCTCCAATAAACTTTTGGCTTTTAATTTTGTTTCTTCTAATTCTTTTTCAGGTATTGAATCATAAACGACACCACATCCTGCTTCTACATTGATGTATGTATCATCAATCATCATTGTACGAATCGCTAAAGCAAAATCTAGGTCATGATTACAGTTGATATATCCTATTCCTCCACTGTATACACCTCGTTTTTGAGGTTGGGCTTCATAAATTCTTTGTATTGCTCTTAATTTAGGTGCTCCTGACACGGTACCTGTAGGTAATAAACTTGCAATTACAGTCATTGGCGAATAATTTGATTTCAGTTTTCCTGTTACCTCACTAACGATATGCATAACATGTTCATAGCGTTCAATTGACATTAACTTTTCAATTTTAGAACTAGCAATTTCACTCACTCTATGAATATCATTTCTACCTAAATCAACAAGCATGCTATGTTCGCTTATCTCTTTTTCATCGTTGATTAGTTGTTTTTCATTTTCAAGATCTTCTTTGTCAGTCGTGCCTCGTTTAATTGTTCCAGCTATAGGATTTGTGACTACAGTTTGCCCTTTCACTTTGACAAAACTTTCAGGCGAACTACCTACAATAATCGGTTCATCAAAATTCAAATAATACATGTAAGGACTTGGGTTTTGTCTCTTTAAATTCTGATAAAGCTGATACGATAATTGTTGTAAATTCATTCCAAAATTATGTTTATACTTATATATAATTGAGGGTACAACTTGAAACATATCCCCTTGTTGTATCAATGATTTCATTTCACTAACAGTTTTTTTAAATTGATCTGGTGTAATGTTTGATTCAATTGCTTTGTCTTTTATGTCATTTTTTATAGGCGAAGGATATATATTTATATTTTGCAACTCATCAACATGACGTTTGACACGTAATGCTAATTGTTCTTCATTTTCATTGGAAAACAAGTTTGTGGATATAACGTATAGATGCTCTTTGTAATGGTCAAATACGTATACATCTTCTACCATGTGAAATTTAGCATCGTGTTGTTTGTGGTCAGCTAAACCGATTTGCTTTAATACAGGAAATTCATGTCTTACCAAATCAAAACTGCATGATCCAACAAAGCCTGAGATAAATGGTAATTGTGCTAAATCTTCGTCTTCTATTTCTACTTTATATTGATCTATAAAAGCTTTCAGTTTGTCATATGGTGCTTCGTTTTCTATCTCTGTTTGCTTGTCATTGTATTGAATGGCCATATTTTCATTATCTAAAGTCACTGAGCCATATACATCAAATATTACAATTGAATAACGCCCTTTCACTTTAGATTGTTCTGTACTTTCCAACACTATTTTTTGTTTTTTTAATCTTGCCAATGCTTCTGGTGTTACTTCAGCATTTATCTTTTGATATTGCACCTTCATTTTTACTCCTCCTTATAAAAAAAATCAGCATCCTTAAATATTAATTAAGGACGCTGATGCGCGGTACCACCTAAATTAGTAGATAATATCAATCTCACCTACTCACTCATTTAATTATGCAATTTTAATCCAACAAAACCCAATTTCAGTATGTGTAGGTGTTAGTTTTCATCTACCACTAACTTTCTGCTTGCTACCATTCACAACTTACTACATTTTGTTTTTTTATATAAAAAACACCACACTAACGCATGCTGTAAGGACGCGTTACCGTGGTGCCACCTTAGTTAACAATTTCATTGTTCACTTTAAAAATTATTATATTATTCTTACGTTTAAAAGCCCAATTCACAATATATGTTGTGCTAATTTCCATCTACCATTAGCTTTCTACTTGCTACAAATCACATACGTTACTTTACCTTTCAAACGGCAACTGTCGTTGCAAAATGAATTAACTAGAATAATACAAGCATCATTCATTTTTGTCAACTCTTATTTTTAAATTCTTCTACTTATTTAAAGTAATCTGGTGACTTAGTGTTTTAATTATATTGAAATTGTGTAAGCTAAATTGTTTAGAATCAAAAACTGTTAAACCAGTGGCCTTATAAATGAGTTCTGCTTATGAAATAGAAAATAAAACATGTATTGCGAATTAACTACTCCTACTATACAATGTTACTATTCTGAAAATTTTGATAGAGGTGGTCAGCAAAATGAAACAAATACTTTTCGTAGGTTTAGGCTTAATTGGTGGTAGTCTGGCAAGTAATTTAAGATATTATCATAATGACATTGAAATCACTGCATATGATGCAGATTGCTCCCAATTAGAAAAAGCTTTATCTATTGGAATTATTGATTATCAATCTACTGATTATAAAGCCTGTGTGGAAAATGCAGATATTATTATTTATGCCACACCTGTGCAACAAACAATCAAATACTTACAAGAACTACCAAACTATCAAACAAAGTCTGACGTCATTGTTACCGATACTGGCAGTACTAAATTGACGATTTTGCAATATGAACAATACCTTTTAAATCACAATATTCACCTAATTGGTGGTCATCCGATGGCAGGTAGTCATAAATCTGGCGTACTCAATGCAAAGAAACATTTATTTGAAAATGCTTTTTATGTTTTGGTTCACGACGAACCTGCAAATGATAAAGCTTTTGATGAAATACGTTCATTACTTAGTACAACAAATGCAAAATTTATTGCTACTAATCCAAAAGAACATGATTTTGTGACAGGAATCGTTAGTCATGTCCCTCATATCATTGCGTCGAGTCTCGTTCATTTAAATGCAAACCACGCATCTCACTCTTCATTAGTTAAAACACTTGCTGCTGGAGGTTTTAGAGACATTACAAGAATTGCAAGTGGCAGTCCAATTATGTGGCGTGATATTACTATTGAAAATAAAAATACTATTGTTGATATATTAAAAGAATGGAAATCACAAATGGAAGATGTCATTACGCTCGTTGAAGAAAACAAACCGGACGCGTTATATAATTTTTATAATGATGCAAAAGTATATAGAGATGAACTCCCCCTTAAATCACAAGGTGCACTATCTATAGAGTATGATCTTTATGTAGATATTCCGGATAAACCGGGTATGATTAGCCAAGTAACACATATCCTTAGTTTACATAATATTTCTATAAGCAACTTAAGAATATTAGAAGTCCGTGAAGATATTTATGGTGCGTTACGTATTAGCTTCAAAAATCCAGAAGACCGTAAAAAAGGCGCTGAAGCATTAAGTGATTTTGATACTTATATTGAATAGATTTTATCTTTTTAAAAAGGTTAATTACTTAATTGTTATTGTTTTATTTATTTTTTGTTTGCATAAATCGTAAAGTACATATTTAAGCCAACCACTCATTTCTGTGGTAATGGTTGTTGTTTTTTACAACGCTAAATTTAAAAGCATTTTCAATTTATTATCAAATATAAATATGAGCCTAGCGCAGTTTTCTTTTGTTAGAAAGCTACGTTAGGCTCATATTGTTTCATTCTCGTATCTCGGTATAGTTTGGATGAGACTGTTTATATTTCAAATGTTGTTTTACATAACTAATTTAGCAATTTTCCTTCTTCTTCTTGTATCATCTCTATAATTTCATTTTTTTCATTCATAAGCGCGACTTTTGGATTGTGATTTAATGCTTCTTCTGCAGTAACTTGTACATAAGACATAATAATAATAATATCATTTACTTGAACAAGCCTAGCAGCTGCACCATTCAGGCATATCTTTCCACTATTACGTTCTCCTTCAATCACATAGGTTTCTAATCTTTCTCCATTGTTATTATTAACAATTGCAACTTTCTCATTAGGTAATATATCTACTGCATCTAAAATATTACGATCTATCGTGATACTACCAACATAATTAAGGTTAGCTTCTGTTACACGTGCACGGTGTATTTTTCCATTCATCATAGTTTTTATCATTTGATTTATGCTCCTGTTCAAAAAAATAATTTTACATTTTTAGTTGATTAACACTTCATTATTGATTACTATCATAAACATATCTATTATAATTTTATTTTCTAAATAAACGGAGGTCAACTATAAATGAAAAAGATAGGTGTTATTGGTCCTGGTGCTGTTGGTAGCTGCATCACAGTTCAACTTTTAACAACAGAACATAAAGTCTATTTAATTGGTCAACGTAATGAGCACATTACCTATCAAGATGCTTCGAATAACGTAAATATAGTACTTAATGTTGTTAAAGCATCAGATATGACTGAACCATTAGATATTATATTCATCGCTGTTAAAATTCCACACTTAGAGGGATTATATGAACAAATCAAGCATTTATCACAAGATACTACTATTGTTATACTAACTCAAAATGGATATGGACAACACTTA
Source organism: Staphylococcus sp. GDY8P198P (assembly GCF_017891615.1). Classification (NCBI taxonomy): domain Bacteria; kingdom Bacillati; phylum Bacillota; class Bacilli; order Caryophanales; family Staphylococcaceae; genus Staphylococcus; species Staphylococcus sp. GDY8P198P. Next base: position 271,711 of record NZ_JAESJQ010000004.1, read on the forward strand.
AAACTTCCTTTTCCAAATATATATCAAGCTGTAACTTATATTAGTGGTCAAAAGACCACTCAACATGTGATTCACTTTAGAGATGAAATACTGCATTTACAACAAGATGACAACACAGTGTCATTGAAAAAAATATTAGCTTCAAGTGGTCTTTCGCTTGTGTTACATAAAAATATTGAAGTGGAAATCTGGTATAAACTATTAGTTAATTTAGCAATCAATACAGTTACAGCGCTTGGAATACAGCCTGCATCTATTCTCAAGCAACCTCATATTAAATCATTATGCATATCGTTATTAAATGAAGGTTATATGATTGCTAAACATTCTGGTATCAATCTTTCTGATAACGTTATTGAAGAAATAATGACAATTTATCAAGGTTATCCAGACGATATGGGAACAAGCATGTATTATGATGTACTTTCAAATACACCATTAGAAATCGATGGCATACAAGGTTTTCTATATCGACAAGCTCGAAAGTACAAATTAACAACACCTCATCTAGATACAATTTATGCTTTATTACTATCTAGACATCATACTTTTTTAAATAACTCATAGTAGTAATGTAAAGTCTATTATACCCTCCTTATCATACCAATATGATATTTATATGTTTAATAGATGTACGTTAGATTTTTTACTTACTTAGCATAGACAAATCATCTATTATGTTATAGATACGTTATTTAAATTGTATTTGTTAAAAAGCTAACTAAGTTTGATTCAACAGCTACTTTAGGGACGGGCTGCACCGTATAAACTTACTTAAAATTATCTCCGTTCCATATATTGCCAATGAAATTGATTTATGACTATATTAAACGTTCAGTTTATCATTTTAATTTTTACATTTTATGCCCTGCCATAAGTCCTAAACGCCCATGTTTTGTGCCTGCATCTGTATAGGAGATTGCTTTAGATACGATACCTTTACCAAATTTTTGATGTAGCGCATCAATCGTTTTGGCCAATTTTTCATTCCTTTTTCTTTCGTATTCATCTATAAATAAATTCAATTGTGTATTTCGCTCATCTATAAACTGCGTGAGTGAAATGCTCACCGTTCTGTACAACATTGTTGGATCACATAATTTATCTGCTAAATATTCAACCACCTTAAAAATAGTACCATCTAAATTTGTTGGATCTTCTAATGTGTATTGTTTCTGCACCCCTCCTTGGTCACTATAACCAAATGAAAAGTGTATTGTCTTAGCTAATTTATTTCTTGCTCTAACACGACTCGCTACGTCCTCAATTAATTCCTGCATCACTATTTTAGCTTCATCATAATGGTAATCACGCATCAATATTTGACTCTTACAAATTGACGGATTAACTACACTATACTTGTCTCTTATTCTACTTTGATCAATACCATTTGCATGCAAATGTAAATCCACACCTACGGTACCAAAATCCCTTTTTAAATATTGATATGGATAATGAGCTAAATCACCTATAGTAAAGATACCTCTTTTATTCATTTTTGCTTCTGTTTTTCTACTAATCCCCCAAAATTTACTCAATGGTGAAATAGGCCAAAGTTTGTGCGACACATCTTGATATCTCCATTCAGCAATGAGATCATCAGTATGTTTTGCTTCTACATCCATTGCAACTTTACTTAATAACATATTTGATCCAATCCCTATTGAACAATGTATACCTGTTTCTTCTAGAATTTCATATTGTAATTTTTTACAAAAAGATTGAATTGTACTACTAAATCTGTGATAACTATTTGTTACATCCATAAAAAATTCATCAATACTATATTGGTGTAAATCTTCTGGAGCAGCATAGCGTAAAGCGATTTTAGAAATTGCTACTGAAACTTCCAAATATTTTCTCATGCTTGGATTGATAATATATATATCATTTCTATGAGGGATTTCGAATAATCTTGACCCTGTTTTAATACCTATAGCTTTTAGTGGACCCGTAGCAGCCAATACAACCGATCCCTGTCTCTTAGTATCCGCAACAACTGCTAACTTTTCTTTCATTGGATCTAATCCTTTTTGTATGCAAGAAACACTTGCAAAAAAACTTTTTTGGTCGATACACAATATATCTCTTTCCTCTAACAGATTGTAATCATAAAATTCATACATATAACATTCCTCCCTTAATCACTTACATTATAAAAGAACATAAGTTCTATTTCAATATAAATAAGAACAAATGTTCTTATTTATATTTTTTATAATTTTGTGAATTTTCATGCTATAATATATAAAAATAGCTTTAGGAGGAATTTAAATGCCAATAGTAAATGTAAAACTATTAGAAGGTCGTTCTGATGAACAACTAAAAAATTTAGTCACAGAAGTTACTAATGCAGTAGAGAAAACAACAGGTGCTAACAAAGACGCTATACAAGTTGTAATAGAAGAAATGAAAGCTTCTCATTATGGTGTTGCTGGAATTAGAAAATCAGATCAACAATAAATTACATATCAAAAAACTAGAACATAAGCATCAATTTCTATTCTAAACATATTAGGGATTGATGTTTTTTACTTTTCAAAAGTTTATTCATTTATCAATGATATGACCAAAAAAACGAATGATACGTATAGGTATATAAAATTATTTTCAACAACATCACTTATAGAGATTTTGCATCGTGCGGACGCCCGGGGAAATGATATGAGCGAGAGACTACAGGCTCGAGCCATATCCCCAGGCAAGCATGCACGGTCAAAATCGCAAGTTTTCAAATAAAAAAAAGGCTAATCCTTTTGAAAACGGATTAGCCTTTTTAAGTATGAGATTTATATTTCATTCACGTTTAAATGAATGCTTTTAATCATCATTCATTTAAAAATTTCTGTACTTCTTCTTTATTTTTGGCTTTATCGATTTCTAGTGCGCTGCCATCCATTGGTGACTGAATATCTTGATAAGTGTTTGATACAGGTAAAGTGATAGACTCTACTTTTTTATCACCACGTATTCCAAAATTCAAACCAGTTTGGATGAGCGCAGAATCTGGCATATTCGTATTTAAATAACCTCTTAAAATACCTGCAACTCTAGGTAATTTAGGTAGCGTGTCTAAACTAGCCAATTCTTGTTTAAGTGATTGCATGACTTGTTGCTGACGTCTTACACGCCCGAAATCGCCTTCTTCATCATGTCTGAATCTAGCATAACCTAATAATTCTTTACCATTTAATCGATGATGACCTTTTTTAAGCGATACACCTATATTTTTAGACATATCTTTTTCAACATCAATCGGTACACCGTTAGGTTCCAATTCATCAATCATTTTTTCAAAACCGGTAAAATCAAGTATTGCATAATACTCAGGGTCTATACCTAAATTTTTCTTTAATGTTTGTCGTAATAATTCAGGTCCACCGATAGAATAAGCTGAATTAATTTTATGTTGCCCATTGCCTGGTATATCTGCATAAATATCTCGCATTACAGACATCATCTTCATCTTTTTATGAATATAATCATATTGTGCAATCATAATTGAGTCGGTTCTAGAAATACCACCTTGCTCTTTATCTGCACCTAAGACCATAATCGTAATTTTTCCATCATTTTTTTTAGCACCATTAAATTTATGTTGCTTGAGCGTTTTGCCATGATCTTTTGCGTATTCAATACCTGATTTATAACCATGAACAGAATAACCAACTATAATGGCTAAAATAATTACAATGATTAAAATTACAATCGGAAATTTTTTTAATTTCTTCTTTTTTGTCCTACGCATCGTCGGTTGTTCTTCTGTGTTTGCACTTTCTTTACTACTGTGTTTGTGTTCATTCATATGTAATCAACCTTATATCTTCAAAATTGCACTGCTATGTACTATAATTAACATATATTAAAGTTATATAAAAACTGAATAAAAATCAAGTGATATCTTAATATATGGTACTAAGGTCTAATATGGAAAGGATGTTAAACATGAATATAAACAAGGCATACTTCGCTGGAGGTTGCTTTTGGTGTATGGTCAAGCCTTTCGACACATTTGAAGGTATTGAGAAAGTGACTTCTGGTTACATGGGAGGTCATACAGATAATCCGTCGTATGAAGAAGTTAAAACGGGTAACACCGGGCATTACGAAACAGTTGAAATAGAGTATGATGTCGCTCTATTTTCCTACAATAAATTATTAGAAATATTCTTTTCTGTAATAGATCCAACTGATGAAGGTGGACAATTCCAAGATAGAGGGTCACAATATAAAACAGCAATTTTTTATACAAATGAAGACCAAAAAGCGGTAGCTGAAGATTATGTAGAACAATTAAAACAAAGTATAGATAAAGAAAAAGCTATTGCTACAAAAATATTACCCGCTTCTACATTTTATGAAGCTGAAGCAGAACATCAAAATTTTTATAAGAAAAACCCTGAACGATATGCTCAAGAACAGCAAGAACGTCAAAAATATAAGTAAGCACATAAAAAAACCGGTGCCTTTTGCATCCGGTTTTTATTTATTACTCAAACTTCAAAATAACTTATTGTCGTTTCATTTCTAAAGGTATTTTATTCTTTTTCTCAACCTTTTTACCATTATATAAATTCATTATTGTTTTAATACTTTCTTCTCCCATCAAATTAGGTTGTTGCGCAACTGTAGCAAATAACTTACCCTTTTCAACAGATTTTATCGCATCTTCATTACCATCAAAACCAACGACTTTAATATCCTTATTCCCTATCGCTTCTACTGCCCCTAAAGCCATTTCATCATTTTGAGCAAAAATAGCTTTGATATCAGGATGAGCTTGAATAATATTTTGTGTTACATTTAAACCTTCTGTTCTATTAAACTTAGCACTTTGTTTGGAAACTACATCAAGTGATTTATCTGCGACGTTATGGAAACCTTTACCACGTTCACGTGTAGCACTGGCACCAGGAACGCCCTCAAGTTCCGCTACTTTCGCATCTTCACCTAATTCATCGACAATGAGTTCGCCACCCATTTCACCGCCTTTGATATTATCGGAAGCAATAAATGATGCAACATCCCCTTTAGCTACATCTCGGTCTAATGTAATAACTGGTATTGCCTCATCATTCGCGATTTGGATACTACCTGATATCGCATCAGAATCTGTTGGATTTACAATCAGGTAATCCACTTTTTGTTGTATTAAATCATCAATATCATTAGCTTGTTTCGCTGCATCATCTTGGGCATCTGCAAACTTAACTTTCACACCTTGTTTCTTTGCCTCTTTCTCAATGCCATCTTTAATTTTCACAAAGAAAGGGTTATTTAAGGTAGAAATACTCACACCAATAACAACATCAGATTTTTTCTTATCTACTTTACCATTATCATTTTTTTCTATAGGTGATTCTAGAGAACAACCTGTTAAAAATAATAAAATAGCTATTGTAGTTATAAAAAGTTTTTTCAATATCAACACCTCCAATTATTTATTTTTTCTATCTATCAGTACTGCAATGATAATAACGACACCTTTTACCACTTGTTGGTAAAATGAAGATACACCTAGTAAATTCAAACCATTGTTCAAAACACCAATAATTAACACACCAATTAATGTTCCAACAATACGACCTTTACCACCAGTTAAAGAAGTTCCTCCTAGTACAACTGCTGCAATGGCATCCAATTCATAGGACATCCCTGCTGTTGGTTGTGCTGAATTTAAACGTGAAGTTAAAATTGATCCTGCCATAGCTGACATTAAGCCGGCTAAACTATAAATCATTATTTTGATTTTATTAACTTTAATTCCTGAAATAAATGCTGCTTTTTCATTACCACCCATAGCATAAGTCTGTCTACCAAATACGGTTTTATGTAGCACAATATATAATATGATAAATGTAATAAACATTGTAACAGCTGGTACTGGAATACCTAAAAAATAGCCCCTACCAAATAATTGAAATGCATAACTACCATTTAAATTTGTAATGGGATTTCCATCTGTAATGACAAGTGTTAATCCTCTAAATACAGTCATTGTAGCCAGTGTTGCAATGAAAGGTGCCATTTTACCTATCGTGATGAGTAAGCCGTTCACAGCTCCCAAAATCGCACCAAATATACAACCCATGAATAAAGCTATAATAGAATCCATACCTGAAACCATTAAAATCGCTACAAAAGCACTAGATAACGCTAATGTTGAACCTACTGATAAATCAATGCCTCCAGTCAATATTACGAAAGTCATGCCAAATGCAATCAAACCATTAATAGAAACTTGTCTTAATAAATTAAATAAGTTAGAAGGTTCTAAAAAAGCACTATTTAATATACTAATAATAACAACTAATAGTATTAACCCAATAAAAGGTATAATTTTTTCAAAATACGAATAAGAAAATGATAATTTAGACTGTTTCATTTAATTTTCCTCCTGTAGCTAAAGTCATAATACGTTCTTCTGTGATAGCTGAACCCTCTAATGTTCCTGCAATGGATCCTTCATGTACAACCGCAACTCTATCACTCATACCTATAATCTCTGGTAGTTCTGATGAAATCATAATAATAGACATACCTCGGTCAGTTAATTCATGCATCAATTGGTATATCTCACGTTTAGCACCTACATCAATGCCTCGTGTTGGTTCATCTAGTATTAACACGTGTGGTGCAGTCGCAATCCATTTAGCTAAAACTACTTTCTGTTGATTACCACCTGATAAATTGCCACAAGTATCTCCTATTTTGCCTTTAATATTTAAACGCTGAACCATTTGTTCTGAATATTGTTCCATAGCATGTTGTGTTAAAAAACCAGAACTTGAAAAACTTTTCAAAGCAGGTAATGTAATGTTTTCTAAAATTGAATCCTGTAAAACTAAACCTTCTTCTTTTCTATTTTCAGTGATAAAAGCCAGACCTTGTGAAATGGATTGGTTAGGATTTTGAATCTGTAATTGCTTATTGTTAAGTTTCACCGATTTATTCCCTTTATCTAAGCCAAAAAGTACTCTCATAATTTCTGAACGACCGGCACCCATCAAACCACTAAAACCAAGTATTTCACCTTTATGTAAATCAAAATGAATATGTTTTAAATGATGTTCAGCCGAATCCAAATTTTCAACAGAAAGTACAACATCACCTTGATGATATTGTCTAACAGGGTATTGATTATCTAAATCTCTACCAATCATAGATTTTACTATCTCAGCATGCGTCGTATTTTGAGTTTCTTTAGTTAATATCGAACGACCATCCCTCATTACTGTAATACGATCTGAGATTGCAAAAATTTCTTCCATTCTATGCGATATATATATAAAAGAAACGCCTTCTTTTTTTAAATTTTTGATTTGTTCAAACAACGTATTTATTTCGTTATTTGTCAGGGCTGCAGTAGGCTCATCCATGATAATGATTTTCGATTTTTCCATTAATGCTTTACTGATTTCGAGCATCTGTTGCATGCCGACTGATAAAGTACCTGCCATGCGGTTTAAATCGATATCAATATTTAATTTTTTGAAAATAGCCAAAGCACGTTGTTTCATTTTTTTATTATCAACAATGCCAAAAACTTTTGTTTCTTCTTTTCCTAAAAATAAATTTTCAAGCACTGTAAGATTTGGCCAAATATTTAATTCTTGCTGTATAAATGACACACCGTTTTGTTCAGCATCCATCGTATTTTTAAAATGAATAGGTTGACCGTTTTCTAAAACATTACCGCTATCAGCGTTATATACACCTGTTAATATTTTCATGAGCGTACTCTTACCTGCACCATTTTCACCCATTAAGGCATGTATTTCTGCATCATTGATTTCAAAATCAACACCTCTTAAGACATCATTTTGACCAAATGATTTATGAATTTGATTCATCATTATCATATTTTTCACCCCTTAAAATAAAACACCGCTTGATAAAATTGCATTTGCGTAAGGTGTCGCTTCACCTGTTCTTATAATTGCTTTAACATCCTTACTATACATTTTTAATTTTTCATGGGATTCCGTGACCATATCAATATTTTCAGCTAATAATTTCACATATAACTCACTATTTTGTTTTATCATTTCATTTGCAATGGTAAGCTGTTCAATTTTCATATGTGCTTTAACTAAATTAAATACTTCTTCAAATGAAGGGTGTCCAAAAGTTAATGCTAAATCTATTTTTTTAACACCATCTGGTACTGGTAATCCACAATCAGCAATGATAATTGTATCTGTATGCCCTAAATCACTTAATACCTTAGAAATTTCACTGTTTAAAATACCTGTTTTATACATTTAATTCCCCTTTCGTTAAATCATATTTTATGTAACCCGTTACATATCATTACTCAAATCTAATACTGCCTCTGCGTTTAGTTGATAACTTTAGCGTATTATCTTGTTGATTCACTACACAGTTTTTATTTAATTTCAATAAAATTGATACCGCTTGTTGTCCTAAAAAATACGCAGACTGATCAATAGTTGCAATTTGAGGAAACGTCATTGCAGAAAAAGGTATATTGTCATAACCCACAATTTGAATATCTTCAGGAACTTTCAATTGAAATTGCTGAATAAGTCCCATTGTTTCAATTGCAAGTACATCATTGCTACATATAATGCTATCAATATGTAAATCTTTAACTAATGAAATAAATGCACTTTTATTTTTTAAAGTCTCGGCTGAACAATCGTAATAACTTACATCATAATTGTTCAATTCTTGTTTAATGCCATCTATTCTCAATTTAAATGCCCCAATATTCAAATCTAAATGAAGAATCAAAATATTTTTTGGCTTACCTTCTAACACAAGCCGAGCTTGTAATTGTCCGCCTTCAAAATGATTCATAGAAATACCATTACCTTCATCTTTAACACGATCTACAAATACATAATGAATACCTTGTGATACTAATAACTTTTCGATTTGATCATCAGCAAATGCTGTAGCAATCACGCCTACACAATTATAAGCATTGAAAGTAGATAGATAATCTTTAGCCTTATCAACATCGTTGTCACTATTGCCAATTAAAACTTGAAAACCATGCGCAAGCGCAATATCTTCAACACCTCTCGCTATCAATGTAAAAAAAGGATTACTGATATCTGGTAATAATAAACCAATCATTTTTGACTTGCGTTTATATAATGTACGTGCTGCTTCATTAGGTTGATAGTTAAGCTCATGAATCGCACGTTCAATTTGTGTTTTTGTTTGAGCTTTTACATATCCATTATTATTGATAACTCTAGATACCGTTGCTACAGAACAACCCGCTAATTTAGCTACCTCTTTTATTGTTACTATAAAAATCACCTCTATTTTTGTAACCGTTTTCATATTATCATAATAATTTATATTTTGGTAGTTTATTTGAAATTTTAATTTTTATATTACTTTATATTCCATATTTTTATTAATTTATTTATATAGCACAAAAGCATTAGTTTATACTAATCGGACCAAAAATATAAATATCTTACCATTTTATAAACTATTGCGCTATTAGTTATATTAAATAAAGACGTACTCGAACCTTCATTACTTTTATTAAGTGATAGTTTCATCATTTTCTTGAAAACCGCAATTCTTTCACCTCATATAAATTTAAATAAAAAAAACACTCATCCTGTTAATTCGGATAAGTCTTTAAAGTTGATATTGAACATTATGTTCACACTCATTAATATCTATTCTATAGTAGATATTTGATCTATATTTTCTATTGCCGTCACTTTTTCATTTGAATCAAAATATACTTTAACAGAAAAATGATTAGATGGATTATCATCATATATTATCGTGCGATTATGACTATTAAATGTTCTTTGACCATGTACTTGAGCAAACGATTCAACAGTAACATTATCAGGAACAACAAAAATTCGTTGAACTTTATCATTTTTAAACAAAACTGCGATGTTACCATATTTATGTGCTTTCTCATTAGCAATTTGTATTATATTTTCACTATCACCAAAATATGTTTCAACTTTACGCTTGTGCATACCTTTTGAAATATGCATATAATGATTTCTTACATCACTATTCATGAAATTTTCACTGAATTGTTGCGATAATACATTAATCTTAGGTATTTTATACTTTGGAATTTTTTCCTTTTTAAATTTTTCATTTTGAGCAGATTGGTTCGAACCTTTGTAATTTGTGTGTATGGTATCATATAACGACTTAATTGATAACGTTAACGCAACTAAAAGCATTATTAATACCAAACAAACGATAACTTTTTTCATTTTTTCACCCCATTGCGCACACTGCAAGCATTAATATTTACATGTTACTACATAATCTTAAAATATTGAATGTATTTTAATAATATAACAAATGATAATAATTCAAATTGCAAATATTAACTTTAATCTGATGTAAAAATACATTTAAGTTTCAAAATGAAATTAACTATATAAAATGTCAATTTTTATTCACATGAGATGATATTATAGTATTGAAAGCGTTTTCTATTGATGATATATTATATTTACACCTTGGACAAAGGGGTAACTAGAAATTCATAAATATAGTTAGAGTCAAAATGATATTTAGAAAGTATATAGTTAGTTTATTAAAAAGTAGTTAATAACTTCTCCGGCATTGACTACAAAAACCATTAAAAGCTATAACTCCAAAAAACAACCAACAGTCATTAACGGGATTGTTGGTTGTTTTTTATTATTTTTTTCTAATTACGCGCATGACTTTTGTCATACTTACCCATAATGAATTTCCTTTACGATATACTAAAAATCTTGGTTGCCAGTTGGGATTGAACTTTTCTTTATAACGTCTTAAACCTTGAAATCTATATAAGCCATTGAAATGCTCAAATATTCTACCAGCAAGTCTTTCTCTGTAAAATGAAAACGGTACTTTACCTACATTAGACAGTGTTGCCATGCCCATATTAAAGTATTGATAATGATTTGCTTTAGCCCATAATAGCATATGCAGATATAAACTATCCATCAGTGGTAAGGAAGCATCTGATTTCCAACGAATTAAATCAATAGATAGTGTCGAATTGTCATTCACAGGCATAAATGTACAAAAACCAATAATAACTTTTTCTTTATCTCTAATGACTCCAATCGGCGCCTGTGATATATAATGTTCACTAAAATTCCCTACTGAAAATTGCATTTCTGTAGAACCTGATAACCAATCATCACTTATTTGTTTCAATTCATCAAATATGTTTTGTGAAAAAGGCGGTTCTAACATCTCAAAATTACAACCCAAATCTTCTAGTTTGTTCAAGGTAGCACGCAAACCGTGCTTCTTTTTTCCTGAAGTAGTGAAAGTTGATAAATCAATAATGGCTTCTTCACCTAATTTAAAAAATTGATTTCCAAAATCATGGTAAATTGACATATATTTGTCAGTTACTTGATAGAAAATAATATCGTAACCTAAATAGTGTGCTTCATTATAAAATGTTTCAAGCAACTCATGGAACGATGCACTATTTCCGATAGGATCACCCAAAACAATATATGCATTTCGTTTATAACGATACATCACAAATGCATCTTGCTGTTCATTAAAGAAAAACTTCTTATCACCACTATAAATTAGATGACTTAAATAATTCCCACCAAATTTTTGAATGATTGTTTCACATTGCTCTAGATTGTGATCACTGCCTGCAGATTTAAATCTTGCTTCAAACCACCACACAATAACACTTACTATAATAACTACCGTAATAATTGTGAACCAAAAATAATATCTTAAAAGAGAGGTATCTACTTCTAAATGATAAATATCTAAAGTATAAAATGTATTCTTTATAAACACATGGTTAATGAACAACACTAGTGCGCTTATGATTACACTAGACAATAGTTTCGTATATCTAAATGGACGCTTTATGACGCGTGCGCTTCTATAAAATAAAACAAGCATTACGAACATAGTTATTAACCAACTCAAAAGAATCAAAGAAGGATAAGTATAAATTGTGACGCTAAATATAATGATGATTGAACAGATAGCGAACAAAAGTGCTCTCTTAGATAAATGATATACACCAATCACATTTAACAATAATAATAAACATGCACAAGTATGGATAGACGCTATAATATAATAAAACGCATGATTGTTACTATATAGCCCATCATAAATAATTGTAATGTTATTAAAGAAAAATAAAACACTCGTAAATAAAAGTAATAATGCAATGGAAAACGCTGGAATTCTTGTTAAAATATCTTTTTGATAAGATGCTAGAAGTGATGACATATCTTTGACAGGTATCATAATTTTAGAGTCATCCCAATAACGTTTTGCAGTATTTCTGAATTCAAATGTTGAGAGAATAAGTGCAATTAAAACAGGAAATAGGTAATAAGCTAACCTGTAGAGTAATAAAGCTAAAACAATTTTCTCTTCTGGAATGTTTAAACTTTTCAATCCTAATAATAGTACCAAATCAAATGTGCCAAATCCACCGGGAATGAAACTCATTAACCCAGATAAAGCGCCAATGATAAATATCCCCATGAATACAGGAAAATGCACATGTATACCAACAATTAATAGTGCCATGTACAACACTAAAGCAGCAATCATCCATTCAATACTAGAAACAATGGTACAATATATCCCAGTCAGTTTACTGTTTTTATTGACTGGTTTCCAAATTGTAAAGAAAATAAAGATCGGCAAAAATAATGCTACAATATACATTAACCATCTAACCCAAGGGAATGGACTAAATACATGCCTAACATCAAATACATGAAATACTACTAAAATAGAAAGCATACTCAAACCAGTCAACATAGAGATTAAAACAATAGAAATAGTGTGTAGTAATCCTTTTTTATCTTCCGTAGTATCTTTATATAATAAAAATCTTACGCTCGCTCCTATAAATCCTCCAAAACCCAATACTGCATTCAAAGCATTTACAATATATCCTATACGTACGGTTTTAACTAAAGAAATTTTTAAATGTAATACCTTAGCTAAAATTACATCATACATCGATAAAATCAATATGGCTAGGCCGCCACTCATAAACAACACAACCAACCATACACTATTAATATCTTTTATAGAATGAATCGTTTCTTTTAAATTTATATTCGCTAATTCTTTATATAACGTAAAAGCAACAAATATAAATAACGAAAGTGCAAATATAACTTTCATTATTGTTAATATTTTATTTCCTAACTTCTTTGACATGTGTTCACATCACTTTTCTATATTCATATAATATTTAAAATATAGCACAATTCTTATTTTTAATAAATAATTCTTATACACGTTATATATTACAATATTGTTAGACTCTGTATACTTCGTTTAAAAGTTTACACATGGAATCATCTTACAAACAAAATAAAAATGAGCAGAACGGGAAGCTAATTCACTTAAAATGAATATTTCATCCCATCTTGTCAATCATAAAAGAGACTGGAACATAAATCCCCATTCTCAAAATAAGAGGGCCAATCCTTAATATAGATTGGTCCTCTTTATATTTAAAATACTACGATTTTGATCGTGCATGCTTGCCTGGGGATATGGCTCGAGCCTGTAGTCTCTCGCCCATATCATTTCCCCGGGCGTCCGCACGTTACAAAATCGCTATAAGTGATGTGTTTTAAAACAATGGAAAAACTTTCGTATTTATTATTTAAAGAAGTAACTGTTTTATAATATTAAAAAACATGATTTAACATATACAACTGCTAGAAATTTATAATTTTAATTTCACCAAATGATATAACTTAATATGATTACACATGATGGATGAGTCCATTTTATATAAAAATCTTACGATTTTGATTATGCATGCTTGCCCAGGATATGGCTCGAACCTGTAGTCTCTCGCTCATATCATTTCCCGGGCGTCCGCACGTTACAAAATCGCTATAAGTGATATGTCACGACATGTGAATGAAATCGTTGAAACAACCCCTAAAAATGTATTCGGTTAAAAAAGTAAACACGTCAAAAGAGAACTTGGATTTGTATTGATGGCACTTAATATTAGAAAAGTAATAGCTCAATAAGCTAGCAATAATCAAAACAATAATGAAAAAGACAATTTCTATATTATTTCAATAGAAATTGCCTTTTTTCACTTGACCAAGAACCTTATGTCTCAGCCTTTTAATACATTGTTTAAATTTTAAATCAACGAATTTCTTCATCAGAAGTAATTTCATATTCCCCTGCATCATCACCATAATATTTATTATAACGACGTTTGTACATGGTAAATAAATGCGAAACTAATACTTTCAATATCGCATAAGCAGGAATACCTAAAATAACACCGACAACACCTAATAAATTACCTGCACTTAGTAAGATGAATATAATTGTCAGTGGATGAATTTTCAATGTTTTACCCATGATATTCGGAGAAATGAAATGCCCTTCAATAAATTGAACAGCTGTCCAAACAACCACTAACTTCAGCAACATAATCGGTGAAGTAATTAAAGCAATTATAATTGCTGGTGAAATCGCAATCGTCGGACCAATATATGGAACAACACTTGTGACTGCAGCGATTGAAGCTAAAATTAAACTGTAGTCTAAACCGATGATACTATACCCAATAAATAATAATATACCAATACAGAACGATACGATAATTTGTCCTTGGATATAAGAACCAACTTGTAGACTCATTTTATCTAATAAATCATGAAAATCTTTTCTAAATTTAGGCGGCATTAAGTTTGTTGAAAATTCTTTGAAGCGGTGCCCATCTTTTAACATAAAGAATAAAACAAATGGTGTTGTAGCAATTACAACGCCAACATTTACTAAAGCTTCAGCAAAATTTTTAACTTTAGAACCAAAACCATTAAAATAATCAGACACCATTGAAGGTAATTTTTTCGCCAATGAATCTAATTGATCTTGAATTTGTCCATAAAAATTAGAAATTAAAGAGTATTTCGTTACACTATCTATAAATTTATTAACCTTATCTACATAGTATGGGAAGTTATTTCCAAAACTTTTAAACTGAGCGCCAATCACAGGTATTAATAAATTAATAGCTAACGCAATCACACCAATAATGACTAAGAATAATATAATCACACCCCAAAGTCTTGATATATTATATCGTTCCATCAAATTAACTAATGGGTTAAATAAATAATATAATATAATCGATACAATGATCGGTGCTACAATTGTATTAAAAACAATTATAAATGGTTTAAAAATATAAGAAACTTGATCAAATATAAAAATAGCACAGCCAATAAATATCAATATAAGCAAAGCAAAAACTAAATCTTTGCCTCCTAAAAACTTCATAAAACGCGTTTCGGGGAAACTTAATTTTAACTTACTTTTCTTAGATTCCGTTTCTTGCTTTAAATTATCTTCATTTGACATAACATCACCAAACCTTATTTTTCAAAATATATTGATCTTTTAGCGCATAATAAAAAAATTATGCACTTTTGTGACACAATACATAACGTTTAATATTTAAAATAACTAATGTTAATCATAACACAATGACCATTTCCCAAACATATATTTTGTCATGTTTTATTAAAAATTAACTAAACACCCATAATTCATAATAACTACTACAAATAAAAAATGTATTGGACTAAAATATTACAGTGTATATTAAAAAGCAGTAATATAAAATCAAATGTTTAACATAACTTTATATTACTGCCTATATATAAATTAATATTAAAGAAAATATGATAATGAAGAAACATTTAAATCTTTGCACTAATATTTAAACAAGATTATTTTTTCTTCATTCCCCAACTCTCAATACCGAACAAGTTGATTTCTAACTCTTCAGGTTTAAATACAGGCTTTTTGCCGGCTTTACGTTGACGTTGGTAATCATTCATAACTGCGAAAGCAATGTTAGATAAACCAATAATAGCTACTAAGTTGACAATCGCCATTAGACCCATGAATACATCTGCCGTACTCCATACCGTTTCAGTTTTCACAACTGCGCCAACGAAGACAAGTACAACAACTAAACATCTGAAAATAAATAATACAGTTTTATTTTCCCATAAAAATTCCATGTTCGATTGACCATAATAATAATTACCGATAACGGAAGAAAATGCAAATAAAGTAATCGCAATCGTTAAGAAAATACCACCTGCACTACCTAAATGTTCATTCAATGCAGATTGTGTAACTGCAACGCCTTGTGCTGCATTCTCTCCAAATTCCAATCCAGTATATAATAAAATCATTATCGCCGTTGCCGTACATACTAACATCGTATCAAAGAATACGCCTAATGATTGGATCAAACCTTGTTTAACTGGGTGTGGCGCAGCAGCTGTAGCAGCAGCATTTGGCGCAGAACCCATACCAGCTTCGTTTGAGAACAAACCACGTTTAATACCTTGAAGAACAGCTGCACCAACAGCGCCTCCAGTTGCTTGTTCAAATCCAAAAGCATTTTTAACTATAGTTGCAATCATTGGTATGATTTGATCATAGTTGAATATTAATATTACAGCAACTAAACCTATATAAATAATTGCCATCACAGGCACAATTATAGAAGATAACGTTGCAATACTTCTTACGCCTCCAAATATAATAATAGCAGTAACAATAGCTAAGATTATACCAGTAACAATAGGGCTTACATTATATTGCGTTTTTAATGATTCAGCTATTGTGTTTGATTGTACTGTATTAAAAACAAATGCAAATGTCACTGTAATTAATACCGCAAAAACAACACCTAACCATTTTTGGTTGAGTCCTTTAGTTATGTAATAAGCTGGTCCACCACGATAACCACCTTCTTCATCAGGCACCTTATACACTTGCGCAAGCGTTGCTTCAATAAATGCACTGGCTGCTCCGATAAAAGCAATAATCCACATCCAGAATACTGCACCAGGGCCTCCTAATACAATTGCTGTCGCAACTCCGGCAATATTACCAGTACCAACACGAGAACCTGCACTAATTGCAAATGCTTGGAATGGTGAAATACCTTTTTTTCCATTTTCTAATGTTTCAGGTTTTTCTCCAATTGCTCGAAACATTTCCGGTATCCATCTTAATTGTACGAACTTAGATCCAATGGTAAAAAATATACCTGCTGTAATTAAAAGTCCAATTAAGTATTGTGACCAGATTAAATCATTCCCGACTTGAACAAATGCTTTGAACCAATCCGGAATCAAACTATCAAAATTGCTCAATTTAATCCCTCTCATCTATACAAATTAATTTTCATAGTAAAATCAAGAGATTTATAGTTTCATTCATGTTTATAAACAAAATCCAATGCTTATGTAGACATGAAAATAAATGAATCGGTAAAGTACTTATCATCAAGCATTGCACAGTACCTTTTCACATTACTATAAATCTCTTGCTTCATTTTTGTTACACCTAATAGGTATTTTATCATTATATTGTTGTATTTACTAACAAAATTTTAAAACTTGTGTTATTTAACGATCATATTAACAACTTCACCAAATTCTTTAACATCTACTACAAAGCTACCATTGGTATATTGTTCCGATAAATGAATATCTTTAATATTGCCGCTTTCTTCATGTTGTTTTGAATATACTGTATAAGTTGTATGATCCGGCTGAACAACGTTAGCTGCTACGATGCGATGCGGTGTTTTTTTAAGCTCTTTTAATAATGTGATACCGCGTTGTGCACGTTTAGCTTTTTGTAAAATATTAAATCTTATGCGTTTTAATGAACCACGTTGAGTCGCCATCAAGATCGTGTTATTTTCATTAACGATTTGTGTTAACACAACATAGTCCTCACTTTTAAGGTTAATCGATTTAACACCAGCGGCTCTTAGTCCAGTATCTGATAACTCTTCACTACTGTAAGTTAATGACATCCCTTTGTGTGTTAAAACAGTAATCGTTTGTGGTTCATCTAATCTCATTACATTAATCACTTCATCATTATCTTTTAGTTTCATAGAGACAAGTGGTTTATTGTATCTTGATGTTTTAAACATAGAGACATTACTTTTCTTAATCATGCCATTTCGCGTAGCTAAAATATAAAATACATCTGGTTTAAAATCACTTTCACAATAAACATCTATAACATGCTCGCCTTCATCAATAGGCACAATCTGTGATACATGTTGTCCTAAATCTTTCCACTTAATCTCTGAAAGTTTATGAACTGGTATATAAAGATGTCTGCCTTTATTTGTGAATACTAATGCTGTATCTAATGTATTTACTTCTTGATATTTGAGCATTGTATCCCCATCTTTTACACCTAGCTCTTCTACACCACTGGCATTAAAGCTACGTAACGATGTTCGTTTTATGTAACCATGTTTCGTAATACTCATAATTACATTTTCGCTTGGCACCATGACCTCTTTGTCAATTTTGATTTCACTGATTTCAGCTTCTATAGTAGATAAACGTTGTTGCTTATATTTATTTTTTATTTCGCCCAATTCTTCTTTGATAACATTCAACAAAGCATCATGGTTATCTAAAATATTTTTTAAATGTGCAATTTTAGCTTTTAATTCATCATGTTCTTCTTGTAATTGTACTATATCTGTATTTGTCAGACGATATAGTTGCAACGTAACAATAGCTTCAGCTTGTGCTTCTGTAAAATCAAACTCAGAAACCAAATTATCTTTAGCGTCTTTTTTATTTTTTGAATTTCGAATGAGTTTAATAACTTCATCTAAAATTGACAAAGCTTTCATTAGACCTTCTACAATATGCATTCTACTTTCTGCATTATCTAATTCAAAACGTGTACGCTTAGTAACTACATCAATCTGATGATTGAGATAACTGTCTATAAATTGACGAATACCCATAAGAAGTGGACGACCGTCACTGATTGCTACCATATTAAAATTATATGCAACTTGTAAGTCTGTGTTTTTATATAAAAAATTAGCAACCGCTTCGCTATTGACATCTTTCTTTAATTCAATGGCAATTCGTAGCCCTGTACGGTCCGTTTCGTCACGTACTTCTACAATACCATCTACTTTTTTATCTGCTCGCAGTTCATCCATCTTTTTAACAAGTGAACTTTTGTTAACTTCATAAGGTAATTCAGTAACGATGAGTTCTTTTCTACCATTTCTCAATTCTTCGACATCGACTTTAGAGCGAACAACAATTTTACCTTTTCCAGTTTCATAAGCTTTCTTAATACCATCAATCCCTTGAATAATACCACCTGTAGGAAAATCGGGACCTTTGATATACTTCATCAACTGACTTACAGTGATGTTGGGATTATCTATATACTTCAATGTTGCTTGAATAACTTCAGCGAGATTATGCGGAGGTATATCCGTGGCATAACCTGAAGATATACCTGTACTTCCATTGATTAACAAATGTGGGAGTCTAGCAGGTAATACCATTGGTTCCATTGTCGTATCATCGTAGTTAGGCATAAATGGTACAGTTTCTTTATTAATATCTCTTAATAACTCTTCTGAAATTCTGCTTAATTTCGCTTCAGTATAACGCATAGCAGCTGCTGGGTCGTTATCAATACTACCATTATTACCTTGCATTTCTATCAGAACATGTCGCAGTTTCCAATCTTGACTCAAACGAACCATCGCATCATATACAGATGAATCACCATGAGGGTGATATTGTCCGATAACATCACCGACAGTTTTTGCACTTTTACGGAAATTTTTATCAAATGTATTACCACTAGAATACATAGCGTATAAAATACGTCTTTGAACAGGTTTAAGCCCATCACGAACATCTGGTAATGCACGCTCTTGAATGATGTATTTACTATATCTACCAAATCGGTCGCCAATAACATCTTCCAGCGACAAATCTTGAATTATTTCACTCAATTCATTTCCTCCTCATCAGAATAATCCTGCTCTAGTATTTGAATTTCATTGTTATCCAAAATGCTTTGATCTTCTTGAAGACCAAATTCAACATGTTTTTCAATCCATTCACGTCTAGGAGCTACTTTGTCTCCCATTAAAGTTGTTACGCGTTTCGATGAACGTAATTCATCATCAACTTGTACTCGAATCAGCGTTCTTGTATCTGGGTTCATTGTTGTTTCCCATAATTGATCAGCGTTCATTTCTCCTAAACCTTTATAACGCTGTAAACTAAATCCTTTACCTAATTTCTTTTGTAGTTTTTCTAATTCTTCATCTGTCCATGCATATTCTATTTTCTTAGAAGCACCCTTACCTTTTTCCAGTTTGTACAATGGAGGTAATGCTATAAATACTCTACCTGCTTCTACTAAAGGTTTCATATATTTAAAGAAGAATGTTAATAAAAGCACTTGAATATGTGCGCCATCCGTATCCGCATCTGTCATTATAATTACACGATTGTAATTGCTATCTTCTAATTTAAATTCATTACCTACACCAGCACCTATTGTGTGGATAATCGTATTAATCTCTTCGTTTTTAAAAATATCTTCTAAGCGTGCTTTTTCAGTATTTATAACTTTACCTCTTAAAGGTAAAATTGCTTGATATTTCCGGTCACGCCCCAATTTTGCAGAACCACCAGCTGAATCACCCTCAACTAAATACAATTCTTTTTTCTCTGTATTCTTACTTTGCGCAGGTGTTAACTTTCCGGATAATAATGTATCTTTTCGTTTGTTTTTCTTACCTGATCGCGCATCTTCTCTTGCTTTACGTGCTGCTTCTCTTGCTTGTTGGGCTTTTAATGCTTTTTTAACGAGGGTTTTTGACAATTGTCCTTTTTCTTCTAAATAATAAGGTAATTTTTCAGATACAACTGAATCTACTGCACTTCTGGCTTCAGGTGTACCTAATTTAGACTTAGTTTGCCCTTCGAATTGTAATAATTCCTCAGGTATACGAATTGAAATAATCGCAGTCAAACCTTCTCTTATATCATTACCATCTAGGTTCTTATCTTTTTCTTTCAATTCATTAATACGTCTAGCATAATCATTAAACACTCTCGTCATTGCTGTTTTAAAGCCAACTTCATGAGTGCCGCCATCTTTAGTACGTACATTATTGACAAAACTCAAGATGCTTTCCGAATATTGATCATTATACTGAAATGCAACCTCTACTTCTATATCATTAGCAGTGCCAACAAAGTTTGCTACATCGTGTAACACTTCTTTACCTTCATTTACATAACTCACAAATTCTTTTATACCATCTTCATAGTGGAAAACATCTTCTCTTTCTTTGCCAGCTCTCAAATCTTTAAGTGTAATTCTAAGATTTTTAAGCAAAAATGCTGATTCTTGTAAACGTTCGCTCAACACATCATAGTTAAAAGATGTTGCTGATTTGAAAATTTCAGCATCTGGTTTAAAGGTAACTTTAGTACCTGTTTTTCTAGTTTTACCTTGCTTTTCTAATCCAGTAGCTGGTACACCACCATGACTAAATAGCTGTTTATAGATAGCACCATCTCTGTATATTTCTACTTCTAACCATTCACTTAATGCATTTACAACTGATGCACCTACACCGTGTAGACCACCTGAAGTTTTATATCCGCCTTGTCCAAATTTACCGCCTGCATGAAGTACTGTAAATATTACTTGAACAGTAGGTTTACCCGATGTATGAATTCCGGTTGGCATCCCACGTCCATCATCTTCTATAGTAATACTTTCGTCCTTATTTATTGTCACTAATATTTCATTACCAAAACCGTTTAATACTTCATCGACGGAATTATCGACAACTTCATACACTAAATGATGTAATCCTCTTTTATCGGTAGAACCAATATACATACCAGGTCTTTTTCTTACGGCTTCTAACCCTTCCAAAACCTGAATGGAATCATCCGAATAATTATTTTGTTTGTTCATTGCCAATCGTTTCGCCCTCCTACAAACGTACGTTCGTTTTTAAAACTATACATTAGTTATTCTTATATAAATCTTGATAAATTGCAAGTATCAAATTAATATTTAAACCGTGTTTTACTACAGTTATAAATTTTTATTCGTCTAACCGAGGTCATATATGGTAAAATAATTTTAATGTCATTAAAGGATGTGGATTATGTATGGTGATGATAATTATCATGTTAATTTTAAGTTATCTCATTGGTGCTTTCCCAAGTGGCTATGTAATAGGTAAATTATTTTTCAAAAAAGATATTAGACAATTTGGTAGTGGGAATACAGGAGCAACAAACAGTTTTAGAGTATTAGGAAAACCTGCAGGATTCCTTGTTACATTTTTAGATATATTTAAAGGGTTTATTGTTGTGTTCTTACCACTATGGTTACCAGTGCATGCAGACGGTGCTATTAGTACATTTTTCACAAATGGACTCATCGTAGGCGCATTCGCTATTCTGGGTCATGTTTATCCAGTTTACCTTGGATTTAAAGGTGGAAAAGCGGTTGCCACAAGTGCTGGTGTTATACTCGGAATCAATCCTATATTATTACTCATTTTAGCAGCGATTTTCTTCGGCATACTTTATTTAACAAAGTATGTATCACTATCGAGTATCATAGCATCAATCTGTTGTGTAATCGGTGCACTATTAATTCGAGATTATATCTTACTAGTCGTGAGTATCGGTGTAGGCGTTCTATTAATATTTAGACATCGAACTAATATTGTTAGAATATTTAAAGGCGAAGAACCAAAAATTAAATGGATGTAACTATTACAAAAGTCATTAGCAATCAATAACAAAAATAGCAAACATACTCAGACTGGGACAATCTAATGCCTCAGCTACTGATAAGTAAAAACGAATGTCTGGCTAATAGAAAATGATGGAACATAAACCTATTCATTAGTCAGTTTTCCTTATAGTGAAGCAGAAATCTTTAAAATAGACTTCTGCTTCACTATTTTTTATTCATTAAATTAAAGATTTATAGCTCAGACTATCATTATACTATTAATTTTTACTTATTATAATCCAAGTTAAGCGTATGAATTGAATCTTGTCTCAAAACCAGCATTTTAAAATATTATTTATAAAACATAACTTAACATTTGTGGAATAAATGCACTTCTCTTAATTCTACATTCATAAGCAATAACATCTATCATTCATTTACTATTATTTTAATTATAATCCTTATATTCATTATGCCACACTAATCTACAACGTGGTTAAATATCTTCGTTTTCACTCTGAAACATGATTGAACAATTTGAATTCAAAGAAAATTATACTTAAATATGATATACTACTTTTATTATTACTCAAAATTGGGTAATAAATATAGTACTAATTTAAAAATTAGTAACCAATGGTCACAAGCTATAACTTGTGAAATGAGAGGGGACTTTTATTATGGATATAAAACTTTCAGATAACGCTGTATCTTGGTTTAAAGATGAACTTGATTTACCTGAAGATAACAAAGTCTTACAATTTTTCGTTCGCTATGGTGGAGAATTCCAATTAAAACAAGGATTTAGCCCTGCATTTAGTGTTGATCAAAAAGATGATGTAGAAATTGGTTACGAAAACCATTTCGATGGCTTAGATGTAGTGATTGCCGAAAAAGACTTATGGTATTTTGAAGACCATGATTTATTCATAGACGTCAATGATAGTGTCGATGAAATTGCTTATTCTGCTAAATAATAATAGAACTCAAAACACATAACACAATATATAATTCATATAAAAATATATACTTAAAAAGAGCCTGGTTTCATTCCAGGCTCTTTTTATCAATCATCTTTATCATTCTTTTGTACACTTGAAAAACACATGGCAAATAAATTAATGTATGTAAATACAAATACCATACATTGAATTATGCATTTATACATCTAACTAAATTAAAGCATGCCATTTTCTACTTCAAATGTTTCTCCAGCTTGATTTCTTTTATCTACTTCTGCATACATAGCATGCCATTCTGGAAAATATCTATCTAATCTAATAGGCTTAAAGTTATCCTTCCTAATACAAGTCAAAACAGTTGAACCTGTAGTAGCTAATTCGCCAACCTCGTTGTACACTTCATAACGATAAATTGATCTTAAACGTGTATATTTTTCAACCCATGTCTTAATTTTAACAGTTTCAGGATATTGTATCGTTTTTATATATTTAATATCTAAATCTGTAACAGGAGAAATAATACCAGATTCTTCCATTGCTTTATAGCTAAAACCTAATTTTGATATATAATCTGTGCGTGCAACCTCAAACCATGTTGGATAATTACCGTGATAAATAACACCCATTTGATCTGTTTCTGCATAACGTGAAGGAATTTCTGTAATACTATAAATCATTATAAACGTCCTCTTTTCAATTGTTCGAATTACTTATATATAAATATTAACATAAAAATGAAAGCAAGGCAGAAAACACATTTTAAAATCATTTCCACAGACTTAACTAGAAAAAGTTAAATGTTTAGCGTTCACAAATAAAATAAGGCTGAGACACAAAAGATTGTCTCAGCCTTATTTTTGTTCAGAATAAACAATTAATTTGCTAATTTATTTCTTAATACTAATTGTAAAATGCCGCCATGACGATAGTAATCAATTTCTACATGTGAATCGAAACGTGCAACTGCTTCGAAGTCAACAACTTCTCCATTTTCTTTTTTAGCAGTTACTTTCACTAAATCATGTGGTTTTACATTTTCATCGATGTCAACAGAAATAGTTTCTGTACCATCTAAGCCTAGGCTATCTGCAGATTCACCATCTTTGAATTGTAAAGGTAGCACACCCATCATAACTAAGTTAGAACGGTGGATACGTTCATAACTTTGAGCGATTACAGTTTTAACACCTAGTAAATTTGTACCTTTAGCAGCCCAGTCACGGGAAGAACCCATTCCGTAGTCATTTCCGGCTAATACTACTAAACCAGTACCATCTTCTTTATATTTCATTGCCGCATCATATATAGGCATTTGTTCACCAGTAGGCCAGTAAGTAGTGAAACCACCTTCTGTACCTGGTGCTAATTGGTTTTTAATACGAATATTAGCAAAAGTACCACGAACCATTACCTCATGGTTACCACGACGAGAACCATAAGAGTTAAATTGACGAATAGGTACGTCATGATCTAGTAAATATTTACCTGCTGGCGTATCTTTACCGATAGCACCCGCTGGAGAAATATGGTCAGTCGTAACTGAATCTCCAAATTTACCCATAATACGTAAATTATTTAATGATTTAATATCATTTGGTTCTTTAGATAAATTTTGGAAGAATGATGGATTTTGAATATAAGTTGATTCTGGATCGAAATCATACAACGGTTGATCTGTTACATCGATTTCATTCCACATTTCATTGTTGTTATAAACAGTTTCATATTCTTCTTTAAACAATTCAGGTGTAACGACACTATCTACAGTATCTGCTACTTCTTTAATTGTTGGCCAAATATCTTTTAGATAGATATCTTCACCATTTTTTCCTTTACCTAATGGCTCATTTTGTAAATCAATATCAACTGTACCTGCAAGTGCATATGCAACTACTAATTGAGGTGATGCTAAATAGTTAGCTTTTACTAATGGATGAATACGTCCTTCAAAGTTACGGTTACCTGATAAAACAGATGTTACAAGTAAATCTTCTTCAGCAATCGCTTTTTCGATTTCTTCTAATAATGGGCCTGAGTTACCGATACATGTTGTACAACCGTACCCTACTAAATTAAATCCTAAGTCATCTAAATATTCTTGTAATCCAGAATCTCTTAAATAACCTGTAACAACTTTAGAACCCGGAGCTAATGAAGTTTTAACATATTCAGGTACTTTTAAGCCTTTTTCAACTGCATTTCTAGCTACCAAGCCAGCACCCAACATAACATATGGATTTGACGTATTCGTACATGATGTAATTGCTGCAATCGCAAGGTCACCTGTAGTCATTTGTGTTTTAGATCCATCTTTAAATTCAATTGTTGCTGTTTTATCAAATTCACTTTCATCAAAACCATGACCTTGGTTACCAGCAGGTGCAGTAACAGATTTTTCAAATTCTTCTTTCATATCACTTAAGAAGATTAAATCTTGAGGTCGTTTAGGACCTGAAAGTGAAGCTTCAACTGTAGCTAAATCTAATTCAACCACATCTGTATAATCTGGTTCATCTTTATCAGCAGTAAAGAACATATTGTTTTCTTCTAAATATTTTTCAACTAATTCAATTTGTTCTTCTGAACGACCAGTTAAACGTAAATATTTTAAAGATTCTTTATCTACAGGGAAGAAACCACAAGTTGCACCATATTCAGGCGCCATATTTGCGATTGTAGCTCTATCTGCTAATGGTAGATGTTCTACACCTGGGCCAAAGAACTCAACAAATTTACCAACAACGCCTTTTTTACGTAATTCTTGAGTTACACGTAAGGCTAAATCCGTTGCAGTAGCACCTTGAGGTAGCGCATTAGATAATCTTACACCAATTACTTCAGGAATTGGGAAATAAGAAGGTTGACCAAGCATACCAGCTTCGGCTTCAATACCACCTACACCCCAACCTAATACACCTAGACCATTAATCATAGTTGTATGTGAGTCAGTTCCTACTAATGTATCTGGAAAAGCAACTGTTTCTCCGTCTACTTCACGTGCGTGAACAACGTTTGCTAAGTACTCTAGGTTAACTTGGTGTACAATACCAGTTGCTGGTGGAACAGCACTATAGTTAGCAAATGCTTTAGTAGCCCAATTTAAGAATTGATAACGTTCGTAGTTTCTTTCAAATTCTAATTTCATATTTCTTTCTAGCGCATCTGGATTCGCATAGCTATCTACTTGAACTGAGTGATCAATAACTAAATCTACTGGCACTTCTGGATTAATTTTATTTAAATCTCCCCCAACATCATTCATAGCTTTACGTAATGACGCTAAGTCAACAACTGCAGGTACACCAGTGAAATCTTGTAAAATTACACGAGATGGTTTAAAAGGCACCTCACCTACTGTACCTTTATTGAATTCAGACAATGCTTTAATGTGATCTTCAGAAATAACAAATCCATCTTCTTGTCTCAATTCAGATTCTAATAAAACTCTTATCGAATATGGTAATTTGGATATTTTAGTTAAACCTTTTTCTTCTAAAGTTTTTAAATCATAGTATGTGTATGATTTCCCATTTAGCTCGAATGACTTTTTCGCTTGCTCTTTTAAATTAGAAGCCATATAAATCCCCCTTGAAATTTTTAGTAATTATATGCCGTTAATTAAATTGTATAATTATATGTAACTTAAAACAACTACCTACCATTATAAACATCTATAATTTAGATTTGAATTTACAATCAGTATATATAAGTAAAACTTATCACAAGTGTATCGTGTAATAAGTTATTATTATTAATTGAGAATCATTATCACTAATTAAGTGCAATTAAACTTAAACAAAAAAACTGAGAGCCTTCATCGGCCCTCAGTTTTTAAGCTTATTTCTCTGATTTTTCAGCGTCTCTTAACGGCGCTCTTTTATTGATAATATCATCTTCAAAATCTTCTTGTTGATATTGTACATAATCTTGTAGTCTGTGTTTGTTAGGCGTTAAAGTTAAGCCTAAGAATTTACGTTCTTTATTCGCATCTTTGTAGAATGAAATCATCATCATTATAACTACAAAGGAGAATGGTAACGCACTGATTATGGCAGCACTTTGAATTGCATTTAAAGCATCTGCACCATTTCCTCCACCTGCAAATAATAATACGAAAGCAATTAATGACTGAGCAATACCCCAAGTCACTTTAACAACATTTGAAGGTTCTAATGAACCAAATGTCGTTTGCATACCTAATACAAATGTTGCAGAGTCAGCAGATGTAATAAAGAATGATGCAATGAGTACTAGCGCTATCAACGATAATACAATTCCAAATGGTATTTCATTAAACACGCCAAATAATTGAGTTTCAGCTGTCATATTAAACAGTTCAGGATTTTTCTTACCAGTTTCAATACCTAGTACACCAAATACACTGAACCATACAAAACTTACTAAAGCAGGTACTAAAAGTACACCGCCAATAAACTCACGTACTGAACGACCTTTAGAAACACGCGCTATAAAGATACCTACGAATGGACTCCAGCTTAACCACCAGCCCCAATAGTAAAGTGTCCAGCTAGACATCCATTCACGTTTTTGTGGGTTTTGAGCTGCTGTATCAAAAGTATTAAATAGGAATGAATTTAATAAACTACCTGTTGAACTTGTCATCATATTTAATATCAACACAGTTGGTCCAATAATCAAGACTGCAATCATTAGAACCGCACCCAAACTAATATTTAAATTACTTAAGTATTGGATACCTCTACTTAAGCCTGACCATGCACTCATTAAGAATAGAATCGTAACGATCACAATAATGATTGCTTGTACCCAAATAGTATTTGGTACACCAAATAGGTAATTCAAACCACCATTGATTTGTAATGCACCCATACCTAATGAAACAGCAACACCGACAACTGTAGCAAATACTGCTAACACGTCAATGATTGTTCCAATTGGACCTTCTACTTTATTGCCTAAGATAGGGCGTAACGTTCTTGAGATAAGTCCTGGTTCTCCTTTTCTAAACTGTGCGTAAGCAAGTGCTAATGCAACGACACCGTAAATAGACCACGCATGGAATCCCCAATGGAAGAATGTAGAACGTAATGCTTCAGTATATGCTGCAGTAGTTTTAGGTTCCGCATTTGGCGGTGCAGCAAAATCTGCCATAGGTTCAGCAGCACCGTAGAACACAAGTCCTATACCCATACCAGCACTGAATAGCATCGCAAACCAAGATATAGTATTAAACTCCGGTTTATCATTTGGTTTACCGAGCTTTAATTTTCCAATAGGGCTAAAAATTAGGAAAATACAGAAGAAAACAATAAACGTTGTAAGAATTAAGTAATACCAACCCAATTTATCAGTAATCCATAGTTTGATTGTGTTCGTAACAGTGTCAAATTGTTCTGGAACAATTGCCCCGATTAAAACAACTATACCAACAATAATCGCACTATAAATAAATACTGGGGATATCTTCTTACCGTTTGGTTGATTTTCAGAAGAATTCACAATTAATTACTCCCTTTCATATTTATATTAAATTTTTAAATCTAAATAGAAAATTTGAAAAAACAAATTTATTTCTATTTTTTAGTTTTACCATTCATAAGAATAACAAACATCTATGTTAATATCAAATTCACTTTTAAAAAGTATTTTCTTAATTTAATAAATATTGTATAATAACATTTATATTAAAAAAATTTAATTAAGAGAGGTTATTAATATGCTACAAGAATTTAAAGATTTTGCATTAAAAGGGAATGTCTTAGATTTAGCAGTAGCTGTAGTTATGGGTGCAGCTTTCAACAAAATTGTAACAGCTTTGGTTTCATATATTATCATGCCATTAATCGGTTTAATATTCGGTACCGTTGATTTTGCCAAAAGTTGGTCCTTCATGGGTATCAAATACGGTATGTTTGTACAATCGATTATAGACTTTATTATTATTGCATTTGCATTATTTATATTTGTTAAAATTGCAAATACATTAATTAAACAAGAAGAAGAAGAAATTGAAGAAAATACAGTATTATTAACAGAAATTCGTGATTTATTACGTGAGAAACAATAAGCAGCAAGCAACAAATACATTATTTAGTTATCTCATATTAGCGTAAGCGATGAGGATAGACCCGTAAATGAATTTTGAACATTCATTTACGGGTCTATTTTTATCTATAATTCCTAATTTTGTTTTCTTAGACTCATCAGACTGTGCAATCTAACTCTTTTAGATAGGCTTGTATTTGCGGAAACTTTGTCCTAAATATTCAGTTGAGCATTACTTGTGTTAACTATTTACTATAAAATCAATACACAACCATATTATTATTAAATCTTAAAATTTAAATCGACGTATCATCATTGTTACTATGCTTATTTCAATGGACAAAGTAATCAAATATACATCACCTATTCATTTAAATGCTTATAGCTTTAAGATTAAAAAACAGTGAATTTACTTTATCAAAAAGTAATTCACTGTTTTTTTGTTTTTATTGTTTTATAAAGTTTGTTGTACTTTGGTATTGCTCAGTTTGTACTTCTAAAATAAGCGGAATACGTTGTTTTAGTTCGCTAACATGAGAAATAATTCCAACCATTCTTCCAGAAGATTTTAAACTAAGTAGTGTATCCAAAGCAGTTTCCAGCGTTTCCTGATCTAAGGTGCCAAATCCTTCGTCTATGAACATAGAATCTAATGCAATCCCACCAGATTCTTGTTGCACCACTTCACTCAAACCTAATGCCAGCGCTAAAGAAGCTTGGAAGGTTTCCCCTCCCGATAACGAGGTGATATGTCTCTTTTTATTAGAGTGAGAATCAAATACATCTATTTCCAAACCACTATACCCTTTTGAAGTTTGTTCCCTTCTAACTAATTGATACCTTTCACCCGTCATCAATGATAAGCGCTGGTTCGCATGAGCAAGTATTCGTTCTAAATAATATATTAAAACAAAATTTTCCAAAGTTAATTTTTGTTCATTTTTTCCAGATAATACTTCTGCTAATTGAAAAACTTCTTGTTGTTCTTGTAATTCTTTTTCTAAATGATTTATAACAGCATAAATATTATCGATTTTCTTATTGTTAAATTCAAGTTTATAATTATGTTGACTTAACATCGATTTAGCTTGATCTAGTTGTACTTTTTCTTGTTCATAATCTTTTTTTAATTGAGAAATATCATGTAATTCTTGGTTATTAATTTCTGCTTCTAGCTGATTAATGATAATTTCAAATTGTTGTTTCTCTTGATTGAACTTATTTATTTCCGCTTCTATTTTTACTTTATTAGGAATTTCATTAATGGTGTGTTCTACATCTTCCAATGATGTAAAGCCTATCCTATTCATTTCATGGTCAATTTTTTGATTTGCTTCTTTAATATCCTTTTGCAAACTCTTTATAGTATTTTCTAGATGTGTTTTATTATTCATTTCAAGTGACAGTTCGTTATTATATTTTTGAACTTGCTGTACTAACCATTCATATTGCTTTTGATATTCATTTACTTCCTCTAATGATTTATCATAAGCCGTAATAAACTTATTCACATCTTTATATTGTGTGGTATTTTCAAAGTCATTAATCATCAGTGTGCTTTCATCTAATTTGAATTGTTTTGTTTTTAAATCCAATTCTAACTCATGTGATTTTTGCCTTAAATTTAAAATTTTCTCTTTAAGGTTTCTAATTTCTTCATTTTCCTCTTCTATTAATCCTTTTTCTTTCAAAAGGTTATCCTTAGTTAATTCAAGCTCTGTATAGTTAATTTTTTCTAACTCATCTAAATTAAATCTATGTAATTGTTCTAAGATGTGCTGTAATTCACTATCATATTTGATTTTTTGTTCTTTTAACTTTAATCGTTGTTGTTCAATATTATTGAGTTGGTCATGTCTTTTTGTAAGTTCATCAAAATCAATATGATGTTCAATTTCATGAATCTCATTCCCACAAAGTGGGCATTTGTCACCTTTAGAAAGCACTGATTGTAATTTAATAATCATATCTTGTTTATTGTTTAAATCTATATTTGTTTTATCAATAGCTTTATATTTATCATCTAATGCATTTATTTCAGATTTAATATGTTCATTTTTCGCTGTTATGTCAGTTTGTCGCTTTTGCAACGCTTGATATTCTTTTTTATTTAACTCATTTTGTTTTTTAATTTTAATTTCATTATCCAACTGATGTATTTTTTCATTAAGTTGTTCATTTCTTTTATAATCTGGCTCTCTGTCATTTAA
The DNA here is from genome assembly GCF_017891615.1 of Staphylococcus sp. GDY8P198P. Classification (NCBI taxonomy): domain Bacteria; kingdom Bacillati; phylum Bacillota; class Bacilli; order Caryophanales; family Staphylococcaceae; genus Staphylococcus; species Staphylococcus sp. GDY8P198P. The sequence goes on from NZ_JAESJQ010000004.1 coordinate 303,527, forward strand.
TTTTTCAATATATTGATTAAGTTGTTGCTTTTGTTTTTCGTAATGTGATTTAAACTCACCGTATGTGTTTTTTAAATTTTCAATTTGCTGGTATAGCTCTTTATATTTATCAATTTTTTTATAAAATATTTTACAATTTTCTATAAATGTTTTCGATTTATCTATTGTCTCAGATAAGTCTTTATGTTTTGCTAATTGTTTCTGACAATTTTCTAATTGCTCCTGTAAATTTGATATGCTTGTTATTGTTTTTGCTTTATCTTTTTCTATCTCTTTATGCTTATTTAAAAGTTTTTCTTTTGAGTCAAGTAAATTGGAGAGCGGTCTTACCTCATTGATTTCATTTAATAATTTTATTTGATTTTTTATATAATTTTGATTGGATAACAAAGCTTCTTGCTTTTGTTTATTTTCTTCGAGACTTGTCATTGCATCTTGAAGTTTCAAATTACGATTTAATAAATTTTCAGCTTGCTCAAATTTTTCGATACTTCTTTTTTTAGCTGTTAATAAATCATTTTGAATAGATTCGCCTATACTTTTGAATTGTGGTATTAATGCTTTGATTTTATCAGTTTGTCTTGAATTTACTTCTTTATACTCATTTAATAAGTTCTCATCAAAAGTATCTAAATCCATCCAATCCGTTTCAAGTGTATGATAACGCTTTTCAATATTCGCCCTTACTTCTTTAACATCATCATTTAACAATTTTTGTATTTCTTCAAATCTTTGACTATTAAACAATGTTCTTAATATTTCCTGTTTTTCTATACTTTTAGATAATAAGAAACGTTTAAATTCACCCTGAGGAAGGATAAATAATTGTCTAAACTGTTCTGAATTAACACCAAGTAACGTTCTAATAAATTGATTTCCAGCATTCACTTTACTTTCACGTAATTCAAATGTATCTTCAAGTTGATAAATTGAAAGTTGTCCAAGTGTTTTATTTTTATTTCCTTCTTTTACAAATGCGCCTTGTCGATTAATTTTATAAATACTATCTCTCAATTTAAACTCGAACTCAACGACCATTGGTGATTTACCGTCTGCAAAATGACTACGTAAATCTCCTTCATTCCTATCTTTTGTCGATGCTTCACCAAATAAAGCAAATACAATTGCATCAAATATCATTGTTTTTCCTGAACCTGTTTTTCCACTAATTAAAAACAATTGATCATTATTTACTTGTTGAAAATCAATGGTTTCGTCTAAAAATGGGCCGAAATTTGTTAATTTTAATGTTAAAGGTCTCATTTAGTCTGATCTCCTTCAAGTAAATGATTTAATACTTTACCAATTTTATTATTTTGAATACTTGTTAATGATTGATCCGTCACATTCTCAAAAAATTTATTAATGATTGTTGTATCATCTAATTTTTGTATTTCTATATTTTCATGATGTAACGGAGTATTAAATTCAAAAGAACTATTGGTAAGCGCCAACGTGTTTGGGTATATTTGTTTCAAATGCATCATAGGATCACTAACATGTGACATATGTTTTAACTTGAAATGTAAATAGTTGTTTTTATCTTTTATGCTTAATTTTTCTTGAATAGCGTCTTCATAATCCCCTTCAATTACTTCTAATTGTCTTAAGGGCATTAATGGCCTAAATATACTTTTCAATTTATGATCTATCATTTCAATTACTCTATAACCTTTAGGTTGTGTAGTTTCTGAAAAAGAGTATTGTAATAAAGAACCACTATAATGAATAAAATCTGAATCTATACTAAATGGATGATGTAAATGGCCGAGTAACACTGCATCAAATTGCTGAAATGAATTTTCTGTAACTGATTCAACAGTGCCAATCGTCAATGCTCTCTCAGATTCAGTGCGTATACCACCTTGAACTGTGAGGTGGCCTATTAGTATATTGACTTTATTTGGATTAATATTCTGTGTCATAAATTCTATTGATTTACTCACGGCTTGTTGATGTGTTTCTATCTTTTTATCATTAAAGAAATAACTTGTTTCATTCACTGTAGAAAATGGTAATGTATAAAAATCAATATTTCCAATGGTAATAGGATCACACATATCTTCAAGTGAGGTTCTGATATAAAGTTGAGATTTTTCAAACCACTTTGAGCCATAATTTAACCGTTCTTTACTATCATGATTTCCACTTATCATCACCAACGGAATGTTCATTTCTAAATTTAATGTATTAATTGTATTTTCCAATAACTGTATTGCAGCTTTGTTGGGATAACTAGTATCATATAAATCACCTGCAATTACGATTACATCTGGTTTTTCGTCGCCCATTTTTTTAATAAATTGATCTAATATATGTGCTTGGTCTTCTAGCAATGATTTTCCGTTCAAAATCCGCCCTAAATGCCAATCAGCTGTATGTACAATTTTCATTCTATCACTCCTAATAGAACATCCGTTCGATTTTATGATATAATACTCCTACTTAATACTCAAGTAATTTTTCAAAATATAAAAGAGGCTACTTAAATTCCATGATTTTTAAGGAAATTTAGTAGCCCTTTAGTATTAAGCATATTCAATTACTCTAATATAATTATTACTTCATTCGCTTATTTAATTAATGTTTTCTTAACTTTTTTATATTGATATAACATAGCCAATCTCCAAGGTACAATCATACAAAAAGCAAGTAAGAAAAACATGCCACCAATTTCACCTGGATCTATTTTATTACTTATAAATATTTTCATAATTGTTCTGATTAACAACAGTGAAATTAAGATAATAGGAAAAGCTTTAGACCGCTTCATGTATACTTCGCTACCGGATGTTTCAAATCGAGAAGTCCAAATTAATATCGTCGAGAAAAGAACACCTAATACGATGCACTCTATTATTTCCATACCCGTTAATCTGAAATAAGGTACCACATACATTAATGCACCTGTTGCCATAAAAAATGGCGGTAAAATAATTTTCTTTTCATTTACTGGATATTGCTGCGCTTTCATTCTTACAACGATTACCCCAATACCCATTAAAAAAGCTACAACTATAGAAAAAACTAAATATAACATGCTTACACCTTCTTTATGTTACTGGCTTAATCTCCACCTCAAATAGTATATCATTTTACTATTTAACATTCAGTAATTTTAATATGTTTTCATTTGGTCTGTATAGCATGTTATTTAGCCTCATCTGTATATTTCAAAAATTCAATTATGTATAGGTGATCTATAGTATCAAAAGATTAATGTCAACGTCGGGAGGTATTGATAGAAAATTACTCAAAATAAAATAAGCCTTGTTTCAGACTTATCTTATTCATTGCTATTTAAATAGCGCGTGTTGTGTCACAAGCTGACAATGCATTTTCTAAAGTATATCTAAGATAATTCATATCATGAATTTGCATCGCGTTGTGATATTCTTTGAAAGCTTCTTCAGTAGAAAAGTTAATATGCATATTTGCTAATCGATCTAAAACTTCTTTGTCTTCCATGTCATAAGCACTCTTCACTTATTAATACCTCCCTTATATATACAAATTATAACAAATATGATTTTACAATCAAATATTTACTGAATATTTAAAAAATAAATTACATTCACTATCACTTTAATTATTTTAATGCGCATTTAAAAAACCTAATCCGTCTATAAAATTTCGAAACATTAAAGTATGATTTGCAAATGACACAAATTGAGTAGCATCACATTTATATGACCGAACCAGGATTATATTCTCATTTTTTAAATATAATAGGTATTTGTTCAAATCAAAAAAGCTGACGATTTACTAGTAGGTAGTAATCATCAGCTTTTCACAAGACATTATTTCTTCTTCTTGAATGCGTCGTCTTGATTTTTATTCATCATTGTCATCATTTGATTTATTTTCTTTTGAGATGGTTTTTGACCCATTTGCATCATCATCATTCGTAGCATTTCTTCATTAATTGGTGGGTTCTTTTTCAGATAATCCATCATATATTTTCTCGCAAGGAAAAATCCACCGACTAGTCCTAGAATTAGTGCTAACACGATTAATAAAATTGCTAACCAAGTTGCCATTGTTTCACCCACTTTCCTATCCTAATGCATTTTACTAAAATAACCACTCCTTTTCAAGAGTGACTCAATTAATTTATATTTCCAACCTTATGTATTATATCAATTATAATTTCAGTTTGTAAATATAATCCAATCTTTATTTATAATTAAAAATTGGTATGAGAACAAAAGCTCTCATACCAAAAATGTTACCTATCTTTTTATCTTAATAATTAGAACGTTTGAATTTGATTTAAGACATTTTCTTTAGTGAAACCATATTTTTCAACTACTAAATCACCAGGCGCACTTGCACCAAATCCATCAATACCAATCACTTTACCTTCAGTACCAACATATTTATGCCAACCTAATGATGATGCCATTTCAATAGCAACACGTTTTGTAATTGAAGAAGGTAAGATAGATGCTTTATATTCATCGGATTGTTGATCGAATGCATTCCAGTTAGGCATTGATACAACACGTACACCTTTACCTTGTCCTTCTAAATCTTTAGCAGCTTCAATGGCTAAATTAACTTCTGAACCTGTAGCTAATAGTAAGTACTCTGGATCTTTATCTGATTCAAACACTACATAAGCACCTTTACGCACACCTTCTTCAACAGTTTCTTTAGGTAAGTCCATTGTTGTTAGGTTTTGACGTGTTAATACTAAAGATGTAGGTGTATTTTCTGATTCCATTGCTACTTCCCAAGCTACACGTGTTTCATTACCGTCTGCTGGACGAATAACATTCATGTTTGGAATTGCACGTAAACCAGATAATTGTTCGATTGGTTCATGTGTAGGGCCATCTTCACCAACTGCAATTGAATCATGCGTGAAAATAAATGTTGAATTTAATCCCATGATTGCTGATAAACGAAGTGCTGGTTTTAAATAGTCACTAAACACGAAGAAAGTTGCACCATATGGATGTAAACCACCGTGAGCAGCCATACCATTTACAGCAGCACCCATTGCAAATTCACGTACACCAAACCAGATATTTTTACCTTCAGGTGTATCTTTATCAAAGTCAACCGCATCTTTAACGTTTGATTTGTTTGAACCAGCTAAGTCAGCTGAACCACCAAAGAATGAAGGTACTGTTTTACTTAGTGCTTGTATTACTTCACCAGAGTCTGCACGTGAAGCACCACTATGGCCAGCTTCAAATTCTGGCAATTCATTTGAGTAGTTTGTTGGTAATTTACCACTGATTGCCAATTTGAATTCTTCAGCTAATTCTGGATATTTTTCACTGTATGTTTCAACAAGTTTATTCCAGTTTTCTTCTTTTTCATTAGCACGTTTTAACATTGTTTGTTGGAAAATTTCATATACTTCATCTGGTACGTTAAAGCGTTTTTCAGGATCCAAACCATAGTTTTCTAAAGCTAATTTTCTTTCTTCTTCACCTAATGGAGCACCGTGTACGCCATGAGAAGCTTGTTTATTAGGCGCGCCGTAACCAATGATTGTTTTCACTTCAATGATTGTTGGTACATCTGAAGTTTTAGCTTCTTTAATAGCATTATCAATAGCATCTATATCATTACCATCTTTAACTAAAATGTGTTTCCAACCATATGATTCAAAACGCGTTTTAACATCTTCAGAAAATGCTTTGTTTAAATCTCCATCTAAAGAAATGTCATTTGAGTCATATAATACAATAAGTTTATCTAATTGTGTATGACCAGCTAATGATGCTGCTTCATGTGAAATACCTTCCATTAAATCTCCATCAGATGCTATTACGTAAGTATGGTGATCTATTACATTAGCATCTTCTTTATTAAACTTACCAGCAAGATGTTTTTCAGCCAATGCCATACCTACAGACATAGCAAAACCTTGTCCTAATGGGCCAGTTGTTACCTCAACACCATCAGTATGTCTAAACTCTGGATGGCCTGGAGTTTTTGAACCCCATTGTCTAAATTGTTTTAATTCATCTAATTCTAAACTACCTGAAACGTGTAATAAACTGTATAGCAATGCAGAACCATGGCCTGCAGACAATACAAAACGATCTCTATCGAAGAAATCTTTTGATTGGGGGTTGAAATTTAAGTGGCGTGTCCATAATGTATATGCCATTGGAGCTGCGCCCATTGGTAATCCAGGGTGACCTGAGTTTGCTTGCTCAACAGCATCGATACTTAAGGCTCTTATCGTATCTATCGCTAATTGATCTTTTTCTTTATTCATCTAAATGACTTCCTTTCTTATAGCAAGTTTCATTACTATTATACCTTATTTAGTAATTATTTAACAAAAAATTGATTTAGTTATTATCTTTTTTATCTTTAGAATCTAATATTTTTTTCACCTTTTCAGGCGTTACATCATTGCCTTCTGGATCAATAACTCTCGTACTTTCAATTTGTTTTTTAAAGCTTTGTCGGAAAGAATCTAAATATGCTTTTCTTAATTTCGATTGTTCTTTCGATTCAGATTCAGTCAATCCTTGTTCTTTTTTCTTTTTTGCTAACTCATTTATACGCTTAATATCTACGGCATCATTTTTCGCCATAATAAACCTCCGTAATTCATAATATAGAAAATATAACAAAAAAATAAGCGAAACTAAATAGTTACGCTTATATTACCATTCTACTAAATAAATTCACTTTCACAATACAGTTGGCTTAATATTTTATTTGGCTTTTGCTAAAAATTGATTGAGTGTCCGTTCGCTTTTTTCATCTGAATTCATTTGATACTGTTCGTCTTTTGTAGAAATATTTGTGATTTGATGATCTGTCATTTCGTACGTTTGTTCTGATTTTGTATTATAATAAGCACTTAATATAAAGACAGTACTCAAAATCATTGTAACTAGCAATACTGTAATATAAGGTTTAATTTGATATATATATAGTTTGAACATATAAGTCACTCCTAGAACGTTTGTTTGTACTTAAACTTTATCAGAACGTCTGTTCTCTGTCAACACGAAAACGAACAAACGTTTGTAAACATAAACAATACATGCTATAATAAAAACAAATTAACGTAGGGAGTGCCTATTATGAGAGAATTAACTAAGCGACAAAATGAGATTTTTGAGTATATTAAACAGACTGTTCATTCAAAGGGTTATCCACCAAGTGTTCGGGAAATTGGTGAAGCTGTTGGTTTAGCATCTAGCTCAACTGTGCATGGACATCTATCCAGATTAGAAGAAAAGGGTTATATAAAAAGAGATCCAACTAAACCACGTGCAATTGAAATTGTTACCGAACAATTAGGGGAAACCGTGAATATGGAATCTACAATTCACGTGCCAGTCATTGGTAAAGTCACAGCAGGTATACCTATTACTGCTGTTGAAAATGTTGAAGAGTATTTTCCGTTACCCGAGCATTTCACTTCAACGCATAACAGCGATATTTTCATCTTAAATGTTGTTGGTGATAGCATGATTGAAGCGGGAATATTAGATGGAGATAAAGTTATCGTAAGAAGCCAAACTATTGCTGAAAATGGTGATATTATTGTAGCAATGACTGAGGACAATGAAGCTACAGTCAAACGTTTTTACAAAGAAAAAACACGATACCGTTTACAGCCGGAAAATAGTACAATGTCGCCAATCTATTTAGATCAAGTTGCTGTTTTAGGTAAAGTTGTCGGCCTGTTTAGAGAAATTTAATTTTATAGATAAAGACACTCTCAATTAAAATAAGAGGCTACGCTTATAGCGTAGCCTCTTATTTATTGTCATTTTTTTCTAAGACATCTTTCACTTTTTCTAGTATATCTTCTGTTTGATCTTTTTTATTTGTTGTCATAATACCTCATCCTCACAGAATATAGATACCCTTTTCAACAATGCATAAACACTATCCCGTATAATTTTCAGTCCAATAAGGTTGTTTATGTTCATTAAAATCAACGCCGACACCTAAAGTATTAAATTCTTTTTTAAGAATATTTTTTCTATGACCTAAAGAATTCATTAATCCTTGATGAGCATAAATGCTACTTGGTTGACCATAAGCTAAATTCTCGCCAGCTGCATTAAAATCATGTCCATCTTGTTCTAATCTATCAAATGGTGAATCCCCAGATTGATTATTATGGTCAAAATAATTATTCTCCGCCATATCATTACTGTGTTTGCGTGCTGTATCAGAGATAGTTTCAGAATAATCTAATGTATTTAACCCATGTTGTACTCTTTCAGCATTGACCAAATCAAAATTTTGAAGTTCAAAACTTTTTGCTAAATTACGCGAAGGCGTTGCATATTGATTTTGAAGTCTATTCTCCATTTTTTCACTTACTAATAGTAGCGCAGTGAGATTGTTGTCATTATGCTTATCATAAAAAGCTGTCGTGTAAATATTGTCTTTTTTAAAATTATCAAATTCATTATCGCGAACGTCCATACTCAAATGACCTTTACGTTTTGTAGTTATCGGATCACCTAATCGTTCTCTAACTATATCTTTAGGAGTACTATATTTAATTTTAGATTTTGAAGAAATAACATTTTGATTACTGTATAGTCCGTTCACTTTACCTTTAATATAACTTACCATAATAAAGCTTCTATAATTCTCCGAATAATACGCATACCATTGTGTACCATATTCATTTGAAGTAACGCGTTTTGCTTTACCTAGTTTTCTTTCAACTTCAGCCTTCGACATGTTCATTTGAATATTATTCAAAGCAAATTCTTGCTCATCAGGTACTTTCAAAGCATTTTGAGTTTGTGACTGTTCCGATGATGACCAACTATCTATTTTTGCTTTAAATTGTTGTTGCAAATTTTCTAAAGGTGTAAATTCTTTGATTGGAACAATTAAAACAATACAAAGAAGTACAATTACATATAATAAAAATCGTTTAATTTTTTACACCTACTAGTTTATTAGTCTCTGTCTCCATTAAAAATGGAGTTTCTTACTATAACATAATCTACTTTAGTCAATGAATTTAAATCATCGCCACCCGCATATGAAATAGAACTTTGTAAATCTTGTTGCATTTCAATTAATGTATCTTTCAATAAACCTTTATGTTCAACAAACATTTTTTTACCTTCAACGTTTTTGTGTTCACCTTTTTGGAACTCAGACGCACTACCAAAATATTCTTTATACATTTTTCCATCTAATTCAACGGTTTCACCAGGAGATTCTTCATGTGCTGCAAATAATGAGCCTACCATAACCATTGATGCACCAAAACGAATTGATTTAGCAATATCACCGTGCGTTCTGATACCTCCATCAGCTATTATCGGTTTTCTTGCAGCTTTACTACAATGGTTCAACGCAGCTAATTGCCAACCACCTGTGCCAAATCCTGTTTTAATTTTTGTAATACAAACGCGACCTGGTCCAATACCAACCTTAGTTGCATCTGCACCAGCATTTTCCAATTCACGAACACCTTCTGGCGTTCCAACATTACCTGCAATAACAAATGCTTCAGGTATGTGGTTTTTAATATGTTTGATCATATTAATAACGGCATCAGAATGCCCGTGTGCGATATCAATTGTAATATACTCAGGAATCACATTATCCTGTGCTAATTTTTCTACAAAATCAAATTCACGGTCTTTAATACCAACTGAAATTGAAGCAAATAATCCTTTATCATGCATTTGCTTTACAAATGGTATACGTGCTTCTTCATCGAATCTATGCATGATATAGAAGTAATCATTTTCAGCAAACCATTCTGCTAATGTTTCATTCATTACTGTTTGCATGTTTGCAGGTACCACTGGTAATTTAAATGATTTCGGACCAAATTTCACAGTAGTATCACATTCTGAACGGCTATTAACAATACATTTATTTGGAATAAGCTGTATATCTTCGTAATCAAATATCTTCATAATTAAACGAACCCCTAACATTTATTAATAAAATAGTATTTAAAGGTAAGATTTTCAAATAAAATTCATAACTCTAAATGTAAATACTTAAACATAGGATAGTTATTTCCGAACAATGACATTTTATTTATCTTTACCAATAGTTAATATACATGCTTTTTCCCTAAATGTAAATGAACTAAAGTCCTAAATTACCAACTTGATTTTTTCACGCCAGGAATTTGTCCTTTATGTGCATGTTCCCTAAACGCAATACGTGACATTTCAAATTTTCTCAGCACGCCTCTTGGACGACCAGTTACTTTACATCTACGTGTCAGTCTTGTTGGTGAAGCATCTCTTGGTAATTTTCTTAATGCTTCATAATCACCTTTTTCCTTCAACGTTTTTCTTAATTCGTAGTATCGTGCTACTAAGCGTTCTCTTTTTTGTTCCTTAGCAATTTTGGATTTTTTTGCCATAATATTCTCTCCTTTTTTACAAATCGTAATTATTACGTTTTGTATAATAACACATTCTTTTTATTTATCAAACTAAAATATTTAAATTATTAACATTCGTATAATGCTTAGAAATTTAACTTTAATTAACTACATACTTTTCAAAGATCAATCTTATTGAAATTAATGAAAGAATATGATATTATTTTAAAACGTAATGATTCCTGTTAAGAAAGAGGTGTTAACTTTGCGCGTAAATATAACATTAGCTTGTACTGAATGTGGTGATCGTAATTATATTAGCACTAAAAACAAGCGGAATAATCCAGAACGAATTGAACTTAAAAAATTCTGTCCACGATTAAATAAATACACTTTACATCGTGAAACAAAATAGTTCTGTGCTTTCATTATCTTTTTAATACGACATTCAAACTAATTGTCTGGGATATAAACGTCTCGGACTTAGTATTAACGTCAATTCTATTCCTTTACTATAGAATTGACGTTTTTTTATATTTTAAATGGTAAAAACGCGGAACATATATCGCATCTATAAGAAAATGATAAGTTTATTATTTTGATTATGGGATTTATGTAGCTATTTTTAATATTTAAATGTTAATTGAATCATTGAAGATGAATGGTGATTTAAAACTTTTACATGCACAAAAATACGATAGTTTATTGCAAATTATAATTTATTCATCAAAATTAATAGTTATTTAACAATAAAGTACTTAATTAACACTTTTAAATAGGTTAAGAGACTACTAATAAAGGTTGCCAAGCCTTATAATAAATACAGTATATTAAAATATGTGGAGGCGTTTCATATGGAAAATCGTCATATTACAAATGAGCAAAAAAGGCATATTATAGATTCAATAACAGAGAAAACAAAAGATAAAAGTGTATGTAACTGCGGACATCCAAATATTGAAATATTAGACGGACATTATTTCCTACCATTGTTAACTGCTTCTTTAGGTAATGATCCGACACCTATGATAACTTTATTATGTAATAACTGTGGGAAAATGCATTTCTATTCACAAAATTTCTTAGGTATCAAAACTCGATAATTATTTTTAGTAATTGAGAAATAAATTACTGTTCATCACTCAGTCGCCTCATATGATGTGAGCGATAGTTAACAACCTTTGACAACCTACAAAGCCTCTGACTTTGTAGGTTTTTGTATGTGGAAATTTATAAAAACAAAGCAATACTTATAACATAGACTCGGTATAAATAAATATAAAAACGGATGATTTTTACTTTATATCGTAAAAATCATCCGCTTAAAATCATACACGAACTACATATATCTCAAATGTTTAACATAAATTAATTATTTTGTATAATTCCATGCGCCATTGAAGTATAAATATGCGTGTATAATTAAGATACATTTATTAATCTGCAATTTCTAAATCTACATCATTAATGTCAATGCCTAGTGCTTTCGCAACACCTTTACCATATTCGCTATCCGCTTTATAACAGTGACGAATATGACGATGTTGTACTTCTAAAGTAGTGCCTTGCATTTCATTAGCTGTATTTTCAAAAATACGTTCTTGTTGTTCTTTTGATTGTAATCTGAATAAACGACCTGGTTGTTCGAAGTAGTTATCATCATCTTCTCTTAAATCATATTCATATGCTTCACCTTCAACTTTTAGACCAGGTTTTTTAAATTCAGGTTGATCTTCAAATGAGCCATCACTATTTGGATAGTAATGAGTACTGCCACCTTGATTATTATCAATAATTCTCATTTGGCCATCACGGCTGAATGGACAAATATTTTCCATACCTACACCTTTAGGTTGGTTAACTGGGATTTGCCAATGGTTCACACCTAATCTATAACGTTGTGCATCACCATATGAGAATAGTCTACCTTGTAACATTCTGTCTGGAGAAAAATCTATGCCAGGTACAATATTGGTTGGTGCGAAAGCAGCTTGTTCAACATCTTGGAAATAGTTGTCTGGATTACGATTTAATTCAAACTCTCCAACTTCTATTAATGGATAGTCTCCTTTATACCAAACTTTTGTTAAATCAAACGGATTATCTTTATGGTTACGAGCTTGTTCTTCTGTCATAACTTGGATATACATTTTCCATTTTGGATAGTCTTTATTTTCAATTGCTTCAAATAAATCACGTTGTGATGATTCTCTGTCTTCAGCAATTACGCTAGCTGCTTCATCAGGTTGTAAGTTTTCAATACCTTGTTGTGTTCTGTGATGGAATTTAACCCAAACACGTTCACCTTTATCATTGTACATAGAATAAGTATGAGAGCCAAATCCGTGCATGTTTCTAAAGCCTTTAGGAATACCACGGTCTGACATTAAAATTGTTACTTGGTGCAATGCTTCAGGTAAAGACGTCCAGAAATCCCAGTTATTTTGTGCACTTCTCATATTTGTTCTTGGGTCACGCTTCACTGCGTGGTTTAAACTTGCAAATAATTTCGGATCTCTAAAGAAGAACACTGGTGTATTATTTCCTACTAAATCCCAGTTCCCTTCATCTGTATAAAATTTCAATGCAAATCCGCGAATATCACGTTCAGCATCAGCTGCACCTCTTTCACCTGCTACTGTTGAAAAACGTGCAAACATTTCTGTTTGTTTACCAACTTCAGAAAAAATGCTTGCTGAAGTATATTGTGTAATATCATTTGTAACTGTAAATGTACCAAATGCACCTGAACCTTTTGCATGCATACGTCTTTCAGGAATAACTTCTCTATCAAAATGAGCCATTTGCTCTAAAAAGTACCAATCTTGCATTAATAGTGGTCCTCTAGGGCCTGCTGTCATACTATTTTCTCTATCTGAAATTGGTGCGCCAAATAGGCTCGTCAACTTTTTCTTGTTACTCATAATATTTCCCCCGCTTTTTCTTATTAATAATTATTATTACCTAGTATTTATTTTAATCTATAACATTTGTAAAAGCAACTCACAATACATCTATAAAATAACAATTTTCAAAATATTTGAATATTTTATGGCTTTAAAGTCATAAAAAGCATTGCTCTTAAATCATAAAACCATTAAAATGGAGAATATATTTAAAATTCAATAGACTATAGGAGACTGTATTATGGCACAAAACAATATGAACCGTGGTCTTAATTCTAGACACATTTCTATGATAGCAATTGGTGGTGCAATTGGCACAGGCTTGTTTGTAGCTACTGGAAGTGTAATATCACAAGCAGGACCAGGTGGCGCAATATTAGCTTACTTGATTATTGGCGTGATGTTATATTTCTTAATGTCTTCAATCGGTGAACTTGCCACCTTTTATCCGGTTTCAGGTTCTTTTAGTTCTTATTCAACCCGTTTTGTTGATAGTTCCCTAGGTTTCACTATGGGATGGCTATATTGGGCAATCTGGCTACTAGTTACCAGTGTTGATATTATTATTTCTTCAAGTGTAATTTATTATTGGGATTTCTTCCAATTTTTCAGTCCAGTTACTTGGAGCATTATCTTCCTTGCCATACTTTTTTTACTTAATATTTTCTCTGTAAAAGCTTTCGGTGAAACAGAATTTTGGTTATCACTTATCAAAGTTGCAACAATAATTATTTTCATCGTAATTGGTGTATTGACGATTATTGGAATCTTAGGTGGAAAGACATATGGTCTAGGCAACTACGTAACAGGAGAAGCTCCTTTTGTAGGAGGCGTCTCTGGCTTCTTGGGTGTCTTGCTTGTCGCTGGATTCTCTGTCGGTGGTACCGAAGTGGTGGCCGTAACAGCTGGAGAATCTTCAAATCCAAGTCATTCAATGCCAAAAGCAATTAAACAAGTGTTTTGGAGAATATTATTGTTCTATGTTTTATCAATTGCTGTTATTTCAGCTATTATTCCTTACACAGACCCATTGTTATTAAACAAAAGTGAATCTGTATCACAGAGTCCTTTTACAATCGTATTTGATCGTGTAGGTATTGCCTTTGCCGCTTCGGTTATTAATGCTGTTATTTTAACTTCATTATTGTCTGCTGCGAATTCAGGTATTTATACTACAAGTAGAATGCTTTTCTCAATGGCAGAAGATAAGCAAGCGCCTAAATTTTTAGGTAAATTAAATAAAACTACAAAGTTACCTTTGGTATCATTGTTCGTAACTTTCATTATTGTTTTAATTATAATTATAATTGCTCAGTTTAAATCAGATATCGTCTTTTCACTATTAAATATTATTGGTTCTTTAGTCATCGTTGTTTGGGCTTCTAGTATCGTAGCGCAAATCAGGCTACGTTCAGCGATTAAAAAACAAAATTTGAATCCTGATGAAGTACTACCTTATAAAGCTCCTTTCTATCCTTTAGGACCAATCATAGTCATCATTGCATTATTATTCTTATTCATAGGTAATTCAATTGGTGCGATTTTAGCTGGTGATATGGGCGTCTTAATTAGAAACCTATCGCCGATGATTATTTTAGCTATCATTTACTTTGTTCATAAATTAATACGACAAACTAAAATTGTTAAACTCAAAGACATTGATTTAAAAGAACATGATTATAATTAATGAATTGCACTGTAAAAGTATTTTAAGATACTTTTTGCAGTGCTTTTTTAATATTGCAAGCCTTACATTTATTTATTACCTACTTGTTCTAAAATAAACCTCAACAATGAGAATTTATAATAATTAAAAGCTTATCATATTTTCAGATACCCAAAATTAAGGTATAATGAAGTTAATAATTTAATGACTTAGAGGTGGAAATTATGATTGGACAAACAAACCTATTTGACGATATTTTAGAAACTGACGAGCGTTTCGTTATTGTTGTACAATCACTTGAAGAAAGACATGATCAATTAATCAAACGCACATTAAGAGAGTATCCAAGTTTAGATCACTCACAAATGGAAAGTCTTTTTAGCCATCTTAAAGAATTATTTTCAGAAGAAGAATTTGAAGAAAATCAGTCAGCGTTTTCAATCACAGTTTATACCAATTTAAACTATGCTGCAGATAACGTTTATGCTCATGTTAAAAGACACCGAGGCAAAAATGAATGGACACATACTGCTAAATAATCACCAACAAAAAATGGCAATTTCTAATTTTCATATAGAAATTGCCATTTTTTCTGCTAATTATATGTAAACAGTAGATTGTAGTTGAAATATTCTAATGTATTAGCTTAGTCAAAGACTGCATATTGATAATTTAGCACTATTTATACATGGTATATTAATTTAAGTTTACACGTTTCTTATAATCGTTTTCGTTCTTATAAAAGTAATTTCGTGTACTGTTTCGCGTTCAATTAATTTAATATTTTTATTTAGTATATATAAGGCGCTTATTTTCGTACTAAAATACATACTTGATAACGATTTTGTAACGAGCTGACACCGAGATCAATGGTATGAGTGACTTATACTATTAAATCATAACCCTAGGCCAAGCTTGCACAAGCAAAAATTTCAATTTTTTAGTAGATGATTGAACTGAAAAATAAAGTCCCACTACTCAATAAATTGAGTTAGTGGGACTTATAGGTGAGCATTTCGGATCAAACTATCAATCATTTGCGTGACCAATATTTAAAAATAAAGGTTAAGCAATTAATTTGTTAGTTAAGTAAAGCTTTTAGTGTGTGTGGGATACCATCATTATCATTTGTTAAAGTAACTTCATCAACAACAGCTTTGACATCATCATTTGCATTGCCCATAGCAACAGCTTTACCAACTACTTTCAACATTGATATATCATTTGAACTATCACCGAAGCCAATAACTTGAGATAATTTTACATCTAATTTTTGACACAATTCAGTGATAGCATTGCCTTTAGATACACCCTGTGCCATAAATTCTAAGAAAAACGGTTTACTTGTAGTAACATCAATATTTTCATTAAAGTGACCTTCTAAATCATTTCTAATACTTGTAATATTTGAAACATAATCAATCCCCATAACTTTAGGTACGTCCTCTTGAATATATGCTTTTAAATCATCCACCTGTTTCATTGGCAGGCCTGTGAGTTCTGATTCAATGTTCATATATTCATGTTCACCTTCATATACGATATAACCATCTTGGTAAGTCAAAACAAACAATTTTTGATTCCTACAAAAATCTACAATACTATCAAAATCAGACTTTGACACAGTGCGACTTACTTCCACTTTTTCATCAGAAACTTTAACTGTTTTTCCACCATTGTAACTTATGACATAACTGTCATGTTGGTCTAATTTCAAATGTTTTGCTGTAGGCATCATACCATCTGTTGGTCTACCCGATGCAAGTACAACTTTATAACCTTGCGCTTGTATATCTATTAAATATTGCGCTGTTTCAACACTAACTTCGTTATCAGAAGTCATTAATGTATCATCCATATCCATCACTATTAATTTATATCCCATCTTGCTATCTCCTTTCAACCTCTACAAGACTATATTATAACAAATAAATCAAACTAATATACTACTTCAGATTCCACTCCTGTGATATTAACTGTAACGAGTTCAGATCGACAATTCGTAAATTCACGTTTAAGTTCCCTCACTAATTCACCGCTTCGTTCAGGTGCTATCAAGGTTAAAACAGTTGGGCCTGCACCACTAATAACTGTAGCATATGATTTATATTGTTTTGCAATTTGTTTAATGGTTTGAAATTCTGGGATTAGATGTTGACGATATGGTTCATGAAAACCGTCTTGTTCCATCATCTTGCCTGCAAGTTCATAATTTTGTTGTATTAAAGCACTAATCATTGTATTGCTGATGGCACTATTTCTAACAGCATTTTTATGTGAAAATGTTTCCGGAAGCACATTCCTTGAAAGTGTCGTACTTAATTCATTTGATGGTATTGTTATGATAATATCAGATTTTGGTGGATCAATATATGATACATCCGTCACTTTTGTTTCAGGATCATAGTATCCTAAGACAAGCCCCCCGTAAATTGTAGGTGCTACATTGTCTGGATGTCCTTCAAATTCAGTTGCCAATTGCAATAATTCATATTTAGAAAGCTCTATATCACCAAAATAATTAGCTATGTATAATCCCCCTACTAGTGCAGAAGCAGAGGAACCTAAGCCTCTTGCTAAAGGGATTTCACTTCTCATTTCTATAGATAAAGACGGTAAAGTCACGTCATATTTATTTGCCACTTGTTGTGCAATTTGATAAATATAGTGCGATTCGTCTGTTGGTAATGATTCAACATTTGGCCCTATATGTTTAAAAGACCATCTATCACTATTATTAATTCGCACATCAAGATATAAAAATTTATTTAAAGCCATTCCAATAGAATCAAATCCGACACCTAAATTAGCAGTAGATGCCGGTATTTTTAAACGTAAACGTACACTCATGCTAAAGTGCTCCTTTAATATATTCTAAAATGCTTTCTCTATCATTTGGTAGTGGCTTAATTGGATTATCTAATAGTGAGATAGCTGTATCTGGATCTTTCAAACCATTACCAGTCAAGACTGACACGACAC
Source organism: Staphylococcus sp. GDY8P198P (assembly GCF_017891615.1). NCBI lineage: Bacteria > Bacillati > Bacillota > Bacilli > Caryophanales > Staphylococcaceae > Staphylococcus > Staphylococcus sp. GDY8P198P. Next base: position 321,396 of record NZ_JAESJQ010000004.1, read on the forward strand.
GTTTCCCCTTTGGTAACTTACCAGCACGGTGTAACTTAATTAAACCAGCAATGGAGGCATTGCTTGCAGGTTCGCTAAATATACCTTCTTTTCGAGCCATCAGTTGATATGCTTCTAAAATTTCTTCGTCTGTTACGCTATCAATGAGACCTTCTGATTCTTTTAAGGCACGATTAGCTTTATCCCAACTTGCGGGGTTACCGATTCTAATTGCAGTAGCTACTGTATCTGGATTCTTCACTACTTTATTTTGAACGATTGGGGATGCACCTGCAGCTTGGAACCCATATAAGTTAGGAAGTTGCGTATCATTCGTGTCATGGTACTCTTTAAATCCTTTCCAATATGCTGAAATATTACCAGCATTTCCAACCGGAATTGATAATATATCTGGTGCTTGGCCATTCAATTGTTGAATCACTTCAAAAGCACTTGTTTTTTGACCTTCAATACGATAAGGATTAACTGAGTTCACAAGCGCAATTTCACCATTTTTAGCCACTTCTTGTACAATTTCAAGTGCTTCATCAAAATTTCCTTCTATAGAAACAATTTCTGCACCATACATAACTGCTTGCGACAATTTCCCTAAAGCAATTTTCCCTTCCGGAATAACTACAATCGCTTTTAAACCTGCTCTCGCAGCATACGCTGCCGCGGAAGCTGAAGTATTGCCAGTTGAAGCACAAATCACTATTTTCTTGCCTTCTTCTTTAGCTTTAGCCATTGCCATTACCATGCCTCTATCTTTAAATGAACCTGTTGGATTTGCACCTTCGTATTTAACATGTAATTCAATACCAAGCATTTCAGACATGTTCTCACAGTATATCAAAGGTGTATGGCCTTCATTTAAACTTACTTTAGGTGTATCAGCTGTTACTGGTAAATATTCCTTGAATTCTTCTACAAGCCCTTGCCAATTTTTCATAAACATTAAACTCCTTCAACTGGGTAAATTTTCTGTACAACATAACCTGATTCTTGAATTGTTTCTATCGGGGATTCATCAATTCCTATGATAACTACACCAGCAGTATGTGCATCACGTTCAGTAACTGCTAATGATTTATGAACAGGCAATTCGCCTTTCAATAAAGTTTCAACTTGGTTTACATCTTCTCCATCTGTTTGCACCACGACATAATAACTTTCTTTCCCTTTGATAACAATCGTATCTTCTTCTTCGTTCATCATTTCTTTGGTTTCTTCAGTTTTCAATTCAAAATGCGGTGGTAGCGTATGCAAATTAGTATCAAAATTAAATGTAACATTTAATAAATCACTTACAACGGCACTCCCTGTAGCTAAACTACCTGCACCTTTACCATAAAACATTGTTTCTCCAACAGCATCACCTATCACATAAATCGCGTTAAATTCATCTTCTACTGATGCTAACTGATGGCTTTTATCAATCAAAGTTGGTGCGACTGATGCATTGACTTGAGCATTTTCATATGTACCTTTACCAATCAACTTAATTTTATAACCAAGTTTATCAGCTACTTTAATATCTGATAGTGTGACATCGCTAATACCATATTTATCAACCTCTTCTAAATTAATCACCTGATTAAATGATAAATACGACGTAATAACTACTTTGCGTGCTGCATCAATACCTTCAACATCATCAGTTGGATCTGCTTCAGCAAACCCTAGACGTTGTGCTTCTGCCAACGCTTCTTCAAATGATGTTTCTTCTTGTGTCATCTTACTTAATATAAAGTTAGATGTACCATTTAAAATCCCCATAAACTTACTTATATTATTGGCGTTTAAACCGTTATTTATAGCATTTACAATCGGAATACCACCTGCGACACTAGCTTCATATTTTAAAGCAACATCATTTTCTTGGGCTAAATGTTCTAGCTCTCTTAAATTTTCAGCTAGAAGATCTTTGTTTGCGGTAATCACGTGTTTCTTCTCACTCAATGCGCGTTTTAACCATTCTACTGTGGGCTCAACTCCACCAAGTACTTCGACAATGATATCAATTGTTTCATCATCAAGAATATCTTCTATATTTTCAGTTAAATTATATTTAGATGTATTAATAGGACGTTTTCTAGACTTGTCACGTACTAATATATGTCTAATATTAATATCTTTATTCATTGTTTCTCTAATTTGTTCTCTATTTTCTTCTATTATTTTTACTACACCAGAACCTACAGTTCCTAAACCAAGTAGTGCTACATTTAATTCTTTCATGTCTTCATTCCTCCGTTTGTTTATCTAAAAAATACAATTGTACAGTTGAAAAATACTTGAATATGGTATAGTATAAATTCATTCATTATTTTTGTAAAGTCTATGAATATTTAAAACGTATATTTATATTATCACTCCTGTGATAAAAACTAAACTAAATTTTCTGATTTTTTAGAAAGGTTGTATAACATTATGAAAGTAACTAAATTCGGAGGAAGCTCTGTTTCCAATGCAGAGCAAATTAAAAAGGTATTAGACATTGTTAATTCAGATGAAGCTCGAAAAATCGTAGTCGTATCGGCACCAGGAAAACGAAATAAAGATGATGTAAAAACTACTGATTTATTAATTCGACTTTACGAAAAAGTGATAGAACGATTAGACTACAATTCTAAAAAAGAAGAAATCATTCAACGTTACAAGGATATTATTAACGAACTCAACATGAGTGATGCACTTTTAAAAACAATTGATGAAACTTTAGAAAGTTACATAGCTACATTGAGCGAAAAGCCATCCAGACTGTTAGATGCTTTACTTTCATGTGGTGAGAACTTTAATGCTCAAATTATTGCAGAATATAATAATAGCCAAGGTATTCCGACGCGTTATATTTCTCCTGGAGAGGCTGGTATTACTGTTACGGATTTACCTCAAAATGCTCAAATCTTAGATCAATCTTATGAAGCACTTTATAACTTAAGGTCATTTGAAGAAAAATTAATCATTCCTGGGTTTTTTGGTATTTCTAGACAAAATTACGTGGTCACATTCCCTCGTGGTGGTTCAGATATAACAGGAGCTATTGTAGCAAGAGGTGTAAGAGCGGATTTATATGAAAACTTTACAGATGTTTCTGGCATTTTTAGAGCTAATCCTTCTATTGTTAAAAATCCTGAAGTTATAAATGAAATTACATATCGCGAAATGCGTGAGTTATCTTACGCTGGCTTTGGCGTATTCCATGATGAAGCTTTACAACCGCTACACAAAGACAGAATTCCTGTCGTTATAAAAAACACAAATAGACCTGATGATATAGGAACTTACATTAGACATGATAGAGAAATTGACTCAAATAGTATTGTAAGTGGCATTAGTTGTGACAAAGATTTCACAGTATTAAATATTAAAAAGTATCTTATGAATAGACAAGTTGGTTTTACACGTAAAATACTAGCCGTACTAGAAGACTATAATATTTCATTTGATCATATGCCATCAGGTATAGATAACATAAGTATCATCATGCGCTCTAAAGAGATACAAAACAAAGAGGAACAAGTACTTAATGATATACGTAAAAATTGTGATGTAGATGAATTAAGCATTGAACATGATTTAGCGATACTAATGGTGGTTGGTGAAGGCATGCATAGAATCGTTGGTACTGCCAGCACAATTACTCATGCACTTGCAGAATCAAACATAAACTTGAAAATGATGAACCAAGGCGCTTCAGAAATTTCTATGATGTTTGGAATCGACGTTACAGATGCAGAGAAAGCAGTTAATGCTACTTATGAATATTGTTACACTAAAAATTGTTTGAATATTTAAACAATAATTACTAACTATTTATCGATAAAAAATCCTTCAAATCGTATAGACTCATTTGAAAGTGAATGAATCCTAATGAATGATTTGAAGGGTTTTTAAATTGCTTTTTTTTCAGATATAAGTGCTTGATTAATGCGTTCATCTCCAACAACTAAGCGTAAAATAACAAATTGATAATAACTTAACGAATCGATAACACTTCTATAATTTGGTAATTGATGATAATCGATGGGATCCAATAACTCATACATTAATACAATTTCAGGCTTAATATAATCTACATCCCATTTGATAGAATGAAAATAAATATGCTTTTCGGGTAAACGAATATTGTGATTCCACCTGAACATCCATTCATCATTTTCAACATCATAAACAATAATTGTCATTATTAACTCATCATTTATATAAATATTTGCATGAGTGACATCTGCAAATTCTAACTTTGTAAAATCAGTGGTTGTATTTTTACCATCGTGTAAAACAATCATATTGCTTTTAGGTATAAACTTTAAAACTTCACCAAGATATTTTCTTTCGACACTAATATCTACCTTATCGTCTAAATTAAACTCATCATGAAGAAAAAGTTGTTTTGCGACTTCACCATTATATTTAAACAGTTCAGGTACATTTTCAGTTAAATTTTTTACAACTTCTTTAATATTTTTATCATTACTAACTGCCAAATCTGTACCTCCTATCAAAAGTAAGCGTTTCCATTAATAATCATTATATTATTTGTGACTACATTTTTCAATGTGAAAAGCACAAAAATGTGAATGTAAACACATTTTTATTTAAAATTCGCCAATATAGCTATAGTCTTGTCGATGATGTTGTTTCAAAATCGCTGGTCTGTTAACAATTAATAATTCTTCTGAACGATTGTATAAAGCTAACTGAATTTCAGCAATTTCTGGCAATGTTTGATACAATGCTTTATCTGTCATATAAGGTGCAGTTGCAAAATAATAGCGAATGCGATATCTCTCAAATGTTTGGATAACATCCGTACCAGTGATAATATGTAGTGCATTGTCTACCTTTCCATTGGGCATTATAATATTAAAATCAGTGTACCTTGCAACATATTTAATGATATCAGTTGAAAAAGAAATCACTGAAATTTTAAATTTAGCTTCATATAGTTCGTCAATAATGTGATAAGTAACTGGGTGGTTATCAAATGCAATAACATCTTCATTATTTACGTTTTCTATTATATAGTTGATATATTTTTTCATAGTAGTCAAATCAATGTCCTCCAAACAGACTTTTCTACGGTAAGTATAGTAGATAATATATGTATTACCCAATTAAGCACTAATTAAATAGATACATCATTTTTTTAATTCAATAATTTTTATAACAAATCATATCACTCATTTATATATTAAGTAGGAATTGCTTATAATTAAAAAATATGATTATACTAATATTAACCCTATTAGTTAATTGTATTTGTACAAATATAAATAAAAGAGTAAAATATAGTTTATTAAAAATATTAAGATTAGGATGATACCAATGTTTTTACCGATTATTTTAGCAATAATTATTGTAATACTATTATTAGTTATTATTATTGAAAGAAGAGTGATGAATCATAAGCTTGAGACTGAATCATATGCAAAAGATCAGTTAATAAATAAAATTAGTATCATCACGCGTGAAAACACATATTTAAAAAATCAAATGCTTGAAAAAAATGTTAATAATGATACACACCATCATGGATTAAGAAAAGCTAAACAGGATTTAAATGACATATTAAATCAATATCAAAGTGAAGGTTCAATTTCATTTTTTGATATTATAACAACTGGAAATTTAGCTGTTAAGCATCCTTTGTTTGAATATGCTAGAGCTTTCGATTACATTGTTATTACTGAAAAAGGGTTATTTAATATTAATGTGAAAAACTGGAAGCAAAAAACATTTTACCACTTCACAGTTGACCCAACAAATGACACACAAAATAGTGACGATGATACTGTAAATCAAACAGTTGGCCGTTATATTGCAAATCAATTCCATAGTCAATTCCAATCAACACGACCTACAACATACACATTTGTAGAGAGAATTAGAAATAATTCTATTATTTATGACTTTTATAATTATGATCCATATGAACAGTCTTCAAAAAATGCCAAAGCATTGGAAGATAGAATTGCAGACCAATTGCATCATAGAATTCAAAATATTGGTTTAGTTTACTTTACAGATGGTAGCGTAAATTTAATTGATGGACCTACAGAAAGACAAGATTTTGTAGAAACAGTTTCATCCAAATCTTCTCTAAAAGAAATAATTGGTGAAACGATTGTAAATGCTCAAGAATCATTAACTGAATCACAGTATAATGAACTACTTGCACATTTCCACTAATTAAACAGTATTAAAAACTGCATGAACGATTTTGTAACATGCCGTCACTTCTAATAATGATATAAGTAAGAGATTACATGCTCAGATTAAGTAAATCAAATACTCAGACAAACATGTATTGCCAAAATCGTAAGATGTAAATATAAAGGAGAGCTAACCCATTATGGATTAGCTCTCTTTTTTGAGAATAGATATTTATGTACCAGTCACTTTTGTGTTTAAGTCATTTGAAATTTTTAACTCCATATATTTTCGTTATTACTTTTAGCTATCTGTTCTGCTTTTTCGAACATTTCTCTATATTTACCATTTGGAGAAAAATATTTTTCTCTAGCCAATCCTTTTTTCACTAACAGTTCATTGAACATCGTATCTTTATCTAGCCAAACATATGCCAGTGTACGACCATATCGATCTTCTTTTTCTTTATCATATTCTAAAAAGACATCTTTATCAGTTAAATGTTCTTTTGAAAAATCAGATGCTTCTTTACCATATGGTTGTACTGGCGTATTTGGTTTAACAGTTTCAGGCGTATCTACACCTATCAACCTCACTTTAATTTGTTCATGTTGACTATTATTTGCTATTAATGTATCACCATCAACTACACGGGCTACATGTACTTTCTCAGTTTGCTTTGGTCCGTCATTATTATTTGTATCATTGGATGAAAAAGGGCCAGTCTCATTTATAAACTGAAATGCAAGTACGCCTAGTACAACTATACTAATAATTAATGTAGTAATTTTCTTTGTTGGTTTCATTGTTGCACCCACTTTTTATGAATATACCAAATTATCATATAGAAAATTAAAGTTTACGTCAAGACGCTCATTTTAAATAAAAATTAATCTTTTACATTAAATAAAACTTTAATTAGTCATTATTTTATTTTAACGTACTTAAGCAATCATGATATAATACATAAATGATAGGAGTGAACAGTTTGAGTATATTTAAGGAGAACATGATTACAGTTATTGCGATTGTTATAGCAATCATTGTAGGCTTAATATTACAATATCAGTTTCAATTTCCACCGCTTGTGTCTGCAGTTGTAGCAATATTTTTAGGCATTTTCATTGGATTTATTATTTTTATTATTCAAGTTATTGTAACTAAGAATAAGAAAAAATAGTGTCTTCTGCCGAGTGTTTAAATCGGCAGTTTTTTTATTTTAGTTAACATAATATTATTATAGGAATATACTAATAAACACGCTTTTCTTTAAAAAATATATTTATAAAATGCTTCGATTTAATGTTTTTTCCAATAAAGTCCATGCTTCATGATCATATTCATCAACATGAATTGGTCTGAATCCAAAATTAAGATACATATTGATTGCTTGGAAGCTTGTTGTTTGAGAGGTTAAATATGCTTGATTATGATATGCAGCTAAAATTTTCATTGCTGCCGTTAATAAAGGTTTAGATAATTGATAAAGTCCGTATAATTGT